>NZ_JAUPEW010000005.1:0-223609 GCF_033052775.1 Idiomarina sp. Sol25
GTCAGCATATTCCCGTATCTGGTACCCCGCAGCATTACCCTGTGGGAAGCCGCAGCACCGGACAACAGCCTGAAGTTCTTACTCGTGGGCGCTGTGTTCCTGTTGCCTATGATCTTCGCTTACACCGGTTATACCTACTGGGTGTTCCGCGGCAAAGTTGACCCTGACAGCGGATACCACGACTGATGAAGCCTGTACTTAAAAAATGGCTGTGGTTTGTGGGGTTATGGTGCCTGGGCGTACTGGCGGTCACCTTAGTGGGGGGGCTCATTCGCTGGGCTTTACTGTAAGAGACGAGTCACTAGCGAAGGCACCCTCTGACGGGTGCCTTTTAATAAGAGGACTGGTGTTGCTTATTGTCCTAACTGATGAACCCACTCAGTTAACAAGCGTACACCAAATCCGGTTGGTCCTGCCGGATGAATACCGGTATCAGAACTGACCATAGCGTCGGCAGCCATATCAATATGGATCCACGGGGTGTCGCCAGCAAAGTGCTTCAGAAACGCTGCGCCCGCCTGTGTGCCCGGAGAACCAATGTTACGAATATCGGCCAGCGGACTGTCGATAATGCCGTCATAGCCTTCTAAAGGCAGCTCCCAGACTTTTTCACCAGTGAGATTCCCGGCTTCAATGATCGTGCTGCGTAAGTCGTCCTCAGACGCAAATAAAGCTGCGTAGCCCGTACCCAATGCACCAACTTTGGAGCCGGTTAAGGTCGCAATATTGGCAATGGCACGAGGTTTGAACTTGTCGTTGGCATACCAGTTGGCGTCACCAAGAATCAGTCGGCCTTCTGCGTCAGTGTTAGCAATTTCTACTAAGGTGCCGTCACCCGCTTTAATTACGTCTCCTGGTAATGTCGCTGAACCAGAAATGAGGTTATGCGACAGTGGTGCTACAGCAACCACATTGACCGGTGCTTCTTGTGCTGCCAGTGCCATAACGGCACCAATGACCGCTCCTGCGCCAGCTTTGTCGGTCTGCATGCGCAAAATAGAAGAGGAGCTGGTTTTTAAGTTATAGCCACCAGTGTCAAAGGTATTGCCTTTACCGACCAATGCGATTGGGTCAGCGTTACTGCCTTTATAGTGTGCGGCCAGCAGGTAAGAACCGTGTTGGCTGCCTTTACTTACGCCGTGAAGCAAGCCCATGCCCATTTCTTCAACTTGCTCAGGCGTGACGATAGTCAGTTCGATATTCATATCTTTCATGGCTTCCTGAGCTAACTTCACAATGGCTTCAGGGTAGCCGTCGCTGCCGGGCAGAGCGGTAATGTCGCGGGCAACAAACACGCCTTCAGCAATTGCGCGAGAGGCAAGGTATTTTTTCTCAGCCATGTCAGGGCTTTTCACTAACCAGTGATAGGCTGTTTGCGGGCGCTCTTTAGGCTCGGACTGATAACGGTCAAAGCGATAGTTACGTAAGTCGATGCCATGAGCAATGTGCGAACTCAGTTCAGCAGCAATACCCGGATTGCTAATGAGGCGAGTGTCGAAAACAACGTTTTCTAACTCAGGCTTTAAAGCAGCAGCAATAGAGGCGCCTAGCTTCTCAGCTTCAAAACGTGAAAGTTCAGCCGGGTTACCCACACCAGCCAGAAGCAGGTGATTGGCTTTGGTGCCCTCAGGTGCAATAACGGTGGTTAACTGCGATGCTTCGCCTTCAAATTCTTCAATATCGGCAGCGCGGCTAACGGCGTTTACATCAGAGCCTGACCATTCCGGTAGCTCAACTGCAGTACCTTCAGGTACAAAAATAACGCGCGTTTTAGTGTTTTTGTTTTCATCTGAGAAGCTCGTTGACGTATCTAAGTAGTCACTGGCCACTGTGGGCAGCGACAAAACTGAAGAGACGGTCAACGCACTCATAATTTGTTTTAACGACATAGTGTTTTCCTTGAATTAGGTTTTCTTGAGTTGTCTGCGTTTACTATAAAACCATAACCTACTGACAGGCAAAGCGATTAAGGCCAACTCCGCTAAAAGCACGATGAATTAGGAGGCGGCAATAAGAGCAAGCTTACGGAAAAGTGAAATTAAAAAGACTTGTGGTAGTCTTTACAAAAAATAAAAAGGAATTGCCATGAAAAACCTAGCCAAAGTTCTGTTTTTAAGTCTTGCCGCAAGTACCTTACTGGCTTGCTCAGAACAAGCGTCCGCAGATAAAAAAGATGGTATATCTCTAGAGAAGAAAATTCGTCAAACCGCTGAACAGTCGCTGGATGCTTTTAATATTCCGGGTTTGGCGGTTGTTGCGGTTAAAGACGGCGAAGTGATTTTAGCCGAGGGCTTCGGCGTTCGGGATATTGAGTCGCAGCAACCGGTTACGCCAACCACTTTGTTTGGTATAGCCTCGCATACTAAGGCTTTTACCGCTGCCGCTATGGCTACCTTGGTTGAGCAGGGAAAAGTGGAGTGGGACGATAAAGTCGTTGAGCATTTGCCGGGCTTTAAACTGGCTGACCCTTATATTACCCGAGAGCTAACTATTCGTGACTTGTTGAGTCATCGTTCTGGCCTGGGGTTGGGTGCCGGTGATTTGATGATTTGGCCGAACACCGACAAAACCACTGACGAAGTGATTGCCGGCTTAGCCAATGTGCCCATTGAGCATGGCTTTCGTGAACGCTTTGACTACAACAACCTGATGTTCGTCACCGCGGGCGAAGTGATTAGTCGAGTGACGAATATGCCTTACCAGCAGTATGTGGAACAAACATTCTTTGAGCATATGCAGATGGATGAGAGCACTATCGGCTTCTCGCGCATTGATGAGGGTTACGACAATGTGGCGGTAGGTACCATTGAAATGGATGGCGAACTGCATCGTTTTCCGCTCGACTTTCTTGAAGACTTTTCGGCGGCTGGCGCAACAGCGGCAAGCGCAGATGACATGAGCCGTTGGTTGCTGACCCTGCTGAATGAAGGCGAGACACCCACAGGAGAGCGTTTGTTTACCGAAGCGTCGTTGCATAACATGTGGCAACTGACCACGCCATTGCCGGTATCAGGCGATGCGGCAGAGCAGGGCACCTATTTCAGAGGTTATGGTTTAGGTTGGTTCGTGAAAGATTATTACGGCGTTAAGCATGTGTCTCATAGTGGCGGTATTTTGGGAATGTTGTCCTTTACAACGGTCATTCCTGAGGAAGAATTCGCCATTACAGTTATGAGTAACCAGCAGGCGTTCGGTGCCTTAACCGCTATAGTGCAAGAGTCTCTGGAAGAAATTCTGGGTGTGCCGGACGAGGACTGGGTGGCAAAGGAAAGCAAAAAATATCATGAGTTCATTCAGAAAAAGGCCGACTTTAAGGTAGAAGCAGTTGATGATCCGCAGCCTGCGTTGGCGCTATCGGAATATGTCGGAACCTATAAAGACGCCTGGTATGGTGAGGTCGTTATTTCTGAGAAGGGCGACGCTCTGAACATAGACTTCACCCATACCGATATGCTGAAAGGTTCGCTGGAGCACTATAACGGCAATACCTTTATTGTGCGCTGGGACGAGCCGCTATTAGAAGCGGATGCTTTTATCGAGTTTGATGTGAGTCAGAGCAATCGGGTCGAAAGTGCAACCATGCAAGCCGTGGCTGACTTTACCGACTTTAGTTTTGATTTTCATAATCTAAAACTGGAAAAGCAGTAGGCGGATAAATGTCGAATAACCGACAGGCAGCCAGAGCCTTCTGGCTGCTTATTTTCATTTGTCTTCTAAGTCTGAATCAACTCGTCATCGAACGCATAGCGTGGGTATCATGCAGCATTATTGTATGAACGTTGACGACGGCGACTAAAGCGAGCCGGTTTCGCATCAGACAGTGTGTAGTTCATCAACGACAACTCGCCTTCATGGCTTTCGAACAGCGCCGTGCAGTTCTCAACCCAGTCACCGGTATTGGCGTAAAGCAGCTTATCGGACTCGACCAGCTCGGGATGGTGAATGTGCCCGCAGACTATGCCGTCCAGACCGCGTTTACTGGTTTCACGAAGCGCCGCTGCACGATAATGGCCAATGACTTCCTCTGCTTTTCCAATTTGGCTTTTTACGTAAGCTGACAAAGACCAGTAGTTATGGCCAAACAGATTGCGCACGCGGTGTGTCTGGCGATTTAGCCATAGCAAAAAGTCGTAAAGGTGATCGCCAACAAAAGAGAGTAGCTTGCTGTGGCACGTTTCTGCGTCAAACACGTCGCCATGCAAAACCAGCAAGCGTTTTTTGTCGGCGGTGGTATGAATAGCCTGGCGCTGAATGCGAATACTGGCCACGTCGGGGTGGCGGTACTTGCGCATCACCTCATCATGATTGCCGGGAATATAAATAACCTCCACGCCATTGCGCGCCATAGAGAGTATTTGTTGAATGACTTGGTGATGCGGTGCGGGCCAGAAAATCTGCCGTTTCATTGCCCAGAAGTCGACGATATCACCAACCAGATACAGCTTTTTGACATCGACGCGTTTGAGTAAATGAAGTAGAAACTCGGCTTTGCAGTCTTTCGAACCAAGATGAATATCGGAAATAAACAACGTGCGGGCATCCAGACGAGCTTGGGGCATAGCGATCTCCCATGGTGGGTTTCGTCTATACTCCGCAACCAAGATGAACCGCCGTTGACAGTTCATTTAAGCTTTTGTGACACTTGCAGTGCTGGACATTCTAGCCGATATTCCCTAAAATCCACGCCTGCTCTGAGTACTCCTAACGACGCACCCGTAGCTCAGCTGGATAGAGCGCTGCCCTCCGGAGGCAGAGGTCATAGGTTCGACTCCTATCGGGTGCGCCATCGCTGTGCGACTTTCCTTGATAGTAATCACTTACTAAAAGTTTAATGTGTCCAAATTGTGTCCAGAATGTGGCCAACATTTTCGGACTAACTTTGCATTAGCCAAATTTTGACCTTTACCTACAATTTTTAAATCAGAGCCAGAAAAACCTGAGTTTAGGTGTTGAAAATATTCGACGTTATACTTTGGAATTCGTAGTGACCCCAGCAACTTATATTGAGAGTCGAATAGGCCATGGAGATTAGTCGGAAGCCCGTTAATTTTGTGTTTACTTCCGCTTTGTGCCAGGAGCGGACGTTAACGCCCGCAACACGAGCAAAACTGAAGTGCGCCGTAAACTTTGTTCTAGTGCCTGCGTTTGTTAAATTTATTTATGTGGGACCGCCATATGAACTTCCATATGGCGCATGTTAATCACGTTGAGTTTCTCGGTTTTGTACTTTTTCCGGAGATAACTCAATACTTCATCCGGCTTGCTACGATCCACTTCGCCATCGACTATAAATGCACAGCCGTCCCTTTCTTCATGTATTGGATCTCTAACACCAACTGGCATAGATTGGACTAGTGCCGATGCGTTTAATTTCTCATAACGAGGCGAATGATTGTTTATGCAGAGAGTCGCCTCGCCTTTGCGGCCCGTGACCATTACACCATCTATTGAATCCCGATACTTAAAGAACTGACTAAAGCCAAAGTAATAGCAGGTTCCAGCAAAAGCATCATCGGAGCTAAAGTCTACAACGGTTTCACTACCATAAAGCCCCACAATTATTTGCTCTAGTGTTACGTCATAAGCAAGGCCAGTACAATGAATCCAAACTATCCTAAAAGTTGATTCGTCAGTAACATGCGCTTTAATTTGTCTGCGGCCGTCTCGCACTACATTTTGAAGTACACTTTTCGTTGCAAGCGATTCAGATACTTCGAAAATTTCCCCTCTGGAAAATGCCCCTTCTCTTGCTTCACCAAATGCTGGATTTGCCTCTTTCTCTTTAACCTCTATCAAGTATTCGTTTGTGTCGTCGCGCACAAGGAAATCCGGCGTTCTTGCGTCCGACTCAGGTATTTTCTCGACATTGAGCTTAAAGTGCTCTTCCAGTGTTCGTTTTACTAATGTCTCAGTGTCCATCGGTACCTTATAAAATGTAACGCTTTTGTTCAACGGCGACCTTTTTGCAGCGAAGTGGAGAAAAGGGCGTCCGTTAGAGGGGTTCAGGCCCGGAACGAACTGGAGCTATTGATTATACCTGTCCCAGGAATGAACTAAGAGCGCATTTCATCGCCAATCCTTTTCTGTAGGTTCCGAGCACGGCGAATAAGTCTATCTGCTGGCTCGCGTTCCCAATATCGATTAGCCAGCGCGGAGTTGGCCTCTCTGAGAAATTCGTGAAGTTCAGCACCGTTTAATCCGTGCTTTTTACACTTTGAGGCAATGTTGTCGATTGTCGCCACATTCAAGACATGCTCTCGTATCAGTGTGCCGTAATCACAACGGCCTGCGATACGCGCAACCTCAATGGATGCAACTCTCCCCACTTGGCCTTCCACTGAAGCCAACTCCTCGACCTTTTGAGACCGACTGCTATGCAAACTGAGCCGGTAAGACAGCAAGCCGAGAATTATTGCTGCGGGTACGGATATAAAATTTAACACCAAAGACCAGTTCATAGGGTTTTATCCTTATAACGCTCCGCTTTGCGGAAATTTCGCCCACCAGCAGCGCCTAGCTAACTCATTCTGCCATGACTTTTCTCGGTTATACTGACAATAACTGCAATTTCCTTCATTGTACTGCTCATCTTAGACTTCTCAGGCTTTTCCTACAGCTATTATCATTTCTTTAGGAATTGTTGTTTCAGTGGACTGCGAACCCTAAAACACAAAAAAGCTCTAAATCCGAACCAGGCAGAGCAACAGTACTGCATAAATTATCAACCGGTGGTTAGTTTTTCTCGACCACTAAAACTCATTAATTTTATAAAAGTTGCTATTTAAAAGAGGAGATTACAGAAAAATGCTCATATACTATCGCTCTCGCTGAAGAATTGAACATTAACACTTCTCGGACCAACTTTAGTTACTAACATTTCTACTTCTTTGAAGATAAACCTTTCGTTTAGAGGAAGTTCATACAATTCTTTAGCTAACTGAGTATTGCTTGCTGAATCATATTTTGAGTACTCCACTGAGATTGAGTTATCCAAAACATTTTTTAGTAACAAAGTAGAAGTCACATCACTTTTAGTCTCATCGATGATAATGTCCACCCGCTTGCCCTTTACGGAGCTAGGGTTAACACTAAATGTATTTGGAAGAACTTCATTAAGATTTGCAATAAAGACGCGCTTCAACAATTTTCCATCTGAACCCACCAATAGTGTATTATCCTCTTTGGCAAATTCTGTTTTGTCTAACTTTGAAGCACTTCTTCGATCTATGCTAACAACGTCATAAATTTCATCATTTAATTGAATTCGTCTTAATACCTCATACTTTCTATCAGCCGGGACATAGTACGAGCAATTACTAACAATCGACAAACAAACATCACGCTTTACAGAAAAGTCTGAAGAAAAAACTATTGCAGCATCAGAGTAAGCTTTGGCTTTAAATTTATTTATGGAGAATACATGATCGCCAACAAAAAAATCTTTGCTTTGTGTATTTTCTATTGTCGATGTCACCCGATGAATATTTTCAACTTCTTGTTTTAAATAAATGTTATCTGCGGTGCTAGAGCAACCTGATAGTAATATTGTGAGAGAAGTTAGTGATAAAGCACTCTGTAAAGTTTTCTTAAAAAGCACTCTGTGTAAGACTTTCAACATATCTTTACCCCCCTAAATTTTTATATATTTTTAGCGATTAAATCTGCTTTCAGCAGTCCGCCCTTAGTGAACAGTTTGGCCGAGAATTTAGGGTTTCTGCGGGACTTATATGCCTCTAATATCTTTTTCAAACCTGCAGCCTCAAGCAGCGAAATGTTCACTTCGGTATCCATCTCTGCAGATTCAACAAAGTCGTTGGAGAAACTAGGGGCAATAATGAGTACTTGAGCAACCCGCTTACCTGTGGCTTCACAGCGCGTAACGTAAGCTTTTACCTGTCGAGATGTCGTGGAATATTTCGCAAAATCTCCCTTCTTAGAAGTCTTGGCTTCGCCGATAATGATATCGTCTTCACTTAACGAGAGCAGAATGTCAGCTTTGTCTTTGGCTGTATTGATGTCACGCCGTAAATCCTCGTCCACAGTAAGGCCCAGCTCTTCGAATATTGCTTTGGTGACCTCTTCAAATTTAACACCAATATCAGCTTCCGGTATCTCAATACCTTTTTGCTTTAACGCGGCCAAATCTCGTTTTGCCAGCGCTTCGTAATTTTCAACAAGCTTATCGGTCGCGTCGGCAAAACTCTCTAGAATGACCTGTCTTGCGTCACCTCGACGCGTGATACCCATATCTGATTTCAAGTTCTTTATTTGCTCATTAGATAGCATAAATAGGATGTCATAAGGCGTTATGGCAAGTGCACGTAACTTCTCTATATCGATGTCCTGGTTCGGCTCAAGCTCAAACTCGTCTTTCAGCATTTTCGGTAGCTCCGGCATATGCTGACTTAGTGTTGTAAACAGTGACTTGTACCCCGTCGCCGATAAGATATTGAACTCATAATCTGCAGACGAGTTAAGAGCGCCAATAATCAACCCGCAGCGCTCGTCCAGGGTTGTTCCAAGCTTGTCGACAGACAGTTGCAAGTCATCAATTAGTGATTTCAGGCGTTCCTTCTTCTCATTGACGCTCGATTGTTCACCGTGCATATCCTCACCAAGAATCTGACTTACCGATAAGCCCATTTTAAAGACGGTTTCGATTTTCTCATTACGGCTGACACCACGAATGCGCTTGTCATGGTTTTTCAAAATATTAGATAGCTCGGCATCAGAGAAGGTCCGCAGAATTCTTAAAAGGTGCTTATCTGCGAGCTCCTTAGCTTGAATACGATGCAGCAATGCGACAATTTCATCAGGAACATAGACGGTTTGATGCTTTTTAGAAACGAAGACAATGCCTATTTCCCGGAGTTGATTTAAACAGTCTGAAACGCCGGTTTTAGGGATCGGGTCAATTAAATGTTCAATGGCAACTCGGTTATCAGCGGTGACATCAAGCTTATGAGCAAGTACGTTCAGTATGCCCCGCTCTTCATCTGTAATTTTTGCTTCCCGATTTGAGCGCTCATCATTATGAAGTGCCTCATGCAGACAAGCGTAATAAATACCTAACCGTTTAGGCTCATTATAAATTTCCGTTTGCTCGGCTTCTCCGAAAAGCGATTTAAGGCTCTTAGCCTGAGCATCAATTTCTTTCCATTCCTCTGCGTACAGCTGCTCAATCCAGGACACGCGAGCAACACAGTTTCCATCACGACTCAGAATATTGACCAATAGAGCTGCCTGCGCTCCACTGAGTGCTAGTTGAGACTTTACTTCTTTTTGGAATAACGGCTCGGCAAGCTTGAATAATTGGGTAACTTCGCCACTGGAAGCATTTTTGATTTGACCATCGACATTCTTGAACTGTTTAGCCACTTGCTTATCGTGCGAGCTGGCTTCAGTGCATATGCGATCAAGGAAGTTAATGAATTTAGACTTCTCAAACTGGTTAACGGTAGATAGAACGTTGGATAGTTTCATTTGACGCCATTCCCTGGTTAGATTGTTTTTCCACCAATTAAATTACTCCTTTATAACAACTTTGCAACCTTGCACCGCGCCAAGAAGTGTTTGAGTAGGATTAAACTTATACTCATGAATTCAGCTTCAAGGCGGCAAGATCAGTTTTCATCATAAAGTTATAAAGATTAGTGAGTCACTTATGTCCGTTCTTCGCTCGTAGCAGACGTCACTATTAAAATTACAGTCATACTCCCATGGCTTTGGAATAATGATAAAGTGGATAGTATTTAATATATAGAACTCAAGGGAGAACTTAAGATGCGAGATGAAGAGTTAGAAGGCATCCTAAGCTTTCTTCGGGCAACCGAGGAGCTGAAAAATACGCTTCGTTCGTCAAGAACATCTAATGGTAGGCATGAAAGTACGGCTGAGCACACCTGGCGCTTGTGCCTGATAGTCTTACTGTTTGAAAAGGAATATCCCGAGCTAAACATTCTAAAACTTTTGAAAATATGCGTTATTCACGATTTAGGCGAGGCGATAAGCGGTGATATAGCAGCAGTCGATCAAGTTGAAGGAGTAGATAAGGGAGCTAACGAACGAAGAGATCTTCAAGTACTTATTCAGCCACTGCCGGAACGTCTTCGCTTAGAAGTCCTCGAACTGTGGGATGAGTATGAGAATGCCTCATCCGAGGAGGCTAAACTGGCTAAGGCCTTTGATAAGATCGAGACGATTTTGCAACATACACAGGGTAAAAATCCAGAAGACTTTAATTATAAATTCAACCTTACGTATGGCAAAAAGTACACCGATTACGATGCACTTACGTTAGCAATAAGGGCGTTAATTGATAAAGATACGAAAGCATTGGCAGACGGCAATATTACAATGTAATAGTAACTGCTTAGCGGCTGCTATGAGCGAACAGCGGAAGTTCGATTTATCCTCCGCTTAAAGAATTCAGTTGGGTTCTACCCAAGTTTTACGGACACATCCAAAAACTTCTCGATTTTTATCGACCGGGATAGCAGATACCGCTTAACTCCGCTTTACTATATATTGTCAGCGTTTCCAGCCACTGCTAAAGAGGTTGGTTTTGACCAGGACTCAATGAATGAGATCCTAGACGATATGGCTGAACGGACTGAGCATGTCATAGAGTATTTCTTTTATACGAACTTATGAAGCATCTTCAAGGGCCTGCTGATTCCACACGTGATCGTGAGACTTTCATGGGGGCACAGATGCTTTTCTTTCTATTAGGCACGACGAGGCAACCTAAGTTTGCTTCTTAGAAACTCTGATCCGTTTGAGATGACGCAGCGTAATTATGCTTGCTAATTAAACACTAGGTAGATCATGCGCCAAGCGACTGATCCAGCTGCCAAACAGCGATAATAACGATACTGCTTGACACAAAAAAACGTTTCCTAATGAATAATCATTAAGATGATAGCCGGTGCGGCCGATAGCTGAGATAAGATAAATTTAACCGATAACAGAAGAGTGGTTAAAGGTTTAAAATGTAACTTCAAATAACATCCCACAGAGGTTTAAATGTTTTTTAGAAAACAAAAACAACGCCGTCAACTAGCCGAAGCGATGGCAAGCAGTGTTTTTGCAGTCGTCAATATTGACGAGAGTAATTTGATTACATTCTTCAATGATTCAGCAGAAAGTTTGTGGGGCTACACTGCCGATGAAGTGCTCGGTAAAAATGTTGCTATTTTAATGCATGACGATGTCGCAGCAGGCCATGACGGTTATGTTAACCGACATCGGAATACGGATCAGGATCGCATCGTTAACTCAACACGCGAAGTTCCAATAAAAAAGAAAGACGGTAGCACGGTTTATGCGGAGCTTTCACTGAGCAAGGTTATTATAGACGGTAAAAAGCACTATACCGCGTTTGCTCGTGATGTTAGTAAGGATCGCCAAAACCGAGCAATCTTAAATCAGTCGTTTGAGCAAACGTTAGACGCTGTAGTTATTATTGATGAGCACAATAACGTTATTACCTTCAATAAGGCAGCTGAAAATTTATGGGGCTATTCCCGAGAAAAAGTGCTCGGCAATAATGTCAAAATGCTGGTTCCTCGCAGCGAGCAGGGTAATCACGACGACTATGTCAACCGAAACCGAAGAACCGGAGAAAACCGTTTAGTAGGGCGTCCCGTCGAGATCGAAGTACCCAGAGCTGATGGTTCTACCGTATGGACGTCAGTGACTATTTCTAAGGTTGATTTAGGTGAAGACAAATTATTTTACGTCGCGTTCTTCCGCGATATTGATGAAGAGGTTAAGCGCCGCAAAGAAGTCGAAATGCTGTCACTGGTAGCCAATGAGACCGATAATGCGGTTGTGATTACCGATAGCCGAGGAGCAATAGAGTACGTAAACAGAGGGTTTACGAAAATGACCGGCTATGAAATGGATGAAGTGAAAGGTAGAAAGCCGGGTGATTTTCTTCAAGGTAAAAATACCGATCCCGATACGGTTAGTCGCCTCGCTCAAGCGATCGCCGCAAACGAGGTGATCTATGAAGAAGTTCTTAACTACGATAAACACGGCAATGCTTATTGGATAAGCTTGTCAATCAGCCCTGTATTTGAGGGTGGAAAAATCAGCCGTTATATTTCGATACAAACTGATATTACAGAAAATAAGCTTGCTCGCGATGAGTACTACGCTAAAACCGATGCGATGGCGTCTGCGCTTGTCACTATAGAGTTCTCATCAGACGGACAACCCACAGAAATTAACGAACTGTTTAAACAGTCTTGTTCAAATGACCCGGAAAGAGCTGCCAAAAGTCTATGGTCCGGGCTTACTGATGATGTGGTAAAACTGAGTATCGAAAATGGTCTTGCTGAACAAAAAGTCCAATTCACTGAAGCCGGAGGGGTACAAAGATCAATTGATGGGCGCTTATGCCGCATCAACGACCGAGATGGCAACATTTCTAAGCTGGTATTTTTTGGTGTTGATATCACGGAACGGCAACGCGCTCAGGAAAAGACAAAAGAAACTTCAACGCAGTTAGTGGACTCAACCCAGCGTATTACGAAGTTTGTGACCACTATCAACGGCCTTTCAGACCAAACAAACCTATTAGCTCTGAATGCTGCTATAGAGGCTGCAAGAGCAGGCGAAGCAGGCAGAGGATTCAGCGTCGTTGCAGACGAGGTGAGGGCGCTCGCGAACAGCTCGTCACAAGCCGCATCTGAAATTAATAACGTCATTCAGGAAAGCGATAGGCTAATTGATGAGCTTGTCAGAGCTTTGTCGAGACTTGATTAGTCTTAAAGTGATGTAATCAAGTTTATTAAGTTACACAAAAAAGGTGAGCTCTTCTGCAGAGCTCACCTTTTATTTATCTACTCAGCGACTAGTCTAAAGGGTCTTTAACAACTCTTCGACAGCACGTTCTAACTGTGGATCCACGTTTTTGGCTTTATAAGCCGGTGGATTAAATACCTCAATGTCTGGCTGAGCTGGGGTAAAATCCATATTGGCATCGGATTCTTTAACCCACCAGCCTCTAAATGGCATTCTGATAATTGAGCCATCAACAAGGCGTTCAGCCCCTGTACTGATGACGGCCCCAAATGTGGGGCGACCCACCAACTTGCCAATACCTAACGATTTATAGGCATGCGAGAAGATTTCAGCATTTGAATAGCTGTTTTCGTTACTCATGGCAATAGATGGCTTAGTCCAGGCCGATAGCGGTAAACGCTCAGAGTAGGGGTACTTGTCTCTGAATTCTTTCTGGTCTTTGTCCAGGTTGTCTGTAGCACCGCGAGGAATCGTGTAAGCATGCTGTTCAACGTTTAACACTGCCATCAAATAGTCAGTTGTCCAGCCTCCACCGTTATAACGTACGTCAATGACAATACCGTCTTTGCCGTAACCCGCAGCCATCAGTTCCCGCTCAAAACGCTCAAAGCTGGTCCAGTTCATACCGCGAATATGCAAGTAACCCAAGCGTCCGTTTGAATACTTTTCGGTCATTGCTCTGCGCGTTTCGACCCAGTTGTCGTATTTTTCGTTACTTAAACGCGTTGTTGGCCACAACACCACTTCGGTGTTCTCATTGGCACGCTTTATGTCAAGCAATACCCGTTGATTTGCGTATCCATTCAGTAACTCATAGAAGTTGGCGTCTTCGACCGACTGTTGATTGACCTGTGTAATCACATCACCGACTCGTAGACGGCTGTCGTCGCGGGCGGCAGGGCTTTTGTTAAGAACTGAGGTAACCTTCAGCCCTTCATCGGTTGGTACAACCTCAATACCGACCAAGCCGGTTTGAGTCTTTTGGGTTTCTTTTTGGTTTTCACCGCGGTATAAGCCCATATGACTGGCATTGACCTGACCCAACATCAAGTTGAAGATATACTGAAAATCTTCTTTGGTTGACGCTTTTAATGCTAAAGGACGGTATTTGTCTTTTAGCTCCTGCCAGTCATTGTTATGAAATTCAGGATCGTAAAATCCGGCATTAAGTGCTTGCCAGGCTTCATCAAAGATCTGCTCACGCTCGGCCATATGCTCGATGTTTTGTTGCGATACGGTCGATAAGATTTCAGGCTCGTCTTTTTTTGTGTCTATTTTGACTAACTGCCCTTTACCGGTTAACGCAAACAAGTGCTTGCCGTCGCTGCTCAGTGATAAGCTACGTGGTCTTTTGTTACCCTCAATGACCTGCTTTTTGTCCTCACCGTTCCACTTAATTTTGAACAGGTCTTGGTCCATTTTAAAGTTCTGACGACCAGCACCACCAATGGTGTAATAAACATGCTCGCCTTCCTTATCGAATGCTAAGCCAGATTCATTACCGGCAAAGCGCGTGACTTGAACCAGGCGTTCATAGATGCGCTCTAAGTCAATTTGCATCGGCTCGACTGCTTTCACAGAAGCTTCCGAGTCGTCTTCATCTTTTTTGGCATCAGCCGTTTCTTCTACAAATTCATCGCGCTTCCACTCTTCTTTAGAGCGCTGCCAGTCGCCTTCTGTTAACCAGGCAAACCAAATGTCGTAGTCGCCGTTATTACGCATGGACGTAAAGCCGAGCTTGCTGCCATCGGGTGACCAAACCGGGCTGTAATCGCCTTTCGGGTGCATACTGACATTAACGGGCTTTTGCGAGTTATCTGCAGCATGAATAAAGATTTCACTATTAAAGGATAAATCAGATTTAGCATAAGCTAGCCAGTTACTGTCTGGCGACCAACTCACGCCACTGGGTGTTGCCCAGCCGTCTAACAAGGTAACAGTGTTGGTTAGTGAATTGCCTTCGGTAACGTCAGCAACAATTAACTTACCGCGCCCTTCACGATAGACCACTTTGTTGCCATCAGGAGAAACCAGGGGTTCGCGTTCTTGCGCGTCGGTGCGTGTGACGGGTGTTATGGAATGCTTGAGCGACTTAAACACGTTCGGCTCGTCAGAGTCCGCCGATGTCACCGCAAAGATATCGTTTTGGCCGTCTCGATCAGACACAAACAGCAGAGTGTTGTCATCAAGCCAGGTAACATCTCTGTCTCGTGCTGCGCCTGTTGTGAGCCTGACTGACCGTTTATCGTCTTTATCGTTGCGCTTGACAAATAAATCGCCACGTACGACATAAGAAATTAACTTACCGTTAGGGGACACACTGTATTCGTCAAGTGAGTCCGTGGTTGACTTTTTCGTGACAGGGTCAAAACGAAAATCCGTAGGAATCGATAGGTCGAGCGATTTGCTTTGGTCACCAGTAATAAGCTGAACTTTATCGGCAGCTTGATAAACAAGATGGTTTGCTCGCTTATCAATACTAAAGTGCTCAACACCAAACTCACGTTCATCGGTAACTTGTGTTGCTCGTTTCGATCCTAGCTGCTGCTTGAATACATTGTATTTACCTGCACGAGCAGAGATAAAATATAACTCGTTATTGCTCGACCATTGAGGCATAAAGTCATTACCATCAAAGTCGGTTAACTGTTCGTACTCGTCAGTTTCAGTATCATAAACCCAGATATTACGGTTGGCCGGGCCACGGTAATCTTCACGCGATACTCTGGCGGTACTGCGCACAAAGGCAATCTTTGTGCCGTCCGGAGAAACCACGGCATCAAAGCCCAGGGCATCCATATAGCGAGACTCTGTTGCGTTACCCGTTGGTGCCACACTGTACACTTCCCACTCTCGTTCAACTTCAGCGTACAAACGGCGAGTGTTAAAGAGTACTTGGTTGTCGTTATTAAAGCCTAACACTTGGTCCGAGGCGCTATGATAGGTCAAACGATCGGGGCGGCCGCCCTTGCTTGGCATAATAAACACGTCATCATTACCAAACCGGTCGCTGCTAAAAGCGATGGATTTACCGTCTTTTGACCATTTAGGTGAGCTTTCATAGCCTTCGTGGATGGTTAAACGGTTTGGATTGGTGCCCGATGTCGACATTGTCCAAATGTCACCTTGGTAACTAAAGGCGATTTGAGTCCCGTCAGGACTGATTTCGGGCTGCATGATTAAGGGTCGCTCTGACATAGCTTCAGATGCAGATACGCCAAATGCTGCAGAAACAAGTAGGCTTGTGACCAAACGCTTCATAGTAAGTTGCCTGTTTTAGTTAGTATTATTAGTTGTGTTCTGATGTTAGCAAATATATTGGGGTGAGGTGTTGAGGTTGAGTGTATTACTCGGCAAGTCGCGCATTTAGCGCGACAATTAGAATACTAAAGGGGGGAGATCCGGATTATAAGTTCAGAGCGTAAACAATGAATTCTGCTTAACCAAAAGAATCATTAAAACGGGGATTATTCTACTTGGATTTGTACAGGTTTGTGACAAAATAACCATGTAGTCAATAAGGATAAAGCATATGTTACTAACTCACAGAAAGGCTCAAGCCTACCTGGAAGCTTTCAGTCGTGGTGAACTCTCTGCAAATGACGCACCAGATTGGATGTCGCCACTATTTACATCGCAAAAACCATCGACGGACATTTATGGTATTGCGGATAGTAGCATCGACTCGATTCGTAATATTGTTCGCTTCGGGCGTGAGGGGTTAACATTTCAAGAGCAGATTAATCGCATTGAGGCGGATGCCGAACAATTAGCTACGGCAGTAGAAGAAATGTCGTCTTCAGCAACACAGGTTGCTTCCTATGCTGAGCAAGTTTTGTCTGCTGCACAGCAATCGGCCAGCGATGCAGATGACGGACTCAAAAAGCTGAAAACACTGGTGAAACACATGAGTGATGTGGAGACATCAATTGCACAGGTGACTGAGCACACTCGCACTTTTGTAAATCAGACCGAGCGGATCACGCATTTAACCCAGACGGTTAATGACATCGCCGATCAAACTAACCTCTTAGCGCTCAATGCCGCTATTGAGGCGGCCCGTGCAGGTGAGGCCGGTCGTGGTTTTTCTGTCGTCGCTGACGCAGTACGGGAGCTTGCCAACCGCAGTTCCGAGGCCGCCACTGAAATTGATACCATTGTCAATGACGTCGTAAATGGAGCCCGCGAGATTGAATCAGTGATTGAAAGGAGTAACGATGCTTTAACCGAGTCTCGTGAGGATCGCCTTCAAGTTTGCGATATTCTAGAGCGTGCGCGTGATTCAGCCGAACAGAACCTCTCTGCTACTACAGAGGTTTCCACAGCAACTCGGGAGCAATCGAGTGTTGCCACTGATATGTCACAGCGCCTGCAGCATGTGTCTGACTCAGTTAAAACTGCGAGCTCGTCTTTTAATGATATAGCTAAAGTGATGCGCCACTTGCGCGAAAACCAGCTGGAAGAACTTCAACTTCTCCCGAGCGACGAACCTCAAATGTTACTGCGACTCGCTAAATCAGACCATATTGTCTGGGTTGATAAAGTCGTTCGCTATGCGATGTTCGGTCAAACGTCACTCAGTGAAGGAGAGCTGAAAGATCACACTCAATGCCGCCTCGGTAAGTTTCTTGATTCGGATCGCGGACAGTCGTTGTTGGCGAATAAGCCGAGTTTTCCTGAGCTTTATAGCAATATACACCCTAAGGTGCATCAATTGGGGCGTGAAATCTTTGCTAAAGCTAAAAGTGGCGCTAGCCACGATGAATTAGAGCCGATGGTAGAAGAGCTTATTGCGACGTCCGATCGGGTCGTTGGTTTATTAGACGAATTTATTTCAGATTAACCAATCGGTGGTTTGAATGTTAATTTGATGAAATGCGATGGACAGGTTGGTGAGATAATTTTTCGAATAGAAAAACGCTTACTCTAGTAACGCATCAATCAACCAGGCCGATAGTTGGTTGCGACCACTCAAACCAGACTTAGCATAGACTGATGATGCCTGCTGGCGGACGGTCTTTTCCTTGGTGCTACGAACTTCGGCTATTTCGTTAAAGCTCAACCCTTTGATTAATAACACTGCAACCTCTTGCTCACTGGGAGACAGCTTCCATTGTTTGAACCAGGACTGTACGGCGGTATAAGAATCTGGCGATTTATCACGTTCTTTTTCCGACTCATGGTTCGCTGTGCTTTCCTTTTCACGCTGCTGGTGTCTCGATAGCGCAACTTTTACCTGCTTCAGTTCTTGATTGCGCAGCAATACCCGCTTCCACAGCACAATAAATGCCGTAATCGAAATGACCACAGTAATTCCCTCAATGGCCAAATGCCAAGTTGCCACTTGCATATGGTAATCGGCTACCACGTCAGAGACGTTAGCAAACGCAATTAATAAAAATATCACCATTAACAGTCGGTCAATTGTCATAAATTCCTCATAAATTAGTGCGCTTAGGGCATCCGCCCGATGCATCGACGCCTTAAAAACCTTAATGTTAATAATGATATTAACCGATGGAGGCTTTGATGTCTTTGCTCCGCGCTACCTCTGGTAAATTATTTTTCAGCCTATTGGCAAGTACATTTTTTTTGCTAAGCCCTTTGGCTAAGGGCGATAACCTATCGCAGCAAACATTGCTGGAATCCGTTGTTGAACGGCTCAAAACAGATGGTCTTCTTATCGATACCGATTTTAGCCAGCGCCAATGGTTGTCTGCGACGCCACGGTTATCCCTCATGCATTGGCAGACTAACGATGATGCTATTGGCTCAAACGAAACAGAGCTGGTATTAGAGCTGGAATTTTTATCCCCCGCGCAGCGCAAATTAATTAACAACTCTGAAAAACTCGTTGAACGCTACCAACAGCTTCAACAACGTCAGCTAGAATTAACCGCCAGCGGCGTCATACGAGAGCTTTTCTGGCAAGCTAAGCGCCTGCAGGCTGAACTCGCTTATGCTGAAAAAGTTACCACTCAATTACATCAGCTTCAGCGCCAGACTCAGTCGTTAGTGGAAGCCGGTGAACGTCCAGCTTATGCCGGTATTATAGTGAAGCAACAACACCAACGTGCGCTTAGCCAAGTTGCAGAAAAGCAAATAGCCTTGCAGCAGCTCGAGCGCGTATGGCAGCAACTGACCGGCGTTAATAACGTGCCACAGTCGCTACAGGAATCTGTTCGTCCACACGCCTCAAAGGCAGCGCATCCAGCATTACAAACCCTTCAGTTGCAATGGCAATTGGCGCTAAATGCTACGCAACAGACCGTTGCTGTGGAAAAAAGCTGGGGCATTAACGCGGGCTATAAATACATTGACGCGCCCAGCCAAAGTGAAAATCAATGGGGACTAGGCTTTAGTCTTCCGCTCGATTTTTCACAGTCACTGAATGCTAGTGAACTTGTTGCGTTGCAACAGCAACAAAGCGAGCTTAACCAGTCACTCCGGCAGACTCAAATCCGCCTTGAACTCAACATAGCTAACGCGCAAAGCCAGTTAGAGCAGTTGAAGCAAAAACATCAAACTGACCGCCAAAACGCCGAGTTAAGCGACAACGCCATCGAGCAGCTCGACAACCTATATCAACAAGGTCAAATTGACACTCGCTTGTATATCGAGAGATTACTCGAGCAGTTGTCCTATCAGCAAGCGGCGCAGCTAAGCCAGATAGAGCTACAACTGGCAAATGCCTTATTAAACCAAGCACAGGGAATGACTTTATGAAACGCTGTAACCTATCTCGTCTCGCCGCTACTCTTAGTCCCATAGTTAGTGTCATAGCACTTGCTCTGTCAGGGCTTGCGACAACAACGACTGTGTTAGCGGCGCAATCAATTTCTGTCGAGCAGGTAAGTAACTACGATTTACGCCCGCAAGCGGCAGTGAAAGCAGATAACGTAGCTTTTGCACCGGTCACGGGAAGTTACCAGACGACCCCAGGCAGTGTTTTAACTTTGCCCAACCCGTTTGAAAACGCGGCAGTAGACTATCAAGTTGTTGATGGGCAGGCGGTGGAATCCGGTACCCTTATTGCGCAACTACATGGTCCCTCGGTAGAACACTTTTTTCACCGTGTTGAAACACTACAAGAGCAGTACGATGTTGCCGCTAAGCAGTATCAGAGCAAAAAGAAGTTATACCAAAACAATGCCATTGCCGCCGATGAGTGGCAGCAGTTTCTAACGCAATACATTAGCCTGAATGACACCCTGCATGAAATTAACGTTGTCCTGCGGCGGGTAAAACAAACCGCTGCGCAGTCTGCACAATTGATCGCAACAGAGCCAGGAGTGTGGCGAACCAGCAGTAATGGGCAACAGCTGGGTACGCTAACCGCTCATGCGCGTTTAGCCATCGTTGCCGAGGTACCGATAGAACAGGCAAAACGTATCTCGAGTCTAAACATTAACGGTCAAAAGCTGCGGGTAAGCCAACGCGAACAAACGGTGCGTAATGGCTTTGTACGAATTTGGAGCGAGCCACCAGAAAATATCAACTGGACCATCGGTCAACGCGTTA
Source organism: Idiomarina sp. Sol25 (assembly GCF_033052775.1). NCBI lineage: Bacteria > Pseudomonadati > Pseudomonadota > Gammaproteobacteria > Alteromonadales > Idiomarinaceae > Idiomarina > Idiomarina sp. Sol25. Next base: position 20,332 of record NZ_JAUPEW010000005.1, read on the forward strand.
ACGTTGTACCCCAGGCAACAATTGAAAATGCCTATCTTTTGCCGGCCAGTGCTATTGCCACACTGCAGGATAAACCCGTTATCTTTAGCATAGAAAATGCGACAATTAACGCTGAGCCTATCGAACTATTAAGCTTAAGCGGCGAGCATTACTTTGTACGATCAACGACACCTCTGAACATCATCGCAACGCATTCTGTCGCAGCACTTAAGGTTATAGCAGAAGACGAGGGGGCGCAGTAATGGTTAGCCGCATACTGAGCTTTTCGCTAAAAAATCGTCTGTTTGTTTTTATTACTTTTCTGCTGTTAATAGCGACCGGTATCCAGTCGCTTCGCCAACTACCGGTGGATGCTTTTCCAGAGATTTCACCGACTCAGGTTAACGTCATCTTACGCGCCCCCGGTATGGCTGCCGAACGGGTAGAAAACCAGGTAACTCACCCGTTAGAAACCGAATTATTGGGTATACCAAATCAAACCATTCTGCGGTCAACCACCAAGTACGGTATTACCTCGATAACCCTCGACTTTGAAGAAGACACCGATATTTATTGGGCGCGCCAACAAGTTGCGGAAAAACTCGCTGCCGTCAGTAAAGACCTGCCGGGCGGTATTCAAGGCGGTATGGCACCGATGAGCACGCCATTAAGCGAAATGTTCATGTTCACGGTAGAAAACCCCGGCATGAACCTGGAGCAAAAGCGTCACCTGCTAGATTGGGTGATTCGACCGACATTACGCACGGTTGAAGGGGTAGCAGATGTCACTAATTTAGGCGGGAAAGTCAGAACCTTTCAGTTTACACCGTCGGCGTCAAAATTAAGTGATGCTGGCATTTCGCTACAAGCTATTAAGAATGCTTTGGCTGATGCCAACCAAGTCGGTAATTTAGGTCGCATCACCCAAGGTACCGAAACGTTTAGCGCACGGGTTACCGGACGTATTGTCGCGCTTGACGATCTGGCGGCCATTAGTGTGACGAACCAATACCAGCAAGTGTATCGACTAGACCAACTGGGTGATGTTGCGCTTAGTTATCTACCGCGCTTTGGCGCGATTACCAAGGATGGAGAAGAAGCTGTCGAAGGCCTGATAGTCGGCTTAAAAGGGGCTAATGCCGCGGCGGTGGTTGAAGCGGTTGAGCAAAAACTGGCACAAATAAAGCCTAGCCTGCCAAAAGACACTGACATAAACGTGTTCTATAACCGTAAAGGCCTTATTGAAACTGCCATAGCTGGAATCTCTGATGCTCTGATGCAGTCCATCGTGTTAGTTATAGCGGTACTGGTTTTCTTTTTACGTAATGTTCGTGCGTCTATTTTGGTCTCGTTATCGATCCCGGTGGCGGCTCTGATCACCTTTATTTGCCTGCAATTACTCGGCTTATCGGCGAACTTGATGAGTTTAGGTGGGTTAGTTATTGCTATCGGTATGATCGTCGACTCGTCGGTAGTGATCACCGAAAAAATCGAGACCGAGTTAAACTCACAAAAAAAATTGCCCTTGTTGCACAAAATTTACCGCGCCAGCCTCTCCGTGGCCCCGTCTGTGGTTAGCGGCACTGTGATCATTATTTTGGTGTTTTTACCTCTACTCACTCTGACTGGCCTGGAAGGTAAGTTATTTTCACCGGTCGCTTTGACCATTGTTATCGCAATCACTGCCGCCTTAGTGACTTCGCTGACGCTAATCCCTGCTCTAGGTTCGCTGCTAATGCGACCCAAAGCTCGCCGTAATAAATCGCTTGAGCTTATGCAGGCGCGCTATCAACGTATATTATCCGGCGCAATTAAACGCCGAAGTGCCACGCTAATGGGGTTTGCCGCAGTGCTCGCCTTAAGTGTAATCAGCTTTATCATGGTCGGAAAAATCTTTATGCCTACCATGGATGAAGGCGACATTATCGTGCAACTGGAAAAGTCACCGACCATTTCTTTACAGGAGTCGATAGAGCTGGATACACAGGTTGAGCGTGAACTACTTGCTAAGATCCCGGAGATAAAGCAAATCGTTGCCCGAACTGGCTCAGATGAACTCGGTTTAGACCCCATGGGTTTAAACGAAACCGATGTGTTCATGGAGCTTAACCCTAAAGACAGCTGGCGTTTTGATAGCAAACAAGAATTGATTGATGCCATTCGAGAAGTGGTTTCAGGCTATCCCGGCATGAACGTTAACGTTACCCAACCCATTCAAATGCGTATTTCTGAGATGCTAACCGGCAGTAGTGGCGACGTCTCTATTAAAGTGTTTGGTGATGACATGAACACCCTTGCCAAGGTCACCGGAAGGGTGGTTGAACAAGCCAGGCAAGTGCAAGGGGCGGTCGACGTTCAGGCAAGCGTTATTACTGGCGCACGCTTTTTAAGTATTGTCCCCAATATGCAGCAACTGCGCTTTTATGGCGTTACGAAACAAAACCTTAGTGAATTTATTCTTTCACAACTCAGCGGCTTTCCGGTCAGCGAAGCGGTGGATGGACGTATCCGCACACCAATTGTGATGGGCTCGCAAAAACCTGCGGGTAATTATCACTCGGTCAGCAACATCGAGTCCTTGCCAATTGTCACCGACAACGGCGAAACGGTTGCACTGCAGCAACTTGCTGACATCACTTTCGAGCATGGCCCAGCCATTATCGAGCGCGAAAACTCTAACCGTTACGCGTTAATCACCAGCAATGTTGAAAACCGCGATGTCGTTGGTTTTGTTAACGAGCTACAGCAACGTGTCAGCGCCAATGTAAACCTTGACCCCGGCTATTTCATTGAGTACGGCGGTGAGTTCGAAAATCAGGCGCGGGCTAGTGCCAATTTGCTAATGGTTATTCCTGTTGCTTTGCTGTTAATTGTTATCTTACTGTTTAGCTCGATGGGATCGGTTGGCCTGACAACGATTGTGCTGACGAATATTCCGTTTGCCCTGAGTGGCGGGGCAATTTCGCTCTGGCTAAGCGGTGAGTACATGTCTGTTCCGGCATCGGTCGGTTTTATTGCTTTGATGGGCGTTGCCATACTTAACGGTATCGTCATGGTAAGCCACTTCGAGCAGACTCGAGTTCATTTCTCCGACTTTAAAACCTTAGTCATTGAAGGAGCTAAAGACCGTCTGCGGCCGGTCTTAATTACAGCCATTACCGCTATTTTTGGCCTGATTCCGCTGTTAATGTCCAGTGGTCCCGGCTCAGAAGTGCAAAAGCCTCTGGCGGTTGTGGTTATAGGTGGGCTGATAACGGCAACGCTGGCCACCCTGCTGTTGCTGCCTATTTTATACTTACTCGTAAACAGGAAAGCTCGTGATGTCCAATAAGTTGTTAAAACTCTATTTTAGCCGCGAACAAAAAGCCGATTTGGTCGACTGCCTGATTCAACTCGACTATTTAAGCGGCTTTAGCCTTTATGACATTGACGGTTTTAGTCGCAATCACGAACGTTTTGATATCGGCGAGCAAATTCGTGGCGCACGCCGGATGATGATGGCTGAAGTAATTTGTGCTGCTGATGATGTAACCCGTATTCGTGAGGCTTTATCGCAGCTAAACTTCAAAGAGCCAGTCCGCTACGTGATGCAGTCAGTAGAGGATGTTGGACATAGTGATTATATCTAACCTATTTCGTTGGAACAGGGGGGGGATCTCTCCCCTGATGTTTCTGCGATGCTTTTCAAATTAAGGGTAAGTTATCGCGCGATTTATGTTGGGCTTGTTAAGCCGCTACTAAAACTCATGAGTATCTTATTTACCCCAAATGTCCTGTCTTAACCCAAATTATGGTTTCTCTATCAACAAAGGGATGGTGCACGCTCATGTGTGCTAAATGATGCACCTGGCTTATACTCAACGATGCTGGTCGCACGACCGCGCTCAGCCTCTTCACGCTCCAATAATTTACGACGCACACCAGAAGCCGGGCTGTCGACCCACTCCTGTTTCGCCGTTTCAATAATGACTCGTTTAGCAAAATCTAAATTTAACATTACCTAAGTCTTACATCCGTCAAAAACCGTATTACACTTACGTAAATTAACACCTTAATAGTTCACGCTGAACGAAAGACAAAAGGAAAACAGCAGAATGGCTGAAAAAATGATTGTTGCATGTCCTTCATGCCACAAGAAAAACCGAATTGTGGTCGATAAAAGAAACGAGAACGCTGTTTGCGGTCATTGTCGGTCATTACTTTTTAGCGGGAAAATTATTGTCATAAATAGTGATGAATTTCGAGCTCATCAGAGTGCTGATATGCCTCTCATTGTAGACTTTTGGGCGAGTTGGTGTGGGCCTTGCCAGCAGTATGGTCCTCATTTCGAACAGGCGGCTACAAATATGCGATATGACGCTCAATTTTTAAAGATAAGTACGGAAAAAGAGCCCCATTTAGCGCAACAATATGCTGTGCGAAGTATTCCGACAACTCTGTTTGTTAAAAATGGTCAGGAAGTGGCTCGACAAGCTGGTGTCATGTCGGCGTCACAGATTCAGCAGTGGGTAGCTCGGTATTAATACGCTCAATTATCCTCTGGTACGGGGTTTGCTCACCTGAGCACCTGGCTTCTCCGGAAACTTATGTTTAAAACAACTGCGTAATACCCAGCAAAATAGCGTAGCGGCCAGCTTTACTAATGAAAACCAGAATCAAAAATTGCCAGAAGGTTAATCGCAGCATACCGGCTATAAACGTAAGAGGATCGCCAATGAAGGGAGCCCAGGCCATCAGCAGCGACCACTTACCAAAGCGTTCAAACCAGCGATGACCACGGGCAAGAGATTTTGGTTTGAACGGGAACCAGCGGCGATCCTGATACCGTACCAAAAAACGACCCAGAACATAGTTGACCACTGACCCCAGCGTATTACCGATTGAGGCTAGCCACCAGATTATCCAGACATCGTAATCCATGCGCTGGGCTGCCACGACCACAAACTCAGACTGAGCTGGCAGTATTGTGGCGGCCAGAAACGCTGTCAGAAATATACTTAAGTACATAAAACCCTATTACGCGGCACAGCTTATAACGGATGTCATCAGCGTACTGGAAATAATGTGTTAATAATTGGATTTCACCTATTATTGGCTATAGAAATTTAAAATCTACCGTAAACTGATGTACTTAGTCGGTTCGTTTACTGAAGGTAATGATTATGGTTATTGATCTGCTATTACTGCTTTTAGGTGTGGTGCTGTTAACTTTCGGTGGTGAAGCGCTCATTCGTGGTTCGTTGGCTGCGGCCAAGCGCTTTGGCATTTCGCCGTTGCTCAGCGGTCTGGTCATTGTTGGCTTTGGTACCTCCTCTCCGGAATTGGTGGTTTCTATTGACGCAGCTATGACTGGTCAGCCTGATATCGCCATTGGTAACGTGGTCGGCAGCAATATCGGTAATATTCTCCTTATTTTGGGTGTTTGTGCGGTCATTATGCCAATGGCCGTTCAGCCTTTGGCGCTGCGCCGCGACGCCGTTACTGTGGTCGGTGCATCGGTACTATTTCTGGTACTAGTAGGCGGCAGTGCTCTCGGACGCACCGATGCCTTTGTCCTTCTGATTGCTTTGGTCGCATATTTGATCTGGGCTTACCGAACTGAGCGCCTGCATGCTGGACCATCTGCTGACATGCATAAAGCAGAAGCTGAGGAGTTAACCGCAGTTCCGAAAACCTCGCTGTGGATAGTTATGGCCGTAATGATTGGGCTGGTTTTTCTAATCGGTGGCTCGCGTGTGATGCTTTCAGGTGCTATTGGACTGGCGGAATCCTTTGGCGTTTCCGAAGCGGTTATTGGTTTAACGCTGGTTGCTGTTGGTACATCCTTGCCGGAGCTCGCTGTGTCGGTAGTGGCTGCGCTTCGTCGTCATGCTGACGTCGCTGTGGGTAATATTCTTGGCAGTAATATATTCAACCTGCTCGGTATTTTAGGCATCTCCGCGCTACTTCAGCCACTTCCGGTGCCCGAGCGTATTTTGCAGTTCGATCAATGGATGATGCTGGGTACAGCCCTTGTTCTATTACTGTTTCTGTACACCGGTCGTCGCCTCAGCCGAATTGAAGGCGGCGTATTGTTAGCCGGTTATGTGGCTTATGTGGGGTTAAGTTTTACTGCATTTGCGTGATTTTTGACTACACTAAATAATGAACACTCATCAATAAAGCAGAGAGGTACCTCAATGGCATTTGAAAAATGTCCAAAGTGTGAAGATCAGGTACTGGATAATAACTATAGCTGTCCTGCCTGTGGTTATGTGAAGAGTGAAAAATCGGAGCAAGAGAACCAACCGGGCGAAAACAGCGCGATTACGTCTGAGAACACATCGAAAAGTTTGCAGATACAAGGTGTGTTATCGCTCGTTATTCTTATCGTGGGTGTGCTTTGGTTCTTTTTAACCTCAGAAGAATCTCAACAAAGTAACGAAATCAATGTGATACCTCTGGTTATGTTTATCGGCGGTCTTATCTGGTACATCGTGACGCGCTTTCGAATCTGGCGTTCGCACTCTTCTTAAATGGACTTACGTAAAAGCACAAAAGCCCAACAACACCGTTGCTGGGCTTACGAGTAGTTTGTTCATCAGTCTTTTATACGCATCAACCGACGAATACCTCTTTACGCACTCAGTGCTTTAAAAATCATAGGTGGCAGAAAGGCGAATGTCACGACCGGCTTCATAAGGCCCCACCACGGTTGGGAACACTTCGCTGTAGTCGCCGACACTTGAATGGTTTATGTATTGCTCGTCCAGAAGGTTAGTTACCGCTAAATTCACCGAAAAGTTGTTAGTAATATCCCACGCGCTATAGAGATCAACAACGGTATAACTTGGCTTGTTCAAAGTATACAGCGAGTCGGTCCAGCCATTCTCCAGCGCCTGATGCAGGGTCTTAATATGAATGTTATCTACTCGAGTCACATTAAAGCCAAAGCTCAGGTCGTTTGTAACAAAGTAGTCTGCACCCAAAACAATAGTGTTACCACGGCTGTTACCCAAACCATTAAACTCATAGGCGTTCAAGTCGATTGAATTATAACTCTCAGTGTACAAGCCGTCGCGCGGAGAAAGTTCAGAGTCTGCGCTGGAGAAGCCGAAGTACATGTCCAGAGAGTTCCAACGATACGCAAGGTTAAATTCAACGCCTGTCGACTCAACGTCACCAATGTTGTTGTAGACAGAGTTCCCTGCAAAACCACTGAAAATGACGTCATATATGGTTGACTGATAAACACTGAATTTTGCGCTTAGGTTATTTGCACTGTATTCAATGGAGGTTTCAATGTTCTCAACCGTTTCCGGTACGACGTCACCGGCGACAACGGGAATATCGTTTCCGTCGTAAAGGTATTCGTCCAGAGTAAAACCATCGCCGATTTCTTTACCTCTGGCGGCCTCGGCGTAACTTAATCCAAACTTCCATGCCTGCGACAACTGATACGACAAACCGGCGTTAAAACTGAGTTCACTGTCATCGAGGCTCGCCGGCGTATCTGTTACAGGCTCGCCAGAATACTCATCGAGCAGAATTTGTTGCTGAAACTCATAGTCGTCATAGCGTACGCCGTAGCTAAACAAAAGATCGGCTGTAATATGACTATGTGCTTGCGCGTAAACGCCTAATACACTGCTTTCTTCTGAGTTTTCTTTCGGGCCGGCAGCAGGGCCACTTTCTACCTCATCACTGCGATAATCGACGCCATAAGTAAAGCTGTGGTTGAGAGTTTCGCTGGTATTGCGAATATCAAAACCCTGAGTGTCAATTTCAGCTAACCAATCAAAACGGCCACCCCGAAACGATGAGCTTGTTTGGTAAGCTGTGGCTTTAAGGTACACCGCATCACTGTGGTCAAACCGGTAATTGGCCACATAGGTGTCACGTTTAGCCGCGCTTGGATAAAGCGCCGAACCTTTGGGTACAACCCAGTTCGGGCGAGCAGAGAATTCACCTTCTTCATCGCGCTGCTCAAAACTGAATGACACATAATGATTGTTGGCAATGTCACCACTTGCTTTTAAAAAGGTGAGGTTCTGGTCTGCAGCTGTACCGTATATTTTATTATCGTCACCGTCTTCCATGGTGTTACGGTCAACGGTACTGAAATAGCCTAAAAGACCAAATGAGTCATTAAGCTTCCCGTATAACGTGCCGCTGTAACGCGTACCATCATTAGAGAAGTAGTTTGCTTTTAAACGACCGCCAAACTGCTCGTCATTGTGCAGTAAGTCCTGAGCATCTTTTGTCTTGAAGCGTATTGAGCCGCCAATAGCTCCTGGGCCACTGGTCGCCTCACCAGCGCCGGCCTGTACGTCTATTTGTTTGAGTAAATCCGGGTCCAGGGTTACGCGACCAATATGGTGAAACAGGGTGGAAGTTTGCTGCGCACCATCTACCGTCACATTAAGGTATGCATCTTCAAGGCCGCGAATATAAATCTTTTGGGCTACACCAACAGAACCACCTACGCTTACCGAGGGAGATTCCCGGAAAATGTCAGCAAGGTCATTCGCCTGAAACTGCTCTATGTCGTCTGCAGTTACACTAAAGTTTGTGGCGGCGCCAACGACAGAAATTCGCTCTATTTGTTTCTCTTCTTCACCGCCATTTTCAACATCCGCTGCCTGCGCGAACAGGGCCGGGTTAAATAGCGAAAACACCGCTCCAGTAAAGATAAACTTATTCAAAACAGTTCCCCCTTTAGGTTTTATCAAATCTAAATGAGAATGATTATATTGTTCATTTAAAATAAAACAAGGCCTTCGGGCTTGCTACAGAATAAGTTATTCAGAGGATTGCATGCGTGGGGCTGCTATCCGTCGAGATATCGTTAGATGCTTGCGAAGAGAAACGAAGAAATACGAAGTTATTTGCGGTAATGGACATACATACCTCTAAGAGCCGTCTACACTTTAAAATAGCGTCATAATTGAATGATGCTGACAAACTCTTTAAGGAGTTGACAATGGATACGCAAAAAAATAAAGGTTCACAAACGCCAAACAAACCAGGCGAACAGAAGCAGGCTACCCCCGGTCAGCAAAAAGACCAAAAGCAATCTGAGCATGCACCTGCTAAAAAAGCGTAGTTAATTACGCAATCCCGAGCCCAGTGTGATTTGCTGGGCTTTTTTGTAGGGGCTAATAAAGTTTTTCAGCTATTATACTTCTATTGGATTTTCGCACAGCAGCTCCCACGCCTGAAGCATCTCTTTCTTCGCAGAACCCCAGCGATACCCGCCTAAAGCCCCGCTTTTCTGAATAACACGGTGACACGGAATTAGCATGGCAACAGGGTTAGATCCAACAGCATTACCAACTGCACGAGATGCCCCTGGGCAATCGAGTACATTGGCAATTTGCGAATAACTCGCCAGCTTCCCTTGGGGTATCCTCAATAACGCTCGCCATACGGCCACTTGAAAATTAGTACCCATAACGTGCAATGACAAGGGGTTAGACTGCCCGTCTTTTAACCGACTAAACAGTACGTTAGCCACATAGTTCGTCGCGTTGTCATTGCTTACGAGCGAGGCTCTGGGCCAGTCTTTATGTACATTGGCAAGTATTTCGTCAACAGCTCTGGAGCCCAAGAACTCAATGCGGCATACGCCCCGTGGAGTAATTGCGACAAATATCTTACCAAAAGGAGTTTCATTTACGCCGTATTGAATAGTAACTCCCTGGCCTCCGTTCCTGTATTCACCCGGCGTTACGGCTTCTAGCTTCACAAAGTGGTCATACAGTCGCGATCCTCCACTTAACCCCTTGCTGGGGGAAACATCCATAAGAGAGCCCTCGTCTTTCAGCATGCGTTTGCTTCGCTCCAGCGTCGACTGGCTCGATACATGCTCTGACATATAGGTCATGGCTTTTTCAATGCGAGTGTAGTCAGACATAATCAATACCTTTAAACGTAACGAATTGATACACCACCATCCACTAATAAGGTGGAACTGCAGGTAAGACTAGAAGTATCACACGCTTACTATAATGCCGACCCGAAGCTTGCTATCTGGAGACAAGTGACCTCGAATTCAGACTGAATCGATTTTTTCATCAACGGGTGTCACTTGTTACACCCTATTGCTAATAAGCACTTCTATTTTAAGTTATATTGTAGCGCTTAAAACCATTTAGAAAATTAGGAACGTTCAGGCGACGTAATTAGAGGTTCTATTAATGCAACGAACAAAAAAAGCGGCAACCAAACGCCAGCATATTCTTGAGACGGGGTACCGGTTGGTACTTAAAAAAGGCTTTGCTGCGGTGGGGTTGCAGGAAATTCTTAAGAGTTGTGGTATCCCAAAAGGTTCCTTCTATCATTATTTTCCATCGAAGGAAGCCTTTGGTTGCGAGTTGTTGAAAGAGTACACCAATGATTACGGATGCAAGTTTTCGCAGCTGCTTACGGCATCGGGTAGTGGCCGAGACAATTTAATGCGTTACTGGGATGCCTGGATAGCTGACCCTGATGACCCGACACGTGGTTGGGCGGAAGAGTGTCTGGTGGTGAAGCTTGCGGCTGAGGTTGCAGACATGTCTGAGACTATGCGGCAGATCCTGGATGATGGCGTGCAGCAGCTCATAGTAAAGATTGCGACTTTGATTGAGAATGGTCGTAGTGATGGCTCGCTAGCTGATGGAGTTCCTCCCCTTCAATTGGCTCGGATGCTTTACCAGATGTGGATGGGTGCGGCATTGCTCGCTAAGCTAAGTCAGGACAAGGAACCTCTACATGAAGCGCGGAATTCAACTCTTCTAATGCTGGATTGCAGCGATACTAAGGCTTAAAAGGCAGTTATCCGCTATACCCGAGTTCACCGGCTCATCACTCTGAGTCGATTTGACAGAATTGCTCATTGTCCGCTACAGTTAAGAATAGACCGGTCGTCTATAGCGCGAGGCGTTAAAACACGTCGATCTAAAACCTGATTGGTTTAGAGAATTTACCAATGTTTACTTATAGACAATGAACGGGAGATAGAATGAGTAACCAAATTACTACGATCAATCCCTCTAACGGCGAACAGCTGAAAAGCTATACGAAAATGGATCTTGCCGAGGTCACTCAGATAATCGAGGAGAGCCACGCTGCATTTTTACAATGGCGTCTTGAGTCGCTGGAGCAGCGTGCTAAGAGCGTGAAAGCTATCGGTAAGGCGCTGCAAGAACACAAGGAAGAGTTTGCCGACCTCATGGTTAAAGAAATGGGGAAACTGCCCGAACAGGCACGTCAGGAAATTGACCTGTGCGTGGGTATATGCGACTACACCGCTGAGCATGGCCCGGAAGAGTTGGCTGATGAAGAACGCAAGCCAGGCAACGGTCAGCGAGGTATTGTCACTTACTCGCCAATAGGCATCGTCTATGGCATTCAGCCATGGAACTTTCCCGCTTATCAAGTCGTGCGCTATTCGATAGCTAACATCATGGCCGGCAACACTGTGCTGCTGAAACATGCAGAAAACGTTACCGGTAGTGGCTTGTTGCTGGAAAAAATTTATCGCGAAGCAGGACTGCCTGAAAACGTGTTCCGGACCTTGGTTATTTCCCACGAGACTTCGGATGAAGTCATTGCTCACTCACTGGTACGTGGTGTGACTCTCACCGGGAGCGACGGCGCAGGACGTAAAGTGGCGACTCAGGCTGCTAAGCATCTCAAAAAGACGGTGCTGGAACTTGGCTCTAACGATGCGTACCTGGTGCTCGACGATGCCGACCTCGAGGTTGCGGTGGATACCTGCGTTATGGGACGGGTATTCAACACCGGACAGACTTGTGTGGCTGCCAAGCGGTTCGTGGTGACCGAGGCTAACTACGAGGCATTCAAAGAGCGCTATGTTGAGAAGATGAAAGCTCTGAAAGTTGGTGACCCTACGCAAAGCGATACGGATGTAGGCCCTATGGCCCGTGTTGATCTGCGAGACCAATTGCATAAACAGGTTGAAGAAAGCGTGAGTAAAGGCGCCCGCATACTTTGTGGCGGGGAGAAACCTGAGGGCAACGGTGCCTTTTATCCGGTAACCGTGCTGGAAAATGTCGAACCGGGTCAGCCGGCTTACGATGACGAGCTGTTCGGCCCAGTTGCCGCATTGATTCGTGCTAAGGATGACGAAGACGCTATGCGCATAGCTAACGACAGCCGCTACGGCCTTGGTGGTGGTATTATCTCAAAAGATGTGCAGCGTGCCACGGAGTTGGCGAGCAAATACTTCGATACCGGTATGGTTTTCATCAACGGCTTCGGCGTTGCAACACCAGAGATGCCCTTTGGTGGTGTTAAGGACTCAGGCTACGGCCGCGAACATGGCGGTTTTGGCATGCATGAGTTTGTTAATGTTAAGGCAATTAACGTGGTTAAGGAGTAACTCCACGCAGGGTTCATTTTTAAGTTTTTCCGGCCACTCTTTGAAGAGTGGCCGGTTTTTATCAGTTCGAGACTGTGTGAACTGGCTTATTTGCCTTTCAGTAAATCGAGAAAGAAAGCGTATTCCAGTGCCGTGTTTTGCAGGCGCTTAAAACGCCCTGAAACACCGCCGTGACCAGCTTCCATTTCGGTTTTAAACAGCAGTAGATTATCATCGTTTTTATAATCTCTGAGCTTAGCCACCCACTTGGCTGGTTCAAAATACTGCACTTGCGAGTCAAAGAGTCCGGTGGTTACCAGCAGGTTAGGGTAGTCCTGTGCGCTGATTTGATCATAAGGTGAATACGACAGCATATAGTCGTAATAAACTTTCTCTTTCGGGTTACCCCATTCGTCAAACTCGTTGGTAGTGAGAGGAATACTCTCATCCAGCATGGTCGTCACAACATCGACAAAAGGCACATGCGCCGCTACGCCAAGGTAAAGTTCCGGAGCCTGATTGATCACTGCGCCCATTAACAGACCACCAGCACTACCACCCATGGCAAAGACTTTATCCTCTGCGCCATAGCCTTGCTCAACCAATGCCTTAGTCACATCGACAAAGTCATTAAAGGTATTTTTCTTGCTCAGTTTTTTGCCGTCTTCGTACCATGGACGGCCGAGCATTTGTGAGCCGCGAATATGGGCGATAGCAAAAACAAAGCCGCGATCCAGTAAGCTTAGACGGTTGCTGCTAAAGCTGGGTTCTGAAGTAGAACCGTAAGAGCCATAGCCGTATTGATAAAGTGGGTTGGTGCCGTCTTTTTTGAATTTATCCTTACGGTAAACCAGTGTTACCGGCACTTCAGCACCGTCCCGGGCGGTGACAAATAAGCGTTCGGAAGCATAGTTTTCAGGTTTAAAATCGCCCAGTACTGGCTGTTGCTTTAACAGGGTTTTATCCAGGCTGTTAAGATCCACATCATAGTGGCTGCCCGGCGTGGTCATACTGGTGTAGTAAAGGCGCAGCTCAGGGTTATCGGCTTCTTTGTTGCCATAAAAATACAGCGTGTAAGCTTTGTCGCGGAATGAAAGCTCTTGTTCATCACCGGTATTTAGATTTCGCACAAACACCTGGGTCTGGCCACGCTGGCGCTGTTTATAGACCAAATGCTGGTCAAACAGCTCAATGTCTTCCAGTCGGGTGTCTTCTTCATGCGGAATGACTTCCTGCCAGTGTTGTTTGTCGCCAAGCTTATCGGCGCTTACCCGCATCAGGCGAAAGTTCACAGCATCAAGATTGGTCAAGACATAATAATCATTGCCGTGTTTCGCTATGCTGTATTCTAGGCCGTCTTCCCTTGGGACAAAGGGTACAGGTTTGGCGTTGGGATCATTGGCATCGATAAGTGATACAGCTTTTGACTCGGTCGCGTCATGGACAATATAAATTTGAGAGTCGTCTTTACTCTTGCCGATGCCGGTGTAAAAGGTTGTGTCCTGCTCTTCATAGACCAGCTCATCTTGTTGCTGTTCGGTACCCACTTTATGACGATAGACTTGATAACCCAGCAGGGTTTCCGGGTCTTTCTTTATGTAGTAAAAATGCTGCCCGTCGTTGCCCCAGACAATACTGCCCGACGTATTTTCGATTTGATCCGGGAGTAACTCAGCGGTATTCATATCCTTGAGTTTAATGTCATACATACGGCGGCTAACGGTGTCTTCACTATAGGCGAGAATCGCATCATCCGGGCTGACTTCAAGGCTGCCTACGGAGTAATAATCCTTACCTTCAGCTAGCTCGTTAACATTTAACAAAATTTGCTTGTCGGTACCGGAAAAATCTTTACTGCGAACGTAAATCGGGTACTCGTTATCGCCGCGCATTTCTGTTGAGTAATAGTAGCCGCCGTCACGTATTGGCACGGAGTTATCATCTTTGGCAATGCGGCTTTTCATTTCTTCAAACAGCTTTTGCTGCAGATCTTCCGTGTGAGCCAGCATCTCATCCGTATAAGCGTTTTCAGCCTCAAGATAAGCCAGTACTTTAGGGTCTTTACGTTCATCGTCCCGCATCCAGTAATAATTATCGATGCGGGTATCGCCATGAATTGTCATTTCATGAGGGACTTTTTCTGCTATCGGAGCTTCAGTACTTTCTTTAGCGGTTGATGAACTGGTTTCGGTGTTTTGACTCGCCGGAGAGCAGGCCTGCAATAATGCAGCACTTAATAAAGCAATATAAAGGGGACGAAGCTTTTGCATGTGGGGATCTCGTTATGATGATTATTTTTAATTCAAATGATATTAACAAAGTTATAAATTGTTAGCTATATCGGGGGGAGTCTAGTATTGATAGGCATTTCTTAACTGCAGTAGCCTGGCTTTAAAAGCAAAAAGCCCAACAACATCGTTGCCGGGCTTTCAGAGTGGTTGCTAATTGTATAAATTAATTAGCTTTTGAGTTCACCCGATGCTGACTCGATATGAGCACGGACAAACCACTGATATTGCTCGAGCTCGGCAAGTTGGCCAGTGAGCATGTCCTCTGAAACAGGGTCAAGTTCAGAGAGCTTATTGAGTGCATCTCTGTGGTCTTTATTAACACCGTTGTACACTTTATCAAGTGCAACTAAATGTTCAGTGACCAAGCCTCTGCCTATCGAATAGTCTTTCCATGAACGGCGGTCCACAATTGACTGCGGGGTACCGGCGGGTACGCCGCCTAAGGTCGCTATGCGCTCTGCGATGGTATCGGTCATTTCACGAACGCTATCAACCTGTGGGTCCAGCATTTCATGTACGCCAATAAAGTTTGGACCAACCACGTTCCAGTGAACATGTTTAAGCGTCAGTTGGAGGTCAAGCAGTGCAACCAGACGGTCGTCGAGCAGCGCTATAGTGTCTTGGGCAGACTTATCTTTTATCCCAGGGGCGGTGAATTCAGCTGTTTTATCACTTGTATTCATTATTCCTCCTGTTATTTGTTCATCACCCCTTTTTACGGGGAGACTGGTTAAATGGATCTCGACCTTTACACTAGTTTGACGTGCTGACCCGTTTCAATGAGGTTTGCAATGTCATTTGCGGTTAGGGGTTTGGAAAAGTAGTATCCCTGAAATAAGTCACATTTCAGGTCTTTCAGAAACTCCCATTGTTTGCTTTTTTCAACCCCTTCAGCAACAACTTCAAGCCCCATTGCTTTTGCCAGTGACAGCACAGAAGTAGCAATAGCGACGTCATCAAGATCGGTTGGAAGATCTTTTACAAAGCTACGGTCAATTTTTAACTCACTGATTGGAAGTTGCTTTAAATAAGCCAGAGAGGAGTAACCGGTACCAAAATCGTCAAGAGAAAATGTGAGCCCAAGCGACTTCAAAGCCGTCATTTTTTCAATACTTTCATCAATGTCATGGGCCAGTGAACTTTCGGTAACTTCTAGTATGAGGCGCCTGGGATCAATTTTCGAATCGCTCAAAGCTTGCTCAATTTGCCTTTTGAAGTGATTGTAAGACAGCTGGAATTGACTAATGTTTATTGCAATGCGCCAGTTTAAACCGGGTTCTTTTTTTAACCATCTTTCCATATCTTTAATGGAAGTTCTTAGAACAAAGTTGCCTAAGGGAACTATAAGTTGATAGGTCTCGGCTATCGATATGAATGTTTCCGGGCTAATCCAGCCTTCAGTGGGGTGGTTCCAGCGAGCCAGAGCTTCTACTTTTACAATGCCTGAAGAAGCATCAACAATAGGTTGGTACTGAACTGAAAGTGACTCTTCATCTATTGCAGTACGAAGGTCAGACACTATTTTCAGTCGCCATAAAAGTCGGTATTCTAAATCGGAGTTGAAAAAGCAAACTCGGTTTTTTCCTTGCTCTTTCGCTTCGTACATCGCAATGTCGGCTTGTTTCATTAGAGCACCGAGTTCCACTTCCTCTCCGCAGAAAAAGCTTACACCAATGCTGGCCGATGTTTTTAATCTTTCGTTGTCGATCATTAAAGGTTTTTCTATTTGTTTAATAATCCGTTCTGCCACACGCTGAGCTCGTTCTTTTGCGGTACCCTGATGCGTTCCCAGCGAGGCCAACAAAACACAAAACTCGTCGCCTCCCAGTCGGGCGACGGTATCACTGCATGACAGAACACAGGATTTTATACGCTGACCAACTTCAATAAGAAGATCATCTCCAATGCTGTGGCCCAGAGAATCATTGATGTTCTTAAAATTATCTAAATCGATGAACAGCAACGAATGACAATTATCCGGATGGTTATCCGCATTTATGACATTTTTGATACGGGCTTTAAGTAAACGTCGGTTTGCGAGATGCGTCAGAGGGTCAAAGTAAGCAAGCTGTTCAATTTCTTCTTGTTGCTCTTTTAATGCAGAAATATCTCTAATCGACGCAACGTAAAGAGGTTCTCCGTCGTGCTGTGTTTCTTTTACCGCAATTTCTACGGGAAAAATACTGCCATCACGACGTTTGGCTGTTAACGCCCGCGTTTTTCCCATAATACTTTCGTTTGAATTGGACGCTTTATATTTTTGCATATAGCTATCGTGAACATGAGTGTAACTATCGGGCATTAATACTTTTATATTTTTTCCAATCAGCCAGGCTTCGGAATAACCAAAAAGGTTTTCCGTTGCCGGATTACACATTTGAATGATTCCGTTCTGGTCAGTCGTTACAAGACCATCGACCATTGTATTGAGAATGGTGTTTTGAAACTGAGCGGATTCTTTCAACGCAAGTTCATTACGTTTTTGCTCGTCGATATTACTTTGGATAGAAATAAAGCCTTGCAGGGCTCCGTTATCGTTGGTTAGCGGGTTGCAGTAAATTCGAACCCAATACGCTTGGTTGTCTTTTGTATAGTTGACAATATCAACCTCAAAACCTTCTCCTTTTTCCAGGGCTGCGTGCATTTCTGCTACTTGAGCTGCTTCAGTTTCTTTGCCCTGTAGCAGCTCTCCTGGTTTATGGCCCCGAATATCCTCCAGTAGGTAACCTGTTAATCGGGTAAAACCATCATTGACCCATTCAGTTTTACCAAATGCGTCGGTAATGATTACCGCATTGGTGGTTTGGCTTGCTACATTTGAAAGGTAGCTTAACTCTTGTTTAAGCTTGGCCTTATCCCGCTCCCTTTTTGCAGCTTCAAATATCTGCTCAACAACCGTTATTAAAGGTTTCAAAAACTGAAGTAATTCCTGGTCATAACCGTCTTTTCTAT
Organism: Idiomarina sp. Sol25; assembly: GCF_033052775.1. Lineage (NCBI taxonomy): Bacteria > Pseudomonadati > Pseudomonadota > Gammaproteobacteria > Alteromonadales > Idiomarinaceae > Idiomarina > Idiomarina sp. Sol25. The sequence continues at coordinate 37,900 of NZ_JAUPEW010000005.1, forward strand.
TGGCAAGACCTATGACAGAAACGACCTTATTGTCCCGGTGAAGGGGAATGCCAATAAAAGTCCGCAGAGCTGAACAGTTCGTTGGTAGACCATAGCTATCTGGACTATGGCGTGGGGTATTTTCAACCACTGCCTCGCCGTCAGTCAGTGCAGCGCAAACAGAAGTATTCAGGTGATGAAATTTTAACTGTTGCGAATTTTTTCCTGAATATGGGAAATTGGCTTTAACTTTTCCGGAAAAGTCAGTTATTGCATGAGGTTGTAAATAGGTGCTGCCATCGGATGTATGCAATAAATCGGAGATGAAGCCATATTCACTGTCAGTTATTGCAAGAATATCCTCAAGAAGCCTTTTAAATGCACTGGACCGGTGTTCTTGCCGAATAAAATTAGACTGAGCCCGAACAATAACCTCCGACAGCTCTTGCAGCGACTTGAATTTCCCATACGCTATATAGCGTTCAGCCTGATTGATTTCGGACGCGACCACGTCGGCTAAGTCCCGAAGGCTTGATCGTTGGGCCGGGCTCAGTTGCCGGGCTACTTTGTCAATAATACAAAGAGTTCCAATTGGATGACCGTCTGTGGTGTATAACGGAGCTCCCGCATAAAAGCGAATGTGTGGCTCTCCGGACACAAGCGGGTTGTCAGCAAAGCGTTGATCTTTACTGGCATCAGCAACTTCAAAAATGTCTGGCTGTAAAATGGCATGTCCGCAAAAAGAGATATCGCGATGTGTTTCTGTGGCGTTCAAGCCTTGGCTCGATTTGAACCACTGACGTTCAGCATCGACCAAAGATACCAGTGCAATAGGTACGTCGAAAAGTTGTCGCGCTAACCGCGTTATTCGGTCGAAACGATCTTCAGGAGCGCTATCAAGTAGCTTAGTTTTCAGTAGCTTACCTAATCGTTGCAGCTCATTTCTTGGTTTCTGCGGACTTTGCATATTATTTTTATACTATTAGTTAATGTGTATTGCTGAACCCCTGTGTGTCAGCATGGTGTTGAATGTGCTGGTGGCTCTGTAAATTCCCCGCTCGCTTTGAGACGTTATATGATCAAGTTTAAAGCTGGAAACAGTAATAAAGTATAGTACAAGTTAACACATGTAGGTTGCGGGTGTCGGTGTCTGGCTAATTACAATCTATGGCGAGGTGGAGCTATGGCTTTTACTTATTAGCTTATTAAAGTTTTTTTATGAAAAGTAAGTATGAGCACCTGTACCAGATGAAAGGTTATGGTGCTCAAAATGCAGAGAAACTTAACGCTTAGTAGCGTTCAAGCCAGTGCGCATAAGGCGCAGGTAATACCCACGAAGGCTTATCGACACGCAGTGCTTTGGCTGCATTGTACGGCCAGTGAGGGTTCTCCAGATGAGCGCGACCAACCATGACCAAATCCAGTTGTCCTTGTGCAACCGTGTGTTCTGCCAGCTGAGGTAAATCGATGCCCCAAGCGGAAGCTACTGGAATATCTGCTTCTTTACGAATGCGCTCCGCAATAGGTGCCATAAAGCCTGGGCCCCAAGGGATTTCGGCGTTTGGTGTTGAGAAACTGATACTGACATTTAAAAAGTCCAGTCCCTCTGCTTTTAGCAACTGAGTCAGTTTAACGGACTCCTGCATCTGCTGCTCGTCATTACCATCAAATTCAATCACACCAAAGCGCGCGGTTAGCGGGAAGTTATCTGGCCATACTTGTTTTACCGCACGAACTGTCTCTACCAGGAATCGGGAACGGTTCTCAAACGAGCCACCATATTCGTCAGTACGCTGGTTCGCATGAGGGGAAAAGAAGCTCTGCCCTAAGTAGCCGTGAGCAAAGTGCAGCTCAAGCCATTCAAATCCTAAGTCACGAGCTCGTTCCGCAGCGGCAACAAAGTCGTTTTGCACGCGTTTTATGTCGTCCAGCGACATTTCTTCAGGTTCGCGAGGCAGGTTTGCACCAAAAGCGATAGGAGAGGGCGATATTGTCTGCCAACCTTTAGCATTACCTTCCGCTATATGATCGTCACCGTCCCATGGACGGTTTGCGCTGGCTTTGCGTCCAGCATGACCAATTTGAATACCGGCAACGGCGCCTGCTTTTTTTATATTTTCCACAACCGGCGCAAAAGCATGTGCCTGTTCGTCGCTCCAGAGGCCTGTGCAGTTAGGGGTAATACGCCCTTCAGGTGAAACCGCGGTGGCTTCGACAATCACTAAGCCGGCACCGCCACGCGCCAGGCTGGTGTAATGGCTTAAATGCCAGTCGTTAACGACACCGTCTTCAGCCATATACTGGCACATTGGGGGAACGGCTATGCGGTTACGCAAACGGACGTCTTTTAACTCGAACGGTTGAAATAGTGCGGACACCTTAAGTACTCCTGTTAATTACTGCGCTTGCTGTCAAAGCAATTTTGGGGAGCCTATACTAGCTCGGAAACTCGTTTGAGATAATTAGAAATAATCTATTTCAACCATCGAAAAAGTGAATGTTTACAACTCATTTTTATTTTCACGATAATTGCACTTGCTGTTGCCGATTGATGAGAGTTATCGAGCAACTTGAAAGGCAGGTCCCTGAGGTTAAAAATGTAAGAAGTTGGAGACAAAAGCGCAAACTCCCTGTGATAAGAGTTTGCGCGCAAGTTTTATAATCCAGCTTTAGAAGCTGCCTTTGAGACCGAGAGAAAAGGTCGGGCCATATTCTTCGAATTGGAGTATGTAATCACGAGAACCCTGGTAAAGCTCTAACGGTTCATCGTTGATGTTAGTTGCTTCAAATACCAATTCAGCTTTCTTTGAAAGACGGTAAGAGGCTGTTAAGTCCAGCTGAGTGTGCGGCGAAGTGTAGATATCATAACGGCGATCATCACCAACTTCGTCCAGCGACTCATCGCGATGACTTAGGCTCAACCGGGTACTAAACCGACCGCTTTCGTAGCCAACAAAAGCGTTGCCGGATAAGTCGGCCGCTTCGGGAATTGAAAAGCTTTCTCCGTCGCGTTCCAGGAGTTCGAGCTCGGTATCAAGTAGAGTTATATTGGCACCAATTAACAGGCCTTCCAGGCTACTGCCAACAAAGCTGTGCTGCCAGCTAGCTTCAAGTCCTTTGACAGAAGCACTGATCGCGTTAGCTGGCTGCTCTACTTCAAAACCCGTGAAACCATCTACGTTGTTGCTGACAGTATCAACAATATAGTTGTCAATGTCTTTGTAAAAACCGCCGAGAGTGAATAGGCTGCTTTCTGCGTAGAACCAGTCGAACATCAAATCAAAATTCATCGATTCGTATGGGTCAAGCTCGGGGTTGCCAAGTTCGGCTTCCATGTCGTCACGGTTAATTTCGGCACGTGGCGAAATGTCATTAAAGCTTGGGCGTGCAATAGTGTTCGTCCAGGCTCCACGTAAACGCATGTCGCTGGAAAGGTCGTGTAAAACATGGATGCTTGGCAAAACGTTAGTGTAGTCGCTGTCGGCAAAGCGTGAACCGATGGTTAGGTCACCCTGTTCGTCGAACAGCAGCTCTGTGCCTTCAGCCTCGAATTGCGTTTGTTCAACGCGGACGCCCGGAATTATGCGGGTACGTTCTAAATCAAAGGTCCCCATCAAGTATCCTGCGTAGACATCTTCACTTGCTGTGAAGTCACCTCCGGCGCGTAGAGCCCGGTTTTCGGCAACGTCCTTGTCGCGTTCAGAGAACAGCTCGGTGTTTTGATAATAGTAATCCAGATAAGCTTCCTTGCTTATTCCATCGCCAAGGTTACCTAGCCCGTACTCCGGTGACCCGGTGGTCAGGTTATCGAGAGAGTAGTCAGGAACATCACGGAACTCATATTCATTAACGTCCGCATCTTTATCTTTCATGCGCACATCAATACCGGTTTTCAAGGTGAGAGAGGTGATTCCGAAGGCGTAAGGTATTTCCGCGTCGAGGCCGAAGCTGACTTCGTCATCATCAATTAATTTTGGCTCTAAAACGGCGCGGTCTAAAACAAAATTGCTGTTGTCTAAATGGCGTTGACTTAATGTGTCGCCTTCTAAGATACGGAAAGACGGTAACCCTTCACCAAAAGACACCTCAGAGCTCAAACCTTCCAGTGTTGACTCAAAGCGACCTTCGTTTTCGTCAAGTACGCGCTCTTCGGTTAGGGTATAGCCCGCACGGTAATTCAGAGTCCAGTCTTCAAACCGGTTTTCGCCGCCAATGTCCATTGCCATGGTCTTTTGTTCTTTGGTACGGAAGCGAATGCGGCGCTTCATGCTATCTGCGGGTAAGTCCACGCGGGCGCTGGTATCGTTGAATTCCGTTACGTCGCCATCTTCGAAGCTAAAAATGCTGCGTTGGCGCGTTTCTTTATCGGTGAACTCACTGTACATAGTGTTGAAGTAAACACGGGAGTTGTTGTCCGGGCGATACTCAAGGTTTAGGTTGCTACCGAGGCGCTCGCGGTTCACATAGTATTTACGCTGCTGTAGTTCGATTATGGAAAATACTTCGCCGTCACCGAAATCGACCTCATCGTACTCTGCCTCAACGTTGTCAGATTCTAGTTTGCGGTCAAGATAGTTTATGCCAAAAGCATAGCCAAACTTATCACTTAACTGATCGCTGATGTTGAATTCCACTTTCGGGCTCACTTCGCCGCTTAAGTCGTTATAGGAAGCTTCCGCACGATACCGTACCTGCTTATCCTGACGGTCAAATGGCGAGGGTGTTTCAATGTTGATAGAGCCGCCTATCGCATCGCCGGGCATATCTGCAGTTGGAGCTTTTACTAAGGACAAGCTTTCAACTGAACCAGTGGGAATGACATCAAGGGCTACTGCCCGCGAACCGTCTTCCGGTGTTCCGACTCTTACGCCATTTATAGTCACAGCATTTAAGCCAGGAGAGATACCCCGGACGCTAACGAAACGACCTTCCCCTTGGTCACGGGAAATGCTTGTGCCGGGCAAGCGTTGCAATGACTCAGCGACATTCTGGTCAACAAACTGACCCATATCATCAGAGGCGATAAAGTTAGTGATAGCATCGGCTGCACGGTAGTCGTTTAACGCCCGGTTACTTGAATCACGCTGGCTGGTAACTTGAATGCGTTCAATGTCTTCTTCGGTATCAAGCTGGATATCCAATTGCTGGGTGCCGTCTGAGTTCTGTACAACTTGTTGTTTTTTTGGGAGGCCAATATATTCGAATATTAATGTCTGCTCACCTTCGCTAATTTGCTGTAGTGTGTAGCGGCCCTGGTTGTTAGTGAAGACACTTTGCGCTGTTCCGGCGACAGTGACACGAACTCCTGCCAGAGGGGAACCGTCAGATGTCGTGACTTGACCTTCAACTGTTGTCGCAGCATAAACAACAGAACTTACTGGAGCCATTAGGGCAGCTAAAATACTGTAACTTAACAAGGTTTTTCTATTACTTCTGAAGAGTGGCATAAAATATCAGTCCCTGAGTTTAATTGTGGAATGCTTTCTTCAAATATTTCGCACCGGATTGTAAGGCGTTTTAATGACACCTTTATTTCAAAAAGGTGACGACTAGGTAACGGTGCAATGGCTTTGTCATAAACGTTCTTTATACTCGAACCCAAGGAAAGCAAAAGGGAGCTTAAAATGTTGAGGTTTTTTGTTGTTGTCTGGTTCTTATTCAGCAGTGCAAATGCAGAGGAAGTTAAGCTCAGAATTAGCCAGTTGCACCCAACTCAAGCCGTTATTTCTCACGACCAGGTCGCTAATAAAATCGCTAAATATAAGCGCGACGACAAAGCTTTTCAAAAAGACCTTAGTGAAGAGCCTTTTAAAACCGCTGTACTGGGTCCGGAAGGGCGTTACTACCTGACCGATGGCCATCATACTTTCAGTGCTATGGTCGAATTCAGCCCCCGTGGCGACGAACAGCAAGTGACGGTAGAGATCACTGCGGATAAATCCAGCCTCTCCGAAACCGACTTCTGGCAGTGGCTTAAAGATACCCATCAGACCTGGCTTCATGACAGCAACGGGCAGCCAATTTCCCATAAGGCAATTCCTGAAACTGTGGGGCGTAATAGGCTAGATGATGACCCAGTGCGTGGTGCAATGTACTTTTTGAGGGGGCATTACCTGGAAAAACCTGAGAACCCGATACCGTTTTTAGAGTTTTACTGGGCAAATTATCTTCGTCAGCATACTGCCTTGTCGACTCCTCCGGAAACAAGGACCGCACTAAATGATGCTAGGTGGTATGCCGCACTTGGTAATTTTATTGCAGAAATACCCAGTCAGACACCCATTGGCCCCAACGGCGAATCCGCTAAAGTTATGGGGCAACTTGAAATTCCGCAGTACAGCCAGCCTGTCATCGATATTTCAGGCTATTCGAAAAATGAAACGACATGGCCTGCAATTGTTGAAATTCCAGCCGGAAGCCGCCAAAAGTGGCAAATCAATAAACACCAAACTGACATGCTTGAGTGGGAAATGGAAGGTGACGTTCAACAACCTCGCTACATTGACTATCTGGGTTATCCGGCAAATTACGGAGCTATTCCCGGCACTTTGTCAGATAAAAAGTCCGGCGGAGATGGCGACCCACTTGATGTGCTGATACTAGGCGAGGCTTTGCCCAGAGGTATTGAGGTACCAGTTAGGATCATCGGACGTATGACCATGCTGGATAACAATGAGCGCGATAATAAATTTATTGCAGTCGTACCAGAGCAACCGCCTTTTGGTCATATTTCTTCAGTGACGCAGTTAAAGACGGAGTTTCCGGGCGTGACTGATATTTTCAGGACCTGGTTTACCAATTATAAGGGCAAAGGGAATAGAGCGACTCAACTAGGAGTTGATGATCAGGTGCCGTAGTATTGCGTCTGTTATGAATGTATCGCTCTTGGGTGATATCAAACCATAAGGACGTGAGCCGATACGCTAAGTCGGTCGACCCACATGCTTAATGATTTTATGGTTAACTGCGGTTACACAGTGACGTTCAGGCGCACGTCGACATTATTACGCGTCGCGTTTGAATACGGACAAACTTGGTGTGCTTTTTCAGCAAGAGATTCCGCTTCGTCCTGGCTCATGCCCGGTAAATGAATGTTCAGCGTGGCATCAATACCAAACCCGCCTTCAATCTGACCAATACCTATTTCGGCTTTAACTTCAGTGTCTTTGGGCAGTGTGACTTTTTCCTGCCCGGCAGCGAATTTCAGTGCGCCGATAAAACAGGCCGAATAACCGGCCGCAAACAATTGCTCAGGATTGGTACCGTCTCCGCCTGCGCCACCCAGTTCTTTAGGCGTTGTCAGTTTTACTTTCAGTTGGCCGTCGTCAGACTCTGACTGACCATCGCGTCCGCCGGTTGATGTTGCTACTGCTTTGTACAGAATATCCATAACGATTACCTTACTAGTTGGTGTGTTGGGAACTAACACGTATAATGTTAGTGCAATAACGGTTATCGCGATAACAGTATTTTCCGAACAGTATTATCGATATTTTCGATACATTTGATTTGGCTAGCGGTCGGGCTTGTCTTGTAGCTGCGCCCGCAGTGATTCAAGGGTGTGTTTTAAGGCAAGGGCCTCATCAGGCTCAAGCTGAGTGGCACAGAAAACCTGCTCCGGAACATCGCAGGCAGACTGTTCCAGTTGCCGACCTTGTTCGGTGAGGTATAAATGCAGTTGACGCTCATCGTCGATATTGCGCTTGCGGGTTATTAACCCGCGTTGCTCCAGCCGCTTAATAACCGGGCTTAACGCCCCTTTTTCCTGAAACAACTTGCGGCTTATTTCAGTAATGGTCACGCCATCGCGCTCCCATAAAAGCAATAAAATAAGGTATTGCGGATAGGTCAAATCAAGCTTGGAGAGCAGAGGTTTGTAGAGCTTGTTCATTGCTAGCGAGGTTGAGTACAACGCAAAGCAAAGCTGGTTATCCAGCCTGAGCGCTTTATTACTGCTATTGTCTGCCATGCGTTGCTCCTTTGTCGTCTGTTTCAATGATACGCAAAGTCAGCTTACAAACAAAACATTTGTGACATCACTTAAAAGGTGTAAGTCACGTTCGCTGTCAGGGTATTACCGCCACCCCAGTCACTACTTAGAGTGGTGTGATTATAGGAAACCATGAAGTTCCACTGCTGCCAGTTTCTGTCATAAGCTATCCAGGCGTGGTTATAATGGTCACGAGTATCCCATTGAAAATCTTCAGAATCCAAAGAGCGCGACTGACTAAAACCTAAATTGACACCATTTTCACCATCGCTGTAAACCTGATAAAAAACCGCTGCAACCAGATGTTTGGCATCGGTACCGGCGTAGTCCCAGGCGTACCAAAGTTGAAAACGGAAGTCGCTGACATCAATCGCGGCTGTTGTTTCTGTGTAGTTTATATCGCTGCCTTCACCGTAATAACTGTAATATAAAGCACCCAGTTCAACGCCAATCTCATCATTCATTTGCCAGTAGCGTCCACCAAACGCGTCCAGCTCCAGCCAGGTGTCGTCTCCAAAATCGACATTGGAAGCAAAACCTCCGGCATACCAGCCGTTGTCGAAGTTTTTATTGGCAATAAACTGTAGCGCCGGGTCGTCGCTTGTTTGTGTGACCCCATTAAATAAATAGTCGCTGGTTGCCGTTGCGGTTAAGTCCCAGGATGCCTGTGAGGTCCCGCTGACGAGTAAACCGAAAAACAGGGCTGTATTAATCGCTTTTAAGTGCATTGAGTTGCTCCTCCATTTCGCCTGAGGCGTTATCCAGCGCACTGCTAATCTGAGTAATCTGGCCCGACAGTTTTTCTAAATCGTGCGTAGCGTCACTGATAGCGCTGATGTTTCGACTGATTTCTTCACTTACTTGATTCTGCTCTTCGGCGGCTGAAGCTACCTGGAACGCATTGTCATTAATTGACTGTACTTGTTCGGTGGCTGAATTGAGCTGCTCAGAGGCTTGCTGTGCGCCTTCAAGTGTCTGTGTCACTTTTACGGCACTGCTTTCCATTTGCTGAACACTTGCCTGAACCTGTTTTTGCAGACCCTGAATCAAGCCGTTAATTTCTTCGGTTGACTGGCGGGTACGCTGTGCCAGAGTCCTCACCTCATCGGCGACCACGGCAAAGCCACGACCCTGGTCGCCCGCCCGCGCGGCTTCAATAGCGGCATTTAATGCCAGCAGGTTTGTTTGTTCGGCAATGCCATCAATGGTCTGCGTAATGCCGGTCACTTCGTCACTGCGGGCAGCAACTTCGGTAAACTGGTGACGCGCCTGGCCGAATTCTTCAGCCACTTGCTGGAAGGCTTTTAGGGTTTGGTTGACCAGACTATTGGCTCTTGTCAAGGACTTACTCGACTCTTCAGCGCCTTGTGCCGTGTCACTGGCTAATGATGCAACCTGATTCGCTGTTGCGGTCATTTCATTCATGGCGGTAGCCACTTGCTGTACCTGGTCGGCCTGTATTTCGGTAGCACTGGATGCCTGTTTCGAGCTGTCTAGCATATGACGGCTTTCCATCGCGACGTTTTCGGCAACTTGTTTTAAAGCGCGGACTAAATCGCGAAGTTTGGCAGTAAATAAGTTAAATCCGTCGGCCAAGTCGTTTAATTCACTGTGCGAGGTTCGTTCTAGCTGTCGGGTAAGGTCACCCTCTGCACCGGCTAACTCCTTCATTAGCATACTCAGGTTATTTAGTGGGCGAGTCGATGCGCTGACCCAGAAAAAGACCAGAGTAACAAACACGGCCAATAGTAATGCTGCAATTAGTAGTAAGCCCCAGACCGTTGAGGCTGTATCTTCTTCGAGACTTTCAGACAGTTCGTGAACGGTTGCAAAAGCTAATTCGCGGGGGACGGAGACAATGATCCACCAGGTGGTATCAGAGGCTTCGGTATAAACCGGTTGTTTAACCACTATGTTGTCGGCGACGTTAAATTCTGACTGGCCGGGACTGTCGAGAAGCTCAGCTAAGTCGGCATTAATAGATTCCAGCGACTTCCCGAGGCGGTCAGGGTGTTGGTTACTGGCGACAACGAAGCCGTTGCTGCTGACCAGAAACATATTAGCTTTGCCCTGATAAAACTCCTGGGATTGTTGCTGAATACGTTTTTGCAATACCGGTAAATTAATGTCTACACCCGCAACACCGCGAAATTCGTTATTAACAACAACAGGGTAAACCAGCGAAGTTAACAGCATTTCTTCGCCGGGGCTGATCTCATATAAATAAGGCTCTATGAGGCAGGGCTTTAAGCTATCACGGCTACAAAGGTACCATTCGGCTTCGCGGAACCCTTGTTCAGTTAAATTTGTAAGATATTTCTCTGACGTGTCTTCGGTCTCGATAAATCGAGCCTGATCTGCGCCTTCCGATACCCAGTAAATTTCCAGGGTACCCTGATTCGACGTATGTGGCTCACTGGAGCTGTATTCGTCATCAAGTGCGTCGTAACCATTGGGTTCGTATTGGTTATATATAGAGGACACTGATGGGTGGGCGAGCAACAAATTTCTGGTTAAAAACTGTACTTCATCCCTAGTGTAAGGCTCTCCCCCACTGCCTACGGCAGTATGGCGCATGATAGACGCAAGGCCTGCCGGAATATCGAAGCTACGGTTCAGCAAAGCCTCAGTATTGCCGGCAAAGCGCAATGCTGTGTCATTTAAAGATGCGGTTACTTGCTCTTCCAGAGGCTCACTAATTTGCTCAATAGCATTTTGTCCGGCCTGGTTCATTGAGTACCAGCTGTACAGTGTCAGGGAGCCCATGCTTAGTATAAGCAGGCAGGCGGCACCAAATATAAGTTTAAAACGCAGTGACGCTGTTTGCATAAAAGTATCCAGACATTCGATATAAAGGTTATATAGCTATATCGGACATAAAGTGCAAAAAATGCGCTAAAAAGTTATTTTTTGTTAATAGTGCTAAAGCGCCTTATTTGCTCTCGATCAAAAATGTCGCTTGATCCCCTAGATATTTTTGACCATGCTTATTTTGATTAAGTTACTAAGTAACGGTAAAAAACTTGGAGGTTTAAATGGAAAACAAAGACGCATTTGAGAAAAAGCACGAAGCAAAAATAGAGGAAATGAAAGCTGAGATTGACCGCTTAAAAGCCAAAGCAAAGCAGTCGGAGGCGGAATCTGAAATTAAGTACAAAGAAAAAATAAGTGAACTTGAATCGTTAAAAGATGATGCGGAAACCAAGCTGGAAGAGGTTAAGAAATCCAGCAAGGACGCATGGTCTGACGTTAGTAAGGGACTGGAGTCGGCGACAGAGTCTTTATCAACGGCGCTAAAATCGGCCAGTCAGCAATTTAAAAAATAAAGGACAAAGGGGTGGCAGCTAGCTGGCTGTTAGCCACCCCGCAAAAAATGCTGCGACAATTGCCGCGGCAATAATGCCAATAAACCAGACAGCACCGGCAGGGTTGCCTAAATTAACCTTCAACACAAAATCGGTAGCCTATACCGGCTTCGGTTCTTAAGTATTTGGGTTCGGTTGGGTCGTCGCCTAACTTTTGCCGTAGGTGGCTAATAACAATGCGAAGGTAGTGAGTGTCTTCCTTGTGGCTGGGTCCCCATATTTCGCTCAACAGCTGGCTTTGGGTAACCACACAATTGGGTTGTTTTACCAGGCGGGAGATCACCGCATACTCTTTCGGTGTAAGTTCAACGGGCTGTCCCGATTTCTTGACTATGCGGCGTGACAAATCAAAAGACAAGTCGTCTATTTCAAGAAGTGGTGAGGTGTCTGCTTGTAAGTGATCTCGCAAATTAGCTCTAACCCGGGCCAGTAGCTCTTCGACACTAAAAGGTTTCGTCACGTAGTCTTGAGCGCCATAGTCCAGGGCGATGATTTTTTCCTGATCCTGATTGCGCACAGATAAAACAATAACCGGCACTGGTGACCATTCCCGAATTTCTTTTAACACTTGTTTGCCGTCAATATCGGGCAGCCCTAAATCCAGAATGACAAGGTCGGGTTGCTGGCGGGCAACGCAACTTAGTCCGTCAGTACCGTTTTCAGCTTCGGTGACTTCATGGCCGGCACTCGACAAAGCGATTTTAAGCATGCGCCGAATTTGTTTTTCGTCATCAATCACAACAATCTTTGTTGCCACGTTACGACTCTTCCTGTTGGTTATTCCCGTAGTCTAACGGCAATGTAATTTCGAAACGAGTACCTACACCATCCCTGGCAGAGGTTGCGACAACGTTGCCGCCATGTGCGCCGATCATACCTTTACAGATGGCCAGTCCCATACCCGTATTTTGTTTTTTCTTGTCACCGTCAGCAACAATGTAAAACATATCAAAAATTTTATCGCGTTGGTCCGCTGGAATGCCGGGGCCCCTGTCCTCTATGGCGATTAAACATTGCGTGTGGCCTTTACGCAGTTCGACAAAAATAGGGGATTCATCGGGACTGTATTTAGCCGCATTTTCGAGGATATTAAAAATTGCCTGTTCAACTAATGCTGCATGAACGTAAAGCAGAGGCGGTTCACTCATTCGTTCAATTTGTACGTTGGTTGATGGCCAATAACGCTTCAATCGCCTAATAGCACTGCCAATAATGTCGTCTACAGAAACCCAGTCGCGCTCAATTTTTAGTGTGCCGTGACCAAGTCGGGTCATATCCAGTAAGTTCTGAATGTAACTATCGAGCCGCTGGCTTTCTGAAATGATGGTTTCAATGAGCTCAATTCTGTCCTTATCGGGAAGTTGGTCATGTAGCAGTTTTAAACTTTCTGCTGCCCCCATCATAGCCGATAGCGGCGATTTCAGGTCATGAGACACCGAAGACAACAGTGCCGAACGGAGTTGTTCGACCTCGGTTTTCACCCGCGCACTTTCTAAGTCGGAAGACAGATGAATACGCCGCCAGGCGTTGGAAGCCTGATTAAGCATAGCGAGGACTAAACTTGTGCTGGCGCTGTTAATGTCACTGCTTTGCTCCGTTATAGGAACCGCAGCGACGGCAACTACGGTGTCATCAACAATCACCGGATAGGTGGTCACTTTAGCTGCCGACAGTGTTTCGGTTGTAACCCCCGCACTGGCTTTGTTTTTGAAGCTCCAGCGAATAGCTGCCTCGGTTAATTTATGAGGAGGGGCGGGAGGCGATTCTACAAATCTGAAGCCTGAATCTTCGTCAGGTACTGCAATAAGGCAATCAACTTCCGTTGATTTCTTTAATAATTTACTCAGACGTTTCCATAAGCCTGTCTCGTCGCTGACAGTTGCCAGTTCCTGAGCTAAATCGCGTAAGGTTTCGGCATAATGATTGGCTTGTTTTAGCAGTAAAAACTGACTGCGTATGCGTGATGCTGCAGGACCACAGATAAGCCCTATTACTGTCAGAAAGATGAGCGTGGTTACATCGTCATGATTATAAACCATCAAGGTATTTTTAGGCTCGGTAAGCAGGAAATTGAAGCTTAAAAACGAGAGTATCGCGGTAAACATTGCTGGCCGCGAGCCAGAGGTAAGGCCAACAAAGATAACCGCCAGCGTGTAAACTAAAACCAGGTTACCGACATTCAGAAAGTTTTCGAGAATAACGGCTAATAACGAAGCTATTCCAACTCCAATGACGCCATGGACATAACCGCTCAACTTGCCGAAGAAGTTCTGAACTGCTGGTGGTGTTAGCTTTTTCTTTTTCTGAACCGGTGTTGATCTGGCCCGGAATACCGTGACCTCAATGGGGAGCCCTAAATTGATTAAATGGTGATACAGACGTTTTCGCCACCAGTTAAAACGGTTTCTGCGTCCGGCGCCTACCAGTACGGTGCAAACCGCATTATCTTTTATAAATTCGCTGACAGCGCTAATAGTACTTGTTCCCTTTAGTACTTTTGTTTGTGCGCCCAGCTCTTTTGCCAGCGCAAGGTTGAGCTCAATAGTCTGGGATTTTTCCGGGCTTCGGGTTTTGCCGGTATCCACCCAGGCGACAGCCCAGGGAATTTGTCTGCGTTCGGCAATTTGTCGGCCAACCCGAATTAAGTAACGATGGTCGCTGTTTGCGCTAACCAGCACCAGCAACTTGTCCATATAAATGCCAAGTCCTGACTCCTGATTAACGGCCAGCTCGCTTAACATCGTGGCGTCGACCCGTTCCAACGCTTTTTTCATCGCCAGCTCTCGCAATGCAGTTAAGTTCGCCGATGAAAAAAACGATGATAAAGCTGAACGTGCGTATTCTGGTAAATATACTTTACCTTGTTGCAGGCGTTCAATCAGTGTCGCCGGTGGCAAATCAATAAATCGAATTTCATAGGCACTATCGACAAAATGGTCGGGTACCGTTTCATTCACTCTAACGCCGGTCATTTGCAAAACCAGGTCGTTCACGCTGGCCATATGCTGAATATTTACGGTAGTGTAAACGTCTATACCGGCATTCAGTAATTCTTCAATGTCCTGATAACGACGCTTGTTGCGGCTGCCGGGAACATTGGTATGGGCCAGTTCGTCAACCAGTATCAGGTCGGGTTTGCGTTGCAAAGCGGCATCGACATTAAATTCTGACAACTGAGTTCCGTGATACTCAATTTTAGTCAGCGGCAGTTGCTCAAAACCATCAGCCATTTGCTGGGTGTCTGAGCGCCCATGAGTTTCAACCAGGCCAATAATGGTGTCCCGACCGCTTTGCTGTTTTTCTTTGGCTGCAGCTAGCATGGAATAGGTTTTGCCTACCCCGGGTGCCGCACCCAAAAATACTGTCAGGCGTCCACTATTTTCTTGTTCTACACGCTGTAGAATAGCATCTGCCTTTTGCTCGCGATTCAGGTCGTCCATTATTGGCCTCTTCTTAAAAATTTAAAACGACGATGACAGGCTAACGACCATACGACCGTCACAAATCTCGACGCAGGACTGTTTATCAATATCGGTGTCAATATAACCTAAATCCAGGCTGATGCTATCGGTCAGGCTGTAATTTAACGTCACTGACCAGTCCCAGTATGCATCGTCTGTTGTCGGCGCAGCACCCAAGAACTGCGTCAGTTCATTTTCGGAATCAAACTGATTCAGACCGGCATGCAAATTCACGGACCATTTCTCCGTAAACTGATAACCGTAGTCACCAGCAACGTAGTAAAAGCTGTCGACTCCGGTTCCAAAGTAGTCGTCTGAATAGACTATGTTTAAGTTAAAGTCCCGGAACGTGATGTTGGTGTAAATTTCGTTGTAGTTAAACTCAGCTCCTACACCGTTACCGCTAGGATAAAGGTAGCGAATAACACCAAAATCCAATGCCCATTCATCGTTAAGTGACTGACTCCAGCCGGCATAGATATCGGCTTCGGTACTGCCTTCACCAAAGCCGACATTAGATGCCCAGACACCAGCGTACCAACCATTTTCGAGTGCCAGGTCAAAGCCACCTTGAATAGCTGGATCTTCATTGGTCTGTGACACGCCGCGGAACACATAATCGCTGGTTAATGTCAGGTTCGAAGAAACGCTGTAATCATTTGCTAACGCTGAGCTTGTGCCCAGCGCGCAGGTAACCAGTGAAAAAAGTGCGGTTTTAATCATTTTCACGTTGCTAATCCTCTGTGTTTTCGTTTTTCATGGATGCGTTATCAAGCGCTATATTAAGCTTGAGAACGTTCACCCGGGGTTGACCGAATAAGCCCAATTGCTTGCCTTCGGTGTGTTCATCAATTAACGCCTTTACCTGATTAAGTTGCAGACCGCGAGTATTTGCTATGCGCGGAGCCTGAAACTCTGCTGCTTGTGGGCTAATGTGTGGATCAAGCCCAGCGCCTGAAGCAGCCAGGAGCTCTGGAGGTATCTTGTTAGCGTCCACACCTTCTAAAGTTTGTATGGACTGGCTGCGAGCTCTTACCTGATCGCGTAACTCAGGATTAGAAGGTGCAAGGTTACTTCCGCCGGTTCCGGTTGGATCGTATCCAGCGGCGCTGGGACGGGCATAGAAATAATTCGGAGCCTGAAAGTCCTGTGCGACGAATTCAGATCCAATAGCCTTGCCGTCTTTTTCAATGATGCTGCCGCTGGCCTGATGCGAAAATAACTGCTCGCCTACCAGCGTTGTGGCACCGGTGTAGATAACACCACATACAATAATGAGTGTGGCGCTAAAGCGAATGCCTGTAATGATGCTGCCTGCAGAGCTTGAATTTAATGTAGTCATGACTCGCTCCTTAAATGAACAGACTGACGACTAGGTCAATAAGTTTGATAGCGATGAATGGCAGAACAATACCGCCAAGACCGAATATCAGCATGTTATTGCGTAAGATTTTCTCAGCGCTGTTACTTTTCAGCTTAACGCCGCGCAGAGCCAGTGGAACCAGAGCAGGAATAATCAAAGCGTTAAAAATTAATGCTGAGATAACGGCTGACTGCGGACTGCCTAAATTCATAATGTCCAGTGTCGACATTAACGGCAGGGCACTGGCGAAAACCGCAGGAATGATAGCGAAATACTTCGCAACATCGTTTGCCAGCGAGAACGTGGTCATTGCGCCGCGAGTAATCAGTAGTTGTTTACCCACTTCAACTACTTGCAGCAGTTTGGTTGGGTCGGAGTCCAAATCGACCATGTTACCGGCTTCTTTCGCCGCCTGGGTTCCCGAATTCATAGCAAGGCCAACGTCCGCTTGTGCCAGTGCCGGGGCATCATTGGTGCCGTCACCGACCATGGCGACCAAGTGTCCCTTTGCCTGCTCTTCGCGAATAAGGCTTAACTTATCTTCCGGCTTTGCTTCGGCGATAAAGTCATCAACACCGGCTTCCGCGGCAATTGCACCGGCAGTTACATGGTTGTCACCAGTCACCATGACGGTTTTTACACCAAGTTTGCGCAGTCTTGCAAAACGTTCTGCAACACCGGGTTTTATGACATCGGACAATGCAATAACACCCAGAATTCTATCCTGATCGGCGACTATTAACGGAGTTGCCCCCTGTTTGGCGACTTTCCCGATTTCAGCATTAAGGTTGTTTGGCCAGGACACACCCTTTTCTTCCTCGAAGGTGTGGATAGCGTCACCGGAACCTTTGACAAAAAACTCATCGTTGCTGATTTTTAGACCCGAAAGCCGGGTGGTTGGCGAAAAAGGAATAAACTCAGCGCCTTCCGGATAGCTTTCATCTAACCCTTTGCTTTGTTTCGCAAGCTTAACAATGGATTTGCCTTCAGGAGTCGGGTCGTCAACCGACGCCAGATAAGCTGCCTGAATGAGTTCGTCTTTGCTCACACCTTGCGCCGGGATGAAATCAGTTGCCTGACGGTCACCGTAGGTAATGGTTCCGGTTTTATCCAGCAACAAGATATCTATATCACCCGCTACCTCAACAGCCTTACCGGATTTAGCGATAATATTTGAGGTCAAAGCACGGTTCATTCCGGCAATACCAATAGCCGGAAGCAAACCACCGATGGTGGTTGGTATTAAGCAAACCAACAAGGCGATGAGCATGATGTAGTTGAGCTCGACATCGACAAAGGAGGCCAGTGCGGGCAGCGTCATGACGACAATAAGAAAGACCGCAGTGAGTGCTGCAAGCAGAACCGTCAGCGCTATTTCGTTCGGCGTTTTCTTGCGTTCTGCGCCCTCGACTAAACCAATCATTTTGTCGAGGAAACTGTTGCCCGGATCGTCAGACACTTTAATGAGAACTTCTCCGGTCAAAAGCTTGGTACCACCAATAACGCCGGAATGGTCTGTGTTTGCTTCGCGCAATACCGCCGCCGATTCTCCGGTTACTGCCGATTCGTTGACCGTAGCAACACCTTCAATAATTTCGCCGTCGGCAGGAATGTATTCGTCCTGTTGAACCCGAACAACGTCATTTTTTCGGAGATCTGTGGCTTCGGTTTTAACGAACTCACTGCCTTCTTTTTTGAACGCAACCAAGGCTTGTTTCGTTGCGCGGAGACTTGCCGCCTGGCCTCGTCCGCGGGCTTCCGCAACCGACTCTGCGAAATTAGCAAACCACAGTGTTACGAACAAAATTAAAGAAGTGATGAGCTCAAACCCGAAGCTCAGACCACTGGCTATTTTTATGCCTGTGGTCGCGATACAAATGACGGTTCCGATAAGAACCACAAACATTACCGGATTTTTCGCCATATAGCGGGGCGCCATTTTTTTCAGTGCGTCGACCAGAGCGCCTTTTATTGCTGTGGACGACAATGTTTTAGCTTGAGTAGTCATGATTAGCCCTCCACCCCAAATGATGCCAGCTGCAGTGCTTCACCAATAGGACCGATAACCGCCGCAGGAAGAAATGAAAGAAAGTTAAGAATGAGAATGACCGCGACTAAAGTGACACCAAAAGTCACACTTTCGACGCTTAAGCTTGCTTTGCTGGTTGGTATGGTGCGTTTTTTCGCCATCATTCCGGCTATTGCTAACGGAATAATTAAGGGCAAATAGCGACCTAGAATCAGCACAATGACGCAAGTGATGTTCCACCATACGGTATCGTCGCCTAAACCTTCGAAGCCGGAACCGTTATTAGCAAAAGCAGAAGTGTACTCATAAAACACCTGCGAAATGGCGTGGAAACCCGGGTTGCTGTTGCCCGTGAGTGCAGGCAGAGCAACCGTTATTGCAGTAAAGCCAAGAAGAACGATAGTTGGCAAAACAATAAGGCTGCCAAGCAGGGTTATCTCGCGGGTTTCCACCTTTTTACCAAAGAGCTCTGGTGTGCGACCAATCATTAACCCGGATAAGAAGACGGCTATCCAGACGTAGATAACAAAGTTAACAAAGCCTGAGCCTATGCCGCCCCAAATGCCGTTAATAAGCATGCCCGAGCGAGTCATAAGCCCGCCAACGGGGTTAAACGAATCGTGCATGGCGTTAACCGAACCATTAGAGCTTTGTGTGGTTAAGGTACCCCAGAGTGCCGACAGTTCAGGGCCAAACCGGGTTTCCTTGCCCTCCCAGTTGGGACCTTCTGCTGCCAGTTCATTGAATGCGGCATTAGGTTGAAGTTCGCTGTAAACCGTCAGGCCGATGAAGCTGGCGCTGAATGCGGCCATCACCACAAATGACATGACTCCGAATTTTTTACGCCGCACCATGCCCCCAGCTAAAAACACAACACCCATGGGTATAAGTACAAGCGCGATGGTCTCGACTGCATTCGATACAGGTGTTGGATTTTCCAGTGGGTTGCTGCTGTTGGGTCCGTACCAGCCTCCACCGTTAGTGCCCAGTTGTTTAATTGCCACCATTGAAGCGACCGGGCCAACAGGAATTGTTTGTTCGGTTACTTCACTCTGAGAGTCCAGGGTCTCGACATTCTGAGCACCTTTAAAGGTACTGGGTACACCTTGTGATGCCAGAATGAGCGCAACAACGGCTGCCAGTGGAATAAGTACGCGCACCACGCCGCGAACGACGTCAACATAGTAGTTGCCTAAATCGCGCTCCTGACCGTCTTTGGCAAATTTTTCGTCGCGACCACCGACCATACCGCGGAGTATAGCCACGCAGACCGCCAGCCCCATAGCCGGAGTTACAAGCTGCAAGGTAACAATTAAGGTGCCCTGTGACAGATAAGACAGTTGTGCCTGACCTGAGTAGTGCTGTTGGTTGGTGTTAGTCAGGAAAGAAACCGCGGTGTGAAGCGCCAAATCCCAGCTTAGCGGGCCAATGTCGTCAGGGTTCATCGGTAACACGTGCTGGAACTTCAAAATTAAAAAAGCAATGATGCCCAGTACGAGATTACTTAACAGAAAAGCGACGCCGTAGCTTTTCCAGGTCATCGAAACGCCGGGGTTAATGCCAATACAGCGATAAATAACTTTTTCGATAGGGTTAAAAAGTCGATCGGAGAAGTGCGCCTGGCCAGAGAATACACCGGTCATGTAGCGACCTAAAGGATAAGCCAGTGCGACCGCAATCGCCATAATAAGAATAATTTCAAACATAAAGCCCCCTTAAAACTTTTCAGGGGCAAACATCGCTACGGCAAGATATGCCAATAGCGATACGCCAATGAGTAGCAATAACCAAGTCATGTCAATTTCCTCTGTTGATGACTGAGACAATGGCAATGTATTGCGGGTGGGTGTAAATTCTCTAGAACGGAACATTGAAGAGGCGTAAAGATTTCGTAATTTTGGCGAATAACAGGCGAAATAGCGGAATAAAAATCTAAAAACACAGAGTGAGTTGATATCTCTATCAACTCAAGGTAGCTTCAGTCCATTCTCACTAAACTGAAGCCATTATGTCCTCTTTATTAAACTGGATGAAAACCCTGGGCACGATACCTTTAGCCCTTTGCGTTCTTTTTGTTGTCTTTCTGCCGTCGATTTTATTCGCGGCATTTATTGTCTGGATTTTCGAATTGCTGTTTTTAGACCTGGCGTGGATGTCCTGGCCAACTTTTTGGTGGATACTAGGAACCTGGGTTGTAACTATGATTATTGCGTTAGCTGGTCAAGCCGACAAGATTCTGTTCGGTACCCCGAAGTAAGTTGCCGGCTTAAACCTTATTGCTTATGGGTTGTAGCGTTTGAAAAATAAAAGAACGGATCCATAAGCAATATTTACATAACCAAATAATTCCAGGCCTTCCTGCAAAATTGACTTAAACTTTTGGGTGTAGGCTTCCTCAAGAATTTCATTCCAGAGTAAATTTCCACTGCCTAACGTGCGGCTGAGAACAAGCAGAGTCACTAAACCGATGACTATAAATAAGTAAGGCTTTGTTCCAATAAATTCAGAAGCCGGTTTTATTACTGATTTTTGGCAATAAATGACGACATAAAAAACTGTGGATAGGCTCAATATGGTAGCAGGCCAAACCCAGAAACCGTGCCATATGGCGTCCAGGAAGGAATCGGATTCACGTATCAGTGCACAGGTGAAAAATCCGCCTGCGAGCGCGAAAAATCCACGACTATCAGGATGTTGCCAAGTACCGTACCAAAAAATGATGGCAGTGAGTAATAGCAGGGTTTCCTGAGAAATTTCGGTTACCGAAAATTCGTTGAGGTTATTGCCAATAACTATGGCGTCGAGGTAAACCGCAATAAAAGGAAGAAGTGCAAAAAAGGTTAATAAAAAAAATTCGCCCAAGGCATAAGCGATACGGGAACACGCTCTTTTCATGTATAAATCTCTTTGTCCAGCATATATGAAACGACAGCAAAACATTTCTGATGCCAACGACGGGTGACGAGAAAGTCACGACTGCGGGCCCAGGTGTGATTAGCGGGACGCGCATTTTACACGCCGAAGCTTAGTTAGCAAGTACGGGAGCTTTTAAATTTATTAAACTTTACGCTTTCACCGCTCAGGTGTTCTCACAAAGTAGGCTTAGATAGGGATAAAGTGGCGTGTTGTTGACGAAGTTCGTCGGGCACAATGCCCAGCCAGCGTTTGCAGGCGCGTCGAAAGTTGTTGGGGTTACTGTAGCCCAGCTTCTGCGCAAGTTCGACGTTGCTGTAGGGGTGTTTTTGCAGCAGGTTCAGCAGTTTGTGTAGCCGCACCAGGTCATATATTTGCTGAAAGCTGTAGCCGTGACCCGCCAGTAGGCGTTTGCATGAGGAAAGGCTAATTCCAATTTCAGCTGCCAGCTCGGTTAGCGAGACGTCATGGTCCGTTTTAAGCTGATAATCCAGCCACTTAAAAACGCTTAGCATGACAGAGGCTTGAGCCTGTGTCTGATGCTGCATTTGGCAAAAGCTAAGTGCTTGATGATATTGGACTAAGTTGCGCTCAGGCGAGTGTTCCTGAAGTTGCTCCGTCGGAATAAAGAGTCCACAAATAGGGCGTGAGATTACTTTTTTTACCCATTTTTTCCAGGTGGGTAAGGGCGAAATATTCTCAGGCAGAGCAACATGCCATTGGTTAACGGCTAAGCCTCGAGCTCTACCCAGCATCAAAAGTATTGCTACACCAATTTTACAGTTGGCAGAATAGCAGAGTTGATTCATTTTCCCTGAAAGACCTTCAACCGGAATAAAGTCCAGTTGTAAGTAATTTTCAAAGCGCTGGGTGGGGGTAAATAAAAAAGGTTGTATCAGGCTTTGAAAGCGCGACAAATGAATAAGCGCCTGCTTTAGGGTTTGAGCATGAACGGTCAGGTCAATCAGTGGGTTCAGTCTGTCACTGAACAGTGTTTCTACAACCAATTGCCATAAGTGCGGGTCGTTAATTTTTTCTTCGGCAGACGTCAGTAACAACAGCATTTCATGGTCGGTAAGCCGAAAGTTGTTTATTTGCAGTTTCTGTTCAGATAATGAGGTGCCCCTGAAAAGCTCCGAAGAGGAAATGCCGCGCCTCTCGGCAAGTGGCAGCAGAGCCCGAATAAAGGGCTTACCAAGCAAACGGCGCTGGTCGCTAGTTGGCCAGGGGCGCATAGTGAGTCATCTCCTCAACTTGCGTGTGTAATGCAGTAATTGCATCAACAGCTGAGAGTTCTTCAACGCGGTGAGTATGCACTTCCACACTCATGTAATTGGGTAACTCAAGTTCGGAGTTTAGATTCTGAGCTATAACCTTCATTAACCTGTCGGCCTGAGATAAGCGAGTTTGCGGAAGCAGTATTAAGAAATGGTCACTGTGTTCCCGGCACAGACAGTCCTGAGGCCTTAGCAGTAACACCATTAACTCGCTGGCCTGATGCAGGAGTTCGTCTCCGGCTTTTGTACCCATTTCATGATTATACTGCGCGAAGTTCTTGAAATTAACGCTAACCAGTACAGTCGACTCTGCATCAGTACTGTTTTGTAACGCTATTTCCCGCTCAACCAGCTTGATAAAATAAGGGGTGGTGTATAGCGAGGTTAAAGGGTCGACCCACTGGTGAGACCTCAGGTTTTTTTCGCGTACCATAAGTTGTCGCGACAGCATTTTGTTTTCACGCCGCCATTGTGCAGCGGCAAAACTGATGATGATCAGCCCCACCGGAAGCGGAAAGGACTCGAGCCAGCTTAGTAACCGCAGTGCATCCGGATAGCGAAAAAATTCGTCTAATACGTCCAGCGTCATGGAAAAAATAAGCAGTAGACCGCCGCTGTAAAAGAGGTTAGTTACATTTCCCCGTGGCCGGTCAGTAACCGTAAATATGACAATTAAAATGGTCAGGAACAGGGTTGAACCCTCGCCAAGAATGTCCAGCGGATCAACGATTTCATAGGGTTTAACTACACCCAGTTGACTGCTAAGCAGCAAACAAACCAGAACCACTACGGCAATGAGCAGAACTCGCCAGTTGCTCATATAGCGTAAATTAATCATTCGCATTGAAGTCTCTGCATATCTCGTCTTTAGAAAAAAGACACTCTAACCTCAGGTTGTGACAGTTTGGTGACGCTGGTCTCGCTTTCTGAGCTTAACTGACCCGCATCAAAAGAGCTCATAAGTGGGTGATATGCATCCTCATATTGTCACTTTTTGCTTTTAAGGTATGTCGCATCAATCAAAAAACGACAGGGTTTGAATGATTATGAAGAAGACATACTTAGCTTGGCTTATTGCCGTTTCATGTGGCGCCTCCTCTCCGCTTATGGCTCAGGAAACACAGGACGAGAGTACGGATAAAACAGCCGAAGAAAAGCGAATTGAAGAAGTACTGACTATTGGCTATAGCGACTCAATTAAACGTGCTGTGCAAGAGCAGCGAGAATCCGGCGGTATTATCAATGTTCTGAAAAAAGATGACATGGGTAACCTGAAAGACGACAGCGTTAGTGACGCATTACAACGAATTCCGGGTCTATCTGTAGAACGAGACCAGGGTGAAGGACGCTTTATTCGGATTCGTGGCTTAGCACCTGATTTGAACTCGGTTTCGTACAACGGTACCTCCCTGGCCGCTCCTGAAGCGGGCACCAGAGCGGTAGCGTTAGATGTTATTCCGGCGGATTTGTTGGAATCGGTTGTGGTTAACAAAACGCTGACCCCTGATATTTCTGCAGGTAGCCTTGGTGGGAATATTGAACTGAAAAGCATGACAGCCTTTGATCGCGAAGGCTCGTTCTACTCTTTTACTACCGATATTGGTTATAACGAGCAGGCCAGCGAAACGAACCCGAAAGTTTCTGGCGTTGTTAGTAACACCTTTGATGTCGGCGATAAAGCGGACAGTTTTGGTATCGCCTTTGCGGGTAGCTATCAGGATCGCTCATTTACTACCGACAACGTTGAAACGGGCGGTAACTGGGACTTGGATGAGCCGGGACTGGAAGAATTTGAGCAACGTGCCTATTCGGTTACCCGTGAGCGAACCGGGTTAGCCTTAAACCTCGATTATCGTCCTTCTGATGATTCCGAATTCTACCTGCGCTCGCTGTACAGTGAGTTTGCCGATACTGAAATTCGTCAGGGTATTGTGACTGAGTTTTCTGATCCAATTGATGCAGAAGCTAGTGCTGGCGGTGAAATTGTCCGTGAGCTTAAAGACCGTAAAGAAACCCAGGAAATTACAGCAATTGTGCTGGGTACTAAACAGAAATTTGATGACTGGCATGTCACTTTGGAGGCAGGTACCAGCAAAGCCAGCGAAGATCAGCCTTTTGCTATTGGTGGCGCTAAATTCAAACAGGAATTCGATGACGGACTGGGCTACTCAGGTCTGAAGCGCTTGCAACTGAACGCGCCAGATACTGCTTATCAGGCGTCAGAGTACGAACTCGATGAAGTCGAAGTGAGTGACGCCTACACCGAAGAAACAGAAAAGAACGTTAAGCTGGATGTGGCTTATGACTGGTTACAACCCAGCTATCAGGTCACCTTTAAAGGCGGTATTAAGTTAAGCCAGCGTGAAAAGTCAGCAGAAGAAAACATCTTTATTATGGAAGACTTTGCTGACCTTGGTGTTACCGGGCTAACGCTTGCTGACTACGAAACCTCGTCAAATGTTGAGTATGGCCTGGATCGGTTTGGCCCCGGCGCTTCCGCCGACAAACTCTGGGATATGGTTAATACCTTCGAGTTACAAAATTTCCGGGATGAAGTTGAATCGAGAATCGCCTCTTACGAAATTGATGAAGACATCAGTGCCGGTTACCTGATGGCCGACATGGGCTTTGGCAAGTGGCAGGTTATTGCTGGCGCGCGTTATGAACATGAGGAACGAGAGGGTCGTGGTAACCGTTATGACGACGAACTGGAAACCTTTACACCGATTTCGGACAAATTCAGCGATGCAAACTGGCTACCCAGTGTGGTGACTCGCTACGATTTAAGTAATGACACTATTATTCGTGCGGCCTACAGCACTGGTCTTGTCAGACCAAACTTTGAACAGGTCAGATCCAGCTACTATCTGGAAAATGACGACGGCGACCTGAAGGCTGAATTTGGTAACCCGGAACTTGAACCATTAACCACGCAGAACCTCGATTTCGGTATTGAGCATTACGACGACACTCTGGGCGTTATTTCCGCCATGGCCTTTTACAAAGACATTGAAAACTTTGTCTATGAGGCCGATGTTGCCGGGCGCCCGGGTTACGAAAACTTTGATGAAGCCGTAACTTACATCAACGGTGATGACGCCTATGTTTATGGTTTGGAAATTAACTTTGTGCACCAGGTGTCTGGTTTTGATAACTGGCTGGATAACTTCTTAATCAATACCAACCTGACTTTCACCGACTCGGAAGCAACCGTTGACTGGACTGACGACGGTCAGCTTGTGTCGCGGGACATCCAACTGCCGAGCCAGTCTGATACCACAGCAAACTTTGCGCTTGGCTACGAAGTTTATGATGTCAGCTTACGCTTGGCTGCTAACTACAAGTCGAAGTATCTGGCCGAGCTTGGTGACGTTGAAGACAGCCGTTACGACATTTACGAAGACGACAATTTGACTCTGGACTTCTCCGCAAAATGGCTAATTAACGACCATGTCAGCCTTAGCTTTGCGGCTAACAACATTACCGACGAACCTTACTATGTTTACACCGGCCAGAAGAGCTATAACGCGCAGTACGAAAGCTATGGCCGCAGCTTTACTCTGGGTGTGCAGCTAATTAACTGGTAATACGAAATAACGGTATTTAAAGGATAACTATGAGAAATAAAATGATTTTAAGCGCAGTAGCATCAAGTTTGATGCTACTTGTCGCTTGCGGTACGTCAGCGACAGAAACGAATCTTCGCCATAAAGTCGCACTGAATAATGACTACCTGAAAGTTACTGCTGATGGACTAAGCCTGGGTGATAAACGCGTTGCTGAAGGTGACTTTTTCCATCTACGGACTATGCCGTTAAGTAATGGTGAAACTTTAGTTGGAGCAATGGAAGGTAACACTCAGGAGCTGTTTCTCTGGCGTGCTAGCGGCAAAGATGTACAGCCGGTGTGGAAGGGCGAAATTACCAGCCGCGTGGTAGAGGATATCTGCTTTTACGAGAGTAACGAAAACCAGCAACTGTCTGTATTTCTGCTTGGCGGTCGTGGCGGTGCAGAACAGCGGTTGTTAAAGCAGGACGAAAAGTGGCTAAAAGAACCGCTGGTTGTCCGCAATATGAACGTACCTTTTGACAGTACGGCTTGTGTTGTATCGAACGCGGAACAAAAGCTGTACGTTGCCGAAGCGGATCAGGCTGTGTGGGCGTATAACGCAGAGCCGGAAGTGGATCAGGGGCGCGACTTAATTGCAGCAGCCAAGCCTTTTGGGGTTATTGAAGGCGAAGTGAAAGCGCTGGAGTTGCTAGATGATGGAAGTTTGCTGGTGCTTGAAGAAGAGCCGCCGCGGTTGTTGGTGTATCGCCAGAATGAGCAGGGTTTTAAATTTGATAAAGCCTTTGCAATTGACGACGCTGAAGCACTAACCGATGTGTCTGATTTAGGAAATGGCGAGCTATTACTGACAGAAGAAGACATGACGGCAATGAGCAAGCTGACCATTGATACTCTGGAGTCAAAACAGCGCCCGGTTAAAAAGCCAGTGTCTCAGGTTGAGGCAACCCTGCAAACTGAACCCTCACCGTTACGCGGTGACGCAATTGATGATCCCGCTGTTTGGGTACACCCGGAAGCACCTGAGAAAAGCCGCATTTTGGCTACAGATAAGCGTACAGGTCTCTATGTTTATGACATGTCTGGTAACATTGTTCAGGAACTCCCTGTAGGCCGCCTCAATAATGTCGATGTCCGTGGCTCCTGGGCAGTCGCTTCTTTGCGTGACAACAACAGCCTGCAACTGTTCGATATTAGCGCAGACGGAGGGCTTTCGGTTGGCACTAATACCCTCACTGACATTGAAGAAATTTACGGTCTTTGCATGGGTTATAACGAAGCGACAGAACAGGCCTCTGTTTATGTAAACGGCAAATCGGGTGTTATTCAGCAGTTTGTTATAAGCAACGACGGCAAGATGGAAAAAGTAAGAGAATTGAGCGTTCCTTCTCAGCCTGAAGGTTGTGTGGTGGATGACAAAACACAACGTTTATTCGTTGGTGAAGAGGATGCCGCGGTATGGTTATTTGATGCCGCTGCTGATGGTTCAACCTCCGGTGAACCGGTTATCTTTGTTGACCAACACGAAGAGCTGGTCGCGGATATTGAAGGCGTCACTTTTGCCAATGTTGATGGTCGGGACTTGTTGTTTCTTTCCAGTCAGGGCAACGACAGTTACATTGTGTTTGAAGGGCAGGCGCCCTGGTCGTTGCTGTCGCACTTTCGTATTCGCACCAATACCGAGTTAGCTATTGATGGCGCATCAGAAACCGATGGCATTGACGTAACAACTCAGTCTCTGGGTAAAGGGTTTGAGCAAGGCGCTTTTATTGTTCAGGACGGACGTAACCGCATGCCGGAAGCGGGTCAGAACCTTAAACTGGTGCCCTTAGAGAATATTCTGAAAACCATTAAGTAAGTAGTTACTTCTTACATACTTACTGACAAAGCCGTCCGGTAGTTAAAGCTGTCGGGCGGCTTTTTTCTTACTGCCTGAAGTTGCTGCTTTCTGGCTACATAAAAGCGAGTGCATTGTCTAGACTTAGTGCAAAGACTCTAAATAGAGGAAAGCTATGACAGGTACTGAGCGGCAAGATCTTGGACTGTTCACAGATTTGTATCAGCTCACAATGCTCGATGCGTATTTACAGGAAGGCATGCAAGAGGACGCGGTTTTTACGTTGTTTGTCCGGCGGCTTCCGAATGAGCGAAAGTTTCTTCTGGCCGCGGGGTTAGCTCCCTTGCTTGAAACCATTGAAAATCTGTCGTTCAGCGATGACGATTTGCGCTACCTAAAAGAGCAAAACTTCTCTCAACAGCTTATCGATTATCTTCGCTATTTTGAGTTTACCGGGCAGGTCAGAGCGCTTCCTGAGGGTACGGTATTCTTTGAAAACGAACCCATTGTTGAGGTTAAAGCACCGCTGCCACAGGCGCAGCTTATTGAAACACTGGTAATGAATCAGATACACCTGCAAACCCTATTGGCATCAAAGGGAGCACGAGTTGCCCACGCGGCAGAGCAGCGGCCGGTTCTGGACTTTGGTGCACGCAGGGTACATGGCATCGATGCCGGCAAAAAAGGCAGCCGGGCACTGTATTTAAGTGGTATTGCAGCCACCTCAAATATGCTGGCTG
The DNA here is from genome assembly GCF_033052775.1 of Idiomarina sp. Sol25. Lineage (NCBI taxonomy): Bacteria > Pseudomonadati > Pseudomonadota > Gammaproteobacteria > Alteromonadales > Idiomarinaceae > Idiomarina > Idiomarina sp. Sol25. The sequence goes on from NZ_JAUPEW010000005.1 coordinate 66,421, forward strand.
CGCGAACTTATGGTTTACCCGTAGCCGGTACCATGGCGCACAGCTATATTCAGGCTCATGACTCCGAATATCAGGCATTAAAAAACTTCACCAAAGTATTTCCAGAAACGATCTTACTGATAGATACCATCGATACCTTAAAAGGCGTAGAAAAAGTTATTCAGTTGGCCAATGAGCTGGGCGATGACTTTAAAGTAAAAGGCATTCGGCTGGACTCCGGTGATTTGGGTGAGCTTGCTGTTAAAGCCAGAAAGCTGCTGGACGAACATAATCTTAACCATTTAGAAATTATTGCCAGCGGCGGACTGGATGAACATAAAATTGCTCAGCTAATAGCTGACAAAGCACCAATTGATGGTTTTGGTGTCGGCACCGGTATGGGTGTCTCCGACGACGCAGCGGCACTTGATATGGCCTACAAACTGGTTGAATACGCGGGTAAGGGGCGTTTGAAGCTTTCCAGTGGCAAGCCTGTCCTGCCCGGCGAAAAGCAAGTTTTTCGCGAGGCTGGAGACAGCTTCCGCCGCGACATTATTGCTCGTGCAGAAGAGCAGTTACCCGGAGAACCATTGCTGAAAAAAGTGATGCATAGCGGCAAAAGGTTGCCTTCTCACCAGCGCGACATTGAAGAAATTCGACAGTACGCGCAGCAACAGTTAAGTAAGTTACCCGAGTACGTCTCCTCGATAAGCAGCAAGGAGAAATCTTATCCGGTCGAGATAAGCGATAAGCTAGCGAGCTACCAGAAAGAAATAACCGAACACCTTAAACAAGAGGGTTAGCCCAGGTTTTAAGCGGAGGATATTCATGAAAGCGATTTTTGAACAAAACGATGCACTGATCATTGTGGATGTACAAAACGATTTTTGTCCGGGCGGCAAGCTGGCGCTGGATGAAGGCGACGAGGTTGTGCCCGTTATTAATGCACTGAGCGCTCAGGCTCAGGAGGCGGGCATTCCGGTCTTTGTTTCAAGAGACTGGCATCCGCGCCATCATGTGAGTTTTGACGAGCGCGGCGGGCCATGGCCCGAGCATTGTGTACAGGATACCAAGGGCGCTGAGTTTCACCCTGATCTTATTGTGCCCAAGAACGCCCGTTTAGTCTCTAAAGGGACTCGCTTCGATATTGATCAATATTCTGCGTTCGATAAAACAGGGCTGGTTTCGGAGCTTGTGCATCTGAATATCAAACGCGTATGGGTTGTCGGCCTGGCTCTGGAAGTGTGTGTAAAAGCTACGGCGGTAGACGCTGCAAAAAATGACTATGAAACCATTTTAGTGGAAGAGGGCACCCGCTTTATCGATAGAGCCGACGCTGAGAAAGCCAGAGAAGGGCTCAGAGAGGCAGGTGTTATCTTTAAATAATCATCCAGGAATCAATTATTAAGCGCTTGTTGATAATAGGCGAAGTCACTGTCACTGAATAAAACAAAACGTATCAACTTGAGATGGCTGAGCTTTTCAACATGCGCTTTTACAGTTTTTATTGCTAAATCTGTTGCTTCTTCGAAAGGGTAACCAAAAGCGCCAGTTGATATGGCCGGAAAAGCAATAGACTCGATTTTGTGCTTTTCGGTTAACTCCAGAGCATTTCTATAGCAGTCTGCCAGCAACTTATCGCTGGGTTCATCCGAGCCGTATACCGGGCCTAAGCAATGGATAACGTACTTATTGGGCAGATCGAACGCCTCAGTTATTACGGCTTCCCCTGGTTTAATCGGCGCTAGCGAGCGTGTCGCTTTCTCAAGTTCCGGGCCAGCTGCTCTGTGAATAGCTCCGGCGACACCACCACCCGTTTGCAGTTTGGCGTTCGCAGCGTTAACAATGGCTTCTATTTCAGTTTGTTGGTTAATATCACCGTGTACACATTCGTATTTCATCATCGTCCTCCGTGCCGTCCTTTTTATAAGATAGTGCATTAGATTCAAAGAGCGACTTTGTTTTTCCTAAACAAAATGACACGATCATTGACTATTTCAAGTTCTAACCGGAAATGCCGGGCTATCCACTGTATGGTTTCTGGTGTGTAAAAGCTGATATGGGTGGGGTCTCCTTTGTAGCTCCACAGGTTAAAGTCGTCAGCCGTTTCTTTTGTGAACATGCAGGTCATTACTCCCAGCCAGCCGCCGGGTTTGATCAGGCCAATTAACTGCGCCCAGCTCTTATCGGGCTCCCGAAAGTGTTCTGCGACTTCGGTGCAGGTGACAAAGTCGTACTGACAACTCAGCTGACCGGTATCCGGCGCATAATAGATGTCATAAACAGACATCTTCATTCCCTGTTTTTCAAGCATCAGGTTCAATGTTGGACCGGGGCCGGAACCAAAATCAAGACCTTTCATACCCGGAGACAGTTTCTCCAGTAAGGGGGTTGTCAGGTGGTTTAAAAACGCACGGTAGCCAAGATCGTTTGGGCCATTTTCATGATAGTCGTAAATGAGCTTCTCTTCGGCTTGAGACAGCAGGGTGTCAGGGTCTGCGAAAATAAGGTCGCACTCCGTGCAGCGAAAATACTGACACTTTTTATCTGCACAAAAAGGCTGGGATATTGAGGAACATAGAGTACATTGCATGGGGGTATGCTACCTCAGAGATTTCGAGTAAGCTAGTTTTTGATGACGGTAACCGACCAGAGAAATATGACAGCGTGTTCTATAAATTCCAGTCAGCGCATTGAGTTACTCGACATTCTCAGAGGCTTCTCTTTGCTGGGTATCTTGTTGATGAACATGGCGTTTTTTCAAAGCCCTCTAACAACGATTTCATTAGGCGTTGAAGGTAACGAAAGTGGCATTGATTACGCGATAGCCTGGAGCCTTTTTGTTTTTGCCGAAGGAAAATTCTACACCATGTTTTCCTTATTATTCGGTATTGGTTTTGTCATTTTTTATGACAGAGCGAAGCAAAAAAGCAATTTACCGAAGTGGTTGTTCTTCCGGCGTATCATAGTGCTTGGTCTTATTGGTGTAGCCCATGCTGTTTTTGTCTGGGCGGGGGATATTTTATTCATCTATTCTATAGCCGGACTGTTTCTATTGTTTTTTGTCAGAACCTCTGCGAGCAGGCTGTGGAAGTGGGGATTATTTTTTATCGCTTTGCCCGTTGCGCTTTTATGGTTATCTGCAGTTTCAATTCACTCTTCGAGCCAATCGTCAGAAGAAATACAGCAATATCAGATAGATGTTAACGAAATGCAAAGCTCTTTATCTGAGGTGGCAAGTTTTGCCAGCGAGGCATATGCCACTGGCGTTTATGAAAAAGTAACTGAAGCACGTATTGAGGAATTTGCTTTAATTTTTAGCAGTGAGATTGTCTTTACAATTTCGACCTTTCTGGGGCTATTCCTTCTGGGCGCAGCTCTTAGTCGGAGTGGGGTTTTTACAAGCTCCGAGCCCCAAACTAAAGTTTATAACAAGCTCATCATTTGGGGAGGAATACCGGGAATTTCCGCTGCGCTATACGCAAGTGCCTTACCGGCTACTGAAATGATTTTGCCGACAGTTAATGCGGCTTTGCTTTATTCGTTAATGCAAATTTCGTCTTTAGGGTTGTGCGTAGCTTATATGGCTTTTATTGCTTTAATGTTTTGTCGTAATAAAAAGCAGAATTGTATTTTGAAGAATATGGCTCCGGCTGGCCGTATGGCTTTGACAAATTATTTACTGCAATCCTTGTGTTTCACCACGTTATTCTATGGCTACGGATTTGGCTTATATGGCGAGCTGGGGAGGTTTGAAATGATGTTACTGGCTCTCGCTTTTTGGCTCTGTCAGTTGACATTAAGTCAGTGGTGGCTGCAGTACTTTAACTATGGGCCTTTCGAGTGGCTATGGCGCTTGGCTACCTATGGTCGCTGGCAAACATTCAAAAAAGTGAGACGTTGAGTGTTAGCGGCATTCCGATCCACCCTCTTATTTGAGCTGTATCTATAAAACCTATCAAAGCAAACGAAATCTTGCCTTTGAGTATGTCACTGTGTGTTGCTATAACTTACATAACAAGTAATCGATTTGAGCACAGAAAATAAGGAAAGCTAAATGACTAAATCAAGTGGTGGCGGTAAATGCCCTATCATGCACGGCAGCATGACCTCTGAGAAGAAAACAAACACCCATTGGTGGCCAAACTCGTTGAAGCTGGAAATTCTGCGTCAGCACGACACCAAAGCCAACCCAATGGATGAAGATTTTAACTACGCGGAAGAGTTCAAAAAAATTGACTTAGAAGAGTTAAAGCAAGATCTGAAAAACTTTATGACCGACAGCCAGGAGTGGTGGCCAGCAGACTGGGGCCATTATGGTGGTTTAATGATTCGTATGGCCTGGCACTCGGCGGGTTCTTACCGATTAGCTGATGGCCGTGGCGGCGGCGGTACAGGTAACCAACGCTTCGCGCCGTTAAACAGTTGGCCGGACAACGTAAGCTTAGACAAAGCGCGTCGGCTATTGTGGCCAATTAAGAAAAAATACGGCAACAAATTGTCTTGGGCTGACTTGTTCATTTTGGCCGGTACTATGGCTTATGAGTCCATGGGTCTTAAAACCTTTGGTTTTGCCGGTGGTCGTGAGGACATCTGGCACCCTGAAGAAGACACTTACTGGGGTAGCGAGAAAGAATGGCTGGCGGAAACGAAAAACCGTTACAGTTCAGATGAAAAGCGTGATTCACTGGAGAACCCACTGGCCGCAGTGCAAATGGGCTTAATTTACGTGAACCCTGAAGGCGTTGACGGTCAGCCTGACCCGCTTCGTTCCGCAAAAGACGTACGCGAAACCTTTAAACGTATGGCAATGAACGACGAAGAAACCTGTGCGTTAACCGCAGGTGGCCATACTGTGGGTAAGTGTCACGGTAATGGTAAAGAAGAGAACTTAGGTCCTGAGCCGGAAGCGGCAGATGTGGAAGAGCAGGGCATGGGCTGGCGCAACAGCGGCGGCAAAGGCGTTGGTCGCGACACCATGAGCAGTGGTATTGAAGGCGCCTGGACGACCAACCCAACTCAGTGGGACAACGGTTACTTCTACCTGCTGTTTAACTACGAGTGGGAACTGAAGAAAAGCCCGGCCGGTGCGTGGCAGTGGGAGCCTATCGATATTAAAGAGGAAGACAAGCCAGTTGACGTCGAAGATCCGTCCATTCGCCATAACCCCATTATGACAGACGCTGATATGGCAATGAAAATGGATCCGGACTATCGCAAAATTGCAGAGAAGTTTTATAACGACCCTGAGTATTTTGCCGATGTATTCGCCCGCGCCTGGTTCAAACTGACGCACCGCGACTTGGGTCCAAAAGACCGTTATTTAGGCTCGGACGTGCCTGAAGAAGACCTGGTTTGGCAGGACCCGATTCCGAAAGTGGATTACACCCTAAGCGAGCAAGAAATTGCTGACTTGAAAGAGAAATTATTAAACACAGAGTTAACCTCTTACGAGCTGATTTCTACCGCATGGGATAGCGCACGTACCTTCCGGTGTTCGGATTTCCGTGGCGGCGCAAATGGCGCTCGCATTCGCTTAGCGCCGCAAAAAGACTGGCACGGTAACGAACCGGAAAAGCTGCACAAAGTCCTTCGTGTACTAGAAGAACTGCAGTCGACGCTGGATAAAAAAGTCAGCTTGGCCGACTTGATTGTACTTGGCGGTACGGCAGCCGTTGAGAAAGCTGCAAAAGATGCTGGTTATAACGTAACGGTTCCATTCGCGCCGGGCCGTGGTGATGCAACCGACGAACAGACCGATGTAGAAAGCTTTGAGCCTTTAGAGCCATTGCATGACGGTTACCGTAACTATCTGAAAAAAGATTACGCGGTACCGGCGGAAGAGCTGATGCTGGATCGCACCCATTTGATGGGCTTAACGGCACCAGAAATGACGGTTCTTGTCGGTGGTATGCGTGCTTTAGGTGCGAACTACGGTGAGTCTGAGCACGGTGTATTTACTGACCGTGTCGGTACCTTAACTAACGACTTTTTCGTTAATCTGACCGACATGAACAATGTCTGGAAGAAAGCGGATGACCATTACGAAGTTCGCGATCGCAAAACTGACGAGCTGAAGTGGACAGCAAGCCGCATTGACTTAGTCTTCGGTTCAAACTCTATTCTACGTTCATATTCAGAGTTGTACGCTCAAGACGACAACCAGGAGAAGTTTGTAAAAGACTTTGTGAAAGCCTGGACTAAAGTCATGAACGCAGACCGTTTTGATTTAGCTTAATACTGAATTAGCTGGTTAATGAAAAGGGGCGCTTAGTATTAAGCGCCCCTTTTTTGTTCTCCATGGTTTCGTTGGTGGGTCGTTGATCGCTAAGCGAAGCAGAAGAGTACAATAGAGGTAGAAATACGAACTTAAGGAGGAAGTATGTCCAAAGTATTATTGATAACAGGTGCCTCAAGCGGTATTGGTGAAGCTACTGCCCGAAAAGCGGCGAAAGAGGGGTTAAAACTGATATTAACGGCGCGTCGGAAAGAAAAACTGGATGCGCTGGTTAAGGAGTTTGGTGCGGATAATGCCATTGGCGTGGCTGCCGATGCCGGAAATTATGACGAGTTAGCCGAGGCTGTAAAGCAGGGCGTTGATAAATTTGGTCAGCTGGATGCGGTATTTGCTAACGCCGGAACCGGGGTTTCGAGCGCAGGAACCGAAGAGGGCGACCCGGATGAATGGAAGTCTATGGTGGATGTGAACATCAATGGTCTTCTGTACACGGCTAAACTGACCTTGCCGCACTTGCGTAAAACTACCGGCCACTTTTTGATGACAGGCTCTGCCGCCGGGCGAATTACACTAAAAGGTTCGGTTTATGGTGCGACTAAGTGGTTCGTTCATGGCTTTGCCCAGAACCTGGCCGAAGAAATGAAAGAGTGGAACGGCCGTTGTACAACCATAGCCCCGGGTATGGTTAATACGCCGTTTTTCGACGAACCTAAGCCGGACAAACTAGACCCTGAAGACGTTGCTGACGCGGTGTTGTACTCAATAAATGCCAATTCGCGTAATTGTGTGCGTGAAATGTTCTTAATGCCAGCGTATTGATTCAGCTCAGGTTAAGAGACATTATAGATAAACGACAATAGTTATCATTTAATCCCCCTCAAGGCTCCTGTATAATTTGAAGTCTGATTATGACATGAGCCTTGAGGAGTACTCGTGTTTTCCCGATTCTTTTTCCCTATTGCCTTAATAGGCACATTACTTTTCTCCGGTCAGGCTTTGGCCAGTTCTTCAGCGGATACTCAAAGTTCTGATATGCGTCAGTTATTGCAATTGGCGGAATACGTTGGCGTAGATTATTCCGAAGCGGTAGCCAACGGACAAGTCATTAACCCCGATGAATACAGTGAAATGAACGAGTTCGCCGGCCTCATTGGTGAAAAGACTGAACAGGCGCCGCAGGCGGTGCAAGCCGAAATGCGTCAGCTGGTGGATAAGCTCAAGCAGCTGATTAATGATAAAGCCGATCCGGAAGCGGTGGTTACGCTAACCAGTGAGCTAAGAGACACCCTGTTGTCGGCTCTGCCAAAATTAAGTCTGCCATCGAAATTGGCAAGTGAAGCGCAGGTGAAACAGCTATTTCAACAAAATTGTGCTGCCTGTCATGGTGCGAGTGGCCAGGGAGATGGTCCCGGTGCAGCCGGACTGGAGCCTGCGCCGACTAACTTTACCGATCGTGAGCGCGCTAATAATCGCTCATTACTGGGGTTATTTGACGCTGTTTCCGATGGCATCGACGGTACGGCAATGGCGTCTTTTAGCCATTTAAGCGAAGAAGAGCGGTGGGCGTTAACCTTTTACGTGGGCAGTCTGGCGTTTAATGACAGTGCTGACTCTGAGCAAAAAGTCGCGTTGAACGAACTCATTAATTACAGCCCAAATACCTTATTGCAGCGCGGTATTTCGTCTAACGCTATTGATTACTCGCGTACTCACGCCCGTAATTACTTTTCTGAAAGCTCAGTAAACAGTCCTATTGCAATTGCCCAGACAACCCTTGGTCAGGCTTTAAAGGCGTACCAACAAGACAATTACAGCGAAGCTAAGCGGTTGGCTATTTCGGCGTATCTCGATGGTTTCGAGTTAGCTGAAAACTCCCTTAATGCCAAAGCTCCGGAGCTAATGCGGACCATAGAGCGTGACATGATGGCGTTGCGTGGGGTTATCAGCAAACCCGGCAAGCTGCAGCAGGTAGAGCAAATGACAGCGCAGTTGCAACGGGAACTGGACGTCGCGGCGAATACACTGTCGGAAGATCAGCTTTCAGAGTCTGCATTGTTTGCGGCAAGCGTCGTTATTCTGTTACGCGAAGGGCTTGAAGCCTTACTCATTGTGCTGGCAATTGGCACAGTACTGGCGCGTTCCGGACGCAAAGACGGTCTGCGTTATGTGCACGCGGGATGGCTCACGGCGCTGATTGCGGGTGTTGGCACCTGGCTGGTGGCGGAATACTTTATCAGCATTAGTGGTGCCAGCCGTGAGATTATTGAAGGTGGCGCCGCGCTGCTGGCCGCCGTTATACTGTTCTATGTGGGTAACTGGATGCACAGCAAAACCCAGTCGCAGCAGTGGCAACGCTTTATTCAGGAAAAAGTTCAGACTCAGCTAAAGCAGGGCGCTTTATGGGGTCTTGCCGGTCTTGCCTTTTTAGCCGTGTATCGAGAAGTGTTTGAAACTGTATTGTTCTATCAGTCTTTATTGTTGCAGGCGCAGGACAATGGCAGCAGTGTCGGCTACGGTTTTGTCTTTGGCCTGGTGGTTCTGGCGCTGGTGGCCTGGGCTGTCATTAAATACTCAGTCAAACTGCCAATGAATACGTTTTTCAAGTTCACAACGTACATCATTCTGGCTCTGGTCTTTATTTTGCTGGGCAAAGGCATTAGTGCCCTGCAGGAAGCTGCCTGGTTTAGTCATACGGCGTTTCCAGTGGATGTCACCTTTGACTGGCTGGGTATTTACGCCAGCTGGGAGACTTTAAGTGCGCAACTGGTGTATTTGATTCTTGTGATGGTTTTATTTAAACGGCAGATTTCATCAAAATTGAATAAAGTCGTCTAAAAACTGTCATATTAAGTCTTTAACATGCACCACAACTTAACATTGTTTGGCAATACTCCCTGGTTAAGTTTTTATGCCCCCAGTATTTGGGGGCTTTTTTTTTGGCTGTTTTAGACTAAAAAGTGTATTTCACCTGCACCCCAAACGAACGTCCGGGCTGACTGTACTGCTCCGTCGAGGCTTCGCTCTGAAGGCCTGCCACACTCTGGTAAGGCACATAATACTTATCTGTTAAGTTACGCGCAGCAAGGTTAACTTGCCAGTTTGTCAGTGTGATACCTGCCAGTACATCAACGGTTGTGTAGCCCGGTGTGTGAATAGATTCATCGGCTGGAACGCGACTCATGCTGTCTACTGCAGTAACAACGCCGCGCACATACCAGTCGTTGCCGTGGTAACCCACTGAGGCATTGCCGGAAAGCGGTGACAAAGTGGTCAGATAGTCGTCTGTTGTTTCATCTTTGCCGGTTGTGTAGGCCACTGACGAAGCCAATTGAATGTTGTCATTCAGCCAGTGAGTCACTGAGGCTTCAACGCCTTTTATCGTCACTTCGTCCTTATTAATATATTGATACTCGACGCGATCTACGCCCGGAATATAGGTGGGACTGGTTCCGACAACCTGAGTATCGATAAAGTCGTCAAACTTGCTGTAAAAGGCGGACAGATTCCAGCGAGTGTTGTTATCCGCAAATTTCAGGCCGGTTTCCAGCGAGCGGCTGCTCTCAGGATCTAAGTCGGGATTAGGCAATATGGCATAAAAAGGTTCGATACCGTGGTTCTGGTAGGCCTGATCATGAGGTGGAATTTTAAAGCCTTCGGCGTATTGAAGGTATCCGCGAATATCATTTGAGAAAGTGTATATAGCCGCCAGTTTCGGTGACAGAGCCGTTTCACGTATATCACTTAATAGCGACATATCGTAGAGTGCATTGTCTTGAGGCGTCATGCGGTAATGGTCGATACGAACACCTGCAATGAATTTAAGAGGCATATTTTTCAGCTGGATGTTGTCCTGCAGGAAGAGCCCGGCTAACCAGGTTTCAGCACCAGGAAAAGCTTTTTGCGGTTCGTTGTCCTGCAGTAAGGTGCCGTCTGCTGCTGTGCGAGTTTTAAAGCGTGGTCGCTCAGTGTCGTAGTAGTCAACATCGAACCCAAATACCAGATCTTGTTCCACTTGGTTGCCGGGCAACAGGCTTTCACCCTGCCAGCGAGCGCCAATAATGCGTTGTTCAAAGCCGTAATCGTTGTTGTCGATATAAGGACCGCCCTGGTTCGCACCTTGCGCTATCTGGTCACTGTTTTGCTCGTAGTGACTCAAATACAACTGCCAGTGTTGGGTATCGGTCAGCCAGTTACTGTTATTATTGAGATAGTCGATGGAAAAGGCGGTTTGTTTGTCTTCATCCTCGGTTTTCTCAGGCGGCTCCTGCAATTGCTCATTGCTTTGCTGGTAGTGGTCCAGAGTAAACTTCAGCTCATTGTTATTCTCAAGCGCGATAGCCCACTTAGCCAGCACACCAACACTGTCGTAATCAAACTTCGGTAACGACTCTTCATAGTTCTGGGTTTCGTTTCCTTTGCGGGCGGTGAGCTGAATGGATGTCTGTGATCCGGAAAACTGTTTTGCCGCCTGCACACCTAAACTGCGTTCGTCTGCAATGCTATCAAAACCTGCCTGCAGGGAAAGTGCGTTTGATTCACCCTGTAGCATATCGTCAGGGTCAGGCGTCGTCAGAACAATAACCCCACCCAACCCGTCGGAGCCGTAGAGTGGCGATGCAGCGGCTTTAGCTACCTCAACTTGACTCAATTGTGAGACGTCCAGATAGCCCCGGCCAACCAGATATCCGCCACCGCCGGCATAGGCGTCGTTTAAGCGTCGGCCGTCTTTAATATAAACTACCCGGTTACCGCCAATGCCACGTATTGAGAGGGTTTGTGCCTGACCCTGGCTGCCGGTTGAACTGATGCTGGGGTCATACCGGAAAATATCCGACAGACTGTTGCTAACCTGAATATCAATTTCTTCGGCTGTCACCACACTGACCGCACCGGCAACTTCTTCCAGTTTTTCTTTACTGCGTGACCCAGTTACTACCAGTATTTCATCGGTTTCCAGCGTGGGTTTTGCCAAGTCAGCTGCGTAAACGGTGGTTTGTAAGGTAGCGAAAATTGCTGTCGCCAATAAGCTTTTTGCAAAGCTGCGAGTTGTCTTATGTCTTTTATTCACTTTTCATCTCCAATCCTGACTAACACGTCGTATGAAAAAATCAATAAGATCTAAACGAAAATGATTTGCATTTGCAAGTGAAAGTTACTATTTTTGATTTAGGACAAAAAAGAAAACCTAATTCAGGAGTTTTATTGTGATGACAGGACGACAGTTTCTGGTTCATACCGGCGCCGCTTTTCTATTGTTATTTTCGTGGTTCGGACAGGCTGAGGATACGCTGGATAAGGAGGTTAACCAGTTAATAACCGCAGGCGGAACCTTAACCGACATCGTGTTTGCGCTGAATAAAGACGACAGTCTGATTGGCGTAGATACTTCCAGTACCTCACCTGCGGCTGTCAACAGGTTACCGAAAGTTGGTTACTACCGTAATTTATCAGCTGAAGGCGTTTTGAGCTTTGAGCCTGAGCATTTGTGGGTTCTGGAAGGTGGTGGTAGCGATAAAGTGTTGCAGCAAATTGAGCGGGCCGGAGTTTCTGTGGTTGTATTTGATAAGCCGACGTCGCTTCAGGAGCTGTACGAACTAATCGAAAACATGGCGGATCGCTTTGGTGCGAAAGCCGAAGGAAAGCAGGTTATTGCCGGTATAAAGTCAGATTTGACGACTACTAGCTCGCGTAAAGAACCTTTGAAGGCGCTGTTTGTTCTGCAGGCGTCAGAGCGAGGCGTGGTGGCAGCCGGGAAAGATACTGTGCCAGATCTTCTGTTCGGCTTTTCCAATATTGCTAATGTATTTTCCCATTCCGGGTTTAAAACTGTATCGGCTGAATACCTTTTAGTTGAGCAACCCGATTTTTTAATGACCCCTGAGCATGTCGTACGAAGCCACGGCAGTAAAGAAGCGTTTTGTCAGGCGCAGGCACTTAAGCTACTGGAAGCTGGGAAGACTTGCCGGGTTTTGGTTATGGACTCTTTGCTGGCGCTTGGTATGACAACCCGAATTGCAGAAGCTCAACAAGTGGTTGCTGAGTTTGCCAATGAAATAGCGGCGGGCAGGAAGTAAGACCATGCCGCTTGAACGTCGCTATTGGTTACTTGCCGGTGTTATGGGTATTGCCGTTAGCAGCATTCTGTTGCTTTCCAGCGGGCCGGTGATGTCGGACTGGCGGTTGCCCTTTATCTGGTTACCGGGAGTATTATCTGAAGCTACCGATATTCAAAAGACGGTTTTAATTGATATTCGGTTACCCCGGTTGGTTTTAGGGCTAATGGTGGGCGCGGTGTTGGCGCAAAGTGGTACTGCAATGCAAACCTTGTGTCGTAACCCCCTGGCTGACCCCGGGCTCATTGGTATTTCCGGCGGCGCAGCAGTATTTGCACTGGCGGTGATTGCACTCGGACCCAACTATGGGTTGCAGGGACAGCTTTGGGTTTCCGCCGCGGCTTTTATCGGTGCGTTGCTGACCACTTTTGTGGTTTACCATTTGGCAGGCGGCCGTTCAGGAGTTCATGTCGCCACCTTACTGCTGGCAGGTGTTGCCATTAATGCGCTGGCCGGTTCCATTCTTGGGTTACTCAGCTACTACGCTAACGATGACGCTCTGAGGCTTATGAGTTTCTGGCAGATGGGGTCTCTGGCCGGAGCGGACTGGCAACAATTACCACTTGGCTTTTTGTTTATGGGCGTTAGCTGCGTTGCACTCTTTATTCAGCGCCGGGCAATTAACACACTGCTTTTAGGAGAACGACAAGCGCGTTACCTGGGCGTTAATGTCGGTGCTCTAAAGCGTCGGATAATTTTCTTCGTTGCGCTTGGCGTTGGCGGAGCTGTTGCCTTAACCGGCATGATTGGCTTTATCGGACTGATTATTCCCCACATAGCGCGAATGCTGGTTGGCGCTAATGTGCGCTGGTTAATGCCAGTATCCATGTTGTTTGGCGCGGCCATTTTAGTGCTTACCGACTGGTTGGCAAAAACACTGGTTGCTCCGGCGGAATTACCTATTGGCATTATTACGGCGGCTATCGGCGCGCCATTTTTTATTTATTTGCTTATAAAGCAACGACGGAGGTTTTATGCTTGATATCGATGTGTCGAATCTATCTATTGGCCGGCAGCAAGTGTTAACGTCACTGAACCTGAGTTTAGAAGCCCACCAATTTGTTGCGATTGTGGGTGAAAACGGCGCGGGTAAATCCACCTTTTTAAACATGTTGGCGGGGGAACTTACTTATAATGGTTCTATTTACTTAAATGGAAGAGAACTGAACTCCTGGGATGCTTTGAAACTGGCACCGATAAGAGCGGTTATGGAGCAACACCAGGCCGCGCCTGAAGGGTTATCGGTTAAGGAACTGGTGGCCATGGGGCGATATTGGTCACAGGAGTCTGATGCCGATGCGGAACAACGCGCAACCCGATGGTTAAGCCGCTTTGATTTAGCCCAAATGGGTGAGCGAGGCATTGAAACCTTGTCTGGTGGTGAACAACAGCGGGCACATTTAGCCCGGTGTTTATGTCAGCTAGATAAAGATTTGCCGGGTGAACAATTGTTGCTGCTGGATGAGCCGACCTCAGCACTGGATGTGTATCATCAACATGCGGTGTTGCATGAAATTAAGTCGTTCAGCCAAAAAGGCAACCTGGTTCTGTCGGTTATGCACGATTTAAACCTGGCCTCTTTGTATGCCGACCAGGTCATAGTTTTAGGCAATAACTGTATTCAGCATGTCGACAGCCCCGAGAGTGTTTTTCGGGAAGACATTCTGGAAAGAACCTATCGCACACCGGTGCATGTCAGCTCGCATCCGAGCTTTTTAAAACCAATGATTTTCACCGAGCCAAGACTTTGAGGAGCATTTTACAATGAATGAACGAATAAAAGCGGCGCGGGAAGCGCGAGTACTAGCGCAAAATAACGATACCGCCGTGCTGTCCACTATCTCGAAAAAGTTACAGGGGTATCCGTTCGGGTCGGTATCACCTTTTATGCTTTCTGCAGAAGGTCAGGTCGTATTTTATGTGTCTGATATTGCCCAGCATGCCCGTAATTTATCAGTAGATAACCGTTTAAGCATTACCGTGTTTGATGCGGCGGAAAGCGGTGACCAGAATACTCACGGACGACTGACGCTAACAGGTAATGCCCGACCTCTAGGCGATAAATCGTTAGGGGAGTTGTACTTCCGGCGCTTTCCCAGTGCATTAAGTTATCGCAACGCGCACGACTTTAAATTCTGGCAAATGGACGCTGAGCACGTTCGGTATATTGGTGGATTTGGTAAGATTTTCTGGATTAATCCGGCTGAATGGCTGTTACCTGAGCCCCAATGGCATTCCGCAGACGCTTTGCAGATGATCCAGCATATGAATGATGACCATGCCGATGCTTGCGGCCTGATTTTGCGCCACCAAAAAGCGGAGTTCAGAAACTATGCAGGCACTGTCGAAATGAGCAGTATTTACCCGGACGGGTTCCATCTAGTTGCTGATGAACGCAGTATTTTCATTCCTTTTGAGACGGACTGCGCGACAGCCGGTGAGATCAGAAAGCAACTAGTGAAAATGACTCATGACGCACGGCAGTCGGCGGCTGCGTAATGTAAGGTTTTTGACATCCCTTCCCAGCAACTCCATAATCCTTAATCTTTAGGCTTTGTGGGGAGTAAACGGCAGCAAGATGGCAGCTTCAGCGGAAGAAGAAAAACAATACAGAGCCTCATGGAAACGCTTAGCGCTGTTTAGTGTGTTATTTGTTTTACTCACGGCTGCCGGGTTTTACGCCATTTATGACCACTTTTCCGGTCGCAGCCTAACCTTCGATTTTCGTTTGTTTGCCCCTGAAGTTTTAAGTGCCGCAGTCTTGCTGTTGCTGGTGTATTTTGCCGCCGACGGCCTTCGGCTTTACTACACTTTGCGTGCTCTGGGTTACCGTATTCCCAAAAAAGCCATGGCTAAACTGGTCTTCATTAATATCTTCTTCTCTAATATTACGCCTATGGCCACGGGTGGCGGTTTCGCGCAGGTTTGGTTTTTACACGAGCACGGAGTGCCTATTGGGCGGGCGACCGCTGCCACTACTATTCGTACGGTCTTGGCTATTTTCTTTATTTTTTCGCTGACACCGGTGTTCTTGCTGACGCTGGAACCACTGCAGGACAAGGCCATTATTGGTGAAATTGGTACGGCTCTTGCCGTTTTCATAGTGCTTTATCTGCTTTTTTTCGCGGTGGTTTTATTGCGGGCGCATTGGTTAATTGTGCCGCTAAGCTATTTATGTAAAGCGGTGCACAAGCTGCAACTGATCAGTGCGGAGCGTCATCTGCGCTGGCAATACAAAACTCGCCGAGAAATGCTGCGCTTTTCCCGTAGCTTTTCGGTGTATTGTCGCGGCTCTAAAGCGGCTATTGCACTGTCAGTATTGTTCACCTTTATTTTCCTGCTTAGCTTATTCAGTTTTCCAGCGTTGTTAATGTGGGGCTTAGGATACGACGTTGACTATCTTGTCAGTCTGGGGTTACTGGTGGTTACTACTTTTATCATGTATTTCGCGCCAACGCCTGGTGCCTCGGGAATCTCCGAAGGCGTATTTGGCAGCTTTTTTAGTGACATTCTAGCCAATAACCATTTACTGTTAGTCACCTTTAGCTGGCGCTTTTTAACCATTTATCTTGGTATGTTACTGGGACTCTTTATTTTACAGCGCTACTTAGTTCAGTCGGCTAAAGTGCAGGGCGTACAATGAATAAAACCAAATTACTGAAAGTCTTGTTTTACCTCAATATTGCGGTTGTGGTTGGGCTTATTGGCTATAAAGTTTATTTGAATCTGGTCATCTCTGAGTTTGAAGCAGAACATACTGAACAGCTCTCAGACATTAGCGCCCGGCTGGAAGGGCAGGACAGTTATAGCTTTGCCGTAGTGGGTAATATCAATAACTCGGTCGGTATTTTCGAGCGTCGCATTATTCCTATGCTGAACGACACCGACGTTGATTTTTTAGTGTCGGCAGGGAATGCGGTGAGCAGCGGCGGTGAGGACAAATACAGAGCGATTCAAGGTACCTTGTCGCGGCTGGATATGCCGTATTTACTGACCTTCGGTAACAATGAGTATGAAGAGTTCGGCAGCTTCCGTTTTTATGACCATTACGGCCCGCATTTTTTCAGTTTTACCGCCGATGACAGTCGCTTTATTTTCTTAGACAGCACGGGGAAAACACCATGGCAATGGCAGCTGCGCTGGTTAACGGACATTCTTAAAGCCGACGATTCAAAGCATCGCTTTGTTTTTATTGGTCACCCACCTCTGGAGCCGGAAGAGGAGTTCTTTTTAGCCCAGGAGGACGATTTTTTGCAACCCCTGGAGTTTCGTCATGCGTTACTGCAGACAATAAGCAACTTCGGGGTCGATCGTGTCTTTTCATCCAATATTTCTATTTACTCCGAGCGTGAGCACAACGGCACGCCCTATATCACTACTGGTGGCGCGGGTGGTCTGGTACTGAATCAGGACGAAAGCTTTTACCATTATGTGAAAGTAACGGTAAATGCCGACGGCTCAGTTGAGCACTCCGTTGAAGAGTTGGAAATTGGTCAGCACCCCATTCTAAAACAATTGGAAAGCCTATGGTTCTTTATTCACTCGTTGTTTTACGTGGGCTACCTGAATTTTATTCTGCTGGTGAGCCTGTTTTTGGTTATTAGTACCAAATTGTACAACGCGGTATTCGTCGGTAAAGATTACTACCCGGACTACGATATTGACCCGCAGCCCTGGTTCAAAAAGCCGTTGCGCGTGGCCATGTTCACTAATAATTATCTGCCTTTTATCGGTGGTGTGCCAATTTCTATCGAGCGCCTGCGCCTGGGGTTAGTTAAGCTCAAAGATAAGGTATTGGTTGTTGCGCCGCGCTATCAGCAAAGTAGTGAAAAAGAAGAGCATGTGGTGCGTATGCCGTCGCTGTTTTCTTTTGGTGAAAAGAGTGAGTTTCAGTTTGCCAATATTTTCTCCGGTGCCGTGCGTAAAAAGGTTAAAGCCTTTAAACCGGATATTATTCACGTTCACCATCCGTTCTGGATAGGTTCGCTTGGGGTCTTTATTGCGCGTCGCCTGAAAGTGCCAGTGGTTTATACTTATCACACGCGGCTGGAACATTATGCGCACTTTGTGTTTTTACCCGGTTCGTTGTTCCGCAATATTATTGCGCACTTTTTGGTGCGTCGCTTTGCCAATAAATGCGACGGCGTAATTGTGCCGACACAGTCGACGGAAGAATACCTTCGTATGATAGGGGTTAAGAAGCCGACGTTTGTGCAGCCAACGGGTATTGAGTTTGAGCGTTTCCAGCAAGTTGACGACAAGAAAATAGAAGAGCTACGCCAGCAACAAAAACTAGGCGATGAAACGGTGTTTGTCAGCGTGTCCCGGTTGTCTAATGAGAAGAATATCGACTTTATGATAGAGGCGGTGGCGCAGCTGAAAGAGCAAACCGATAAACCGTTCCGTTTGCTCATTGTTGGGGACGGTCATCAACGCCATAGGTTACAGCAACGCATTGATAACATGAAACTCCAGCAGTACATTACTCTGGTAGGCTCAGTTCCGCCGGAAGACATGGCCGCCTGGTATCAGTTAGGTGACGCCTTCTTGTTTGCTTCGCAGTCGGAAACTCAGGGTATGGTGATTCTGGAAGCCATGGCAGCGGGTTTACCCGTGGTTGCTGTACGCTCCAGCGGTATAGACGATGTTGTTGAAGACGGACACAACGGCTACAAGACCCCGGCTAAGCAGGCCTTGTGGTGTGAGCGGGTAAAACAGTTGCTGGATGATGAAGCGTTGCGCCAGAGCCTGGCGGAAAATGCTCTGGCGTTTGCCCGCGACTATTCGGTGGAAAAATTCAGTGATGACGTACGCCACATTTATGCGGAAACTCTGGCGCGGTATCACGAAAAAACATAGTGCTACAAACAGCTCTACAAAATGTGGTTACCAAAGACCAGTAATTGGCAGACGATGACAATGGTCGTTAATAATACCCGTATACGGTAGTAGCCCATATAAGCCGTCATAGCCGAACTGCGCGCCAGCTTTTGTTCAAAGTACAGAACTAAGGCAAAGCCCACCATCTGCAGACCTAATGACCAGGCTGGCGCGTTAATTAAAATGGTGAACCAGGCCGCTAAAGCGAAAACATTGCTTAATAACAGTAAGCCCGTAGTTTTTTCGCTTTCTGCACGGTGCAGTGCCCGTCCCCATAAAGTGCCACCCAGAAAACTGAGAATAATAGCGCCGTAAGTCATTAACAACTCTAAAGGTGAAATGCCCCACCAGGTTCCTGTATGCATTAAAGCCGCAAGCGACGATGCCAGAAAGGGAATAAGCCCTAAAAAGCCCAGGGTATAAATTAGCCAGTTTTTACCTTTGTTCATAAAAAATGAGTCCACCAGAAGTCAGTTATTTATATTTTACGGTCATTGTTCTCTTTACGTTTAGTCCAATTCTAAATGACTTACGTAATGAATGCTAAACAACAACTCGTATTCATTATGGCAGATTATCGGTTAGGTCTATTTGTATTTCGGAATGATCTCAGGGTTGAAGACAACCTGGCGCTTTATGAAGCTGCGCAGCGCAGTGAAACACTCATCTGCTGCTTTTGTTTTAATCCGGCAAATAATAAGTATGGCCACTATGGCACTCAGACCATGGGTAAACATCGCTTTAGTTTTTTGCAGCAGAGCTTAAAGCAACTGCGAACCGAGCTGGAAAAACGTGGACAAAAACTCATTGTTTTGACCGGAACATTTGACCGAATCTTAACTGAGCTCATTTCCGAACGTCGGGCGGATGCCGTTTTCCTCAGCCAGCATCAGGGTTACTACGAACAGCTTGAATTGGGTTTGTTGCAGCAACGGTTTCCGTTTCTGCCTTTTCATGAGGTGCCAAACAACACCTTGTTTTCGGAGTCGGAGCTGCCGTTTGATTTGGCCGGTTTACCGGAAACCTTTTCTCAATTCAGGAAAAAAGTCGAGCCGTTGAGCCGTGACTTTTCGGTTCAGCCGATAAACGCATTACCTCCATTACCAGAGAACATCCGTTATCCGGGGTTCAAGGCTGAAACTCTGAATGAATTGGCGTCAGATGACTTTGAAGGTGGAGAAAAGGCCGGTTTAGCGCATTTAACACGCTACTTTTCTGGTCAGTCTGCCGGTACTTATAAACAAACACGAAATGCTTTAGATGACTTTTCGAGCTCGACCAAGTTTTCGCCCTGGCTTGCGCAGGGCTGCCTTTCTGTCCGGCAAATTATGACGGCGTTAAGAGAGTACGAAGCGCAGTTTGGCGAGAGTGAATCCAGCTACTGGATAAGTTTTGAGCTGTTGTGGCGCGAGTATTTTTTCTGGTACGCACTGAAGCATGGAAAACGTCTGTTCGCTTTTTCCGGACTCTCCGGCAAGTCACCCAAAACCAGCTTTTATTCTGAAAGGTTTCAGAAGTGGTGCTCTGGCAATACGCCTTATCCTATTGTTAACGCTTGTATGAAGCAGTTGAATGCCACCGGTTATATGTCGAACAGGGGGCGGCAGTTGGTTGCCAGTTGTTTTGTACACGAGCTGAGCCTGGACTGGCGCTACGGTGCGGCCTATTTTGAACAGCAGCTGATTGATTACGACGTTTCCTCCAACTGGGGCAACTGGCAGTATCTGGCGGGTGTAGGAGCCGATCCCAGAGGGCATCGTCAGTTTAATCTGGAAAAGCAAACCGAGCGCTACGACCCGGACAATGAGTTTATTGAGCGCTGGGCCGGCGACTTATCTGGGCAACCCATAGACAGCGTTGATGCCGCAGACTGGCCGGTGCAGTGAACATGAGTCGCACTGCAGTAGTTTGGTTAAAACGCGATTTGCGACTCTCCGACCATGATGCGTTAGCTGCGGCGCTGAAGCATCATGACTCGGTTTTGCTGTGGTACAACTTTGAACCGATGTTGCTAGATGACCCGCATTACGACATGCGGCACTGGCGCTTTGTCTGGCAAAGCCTTTGTGACATGAACGAGCAGCTAAAACCCTATGGTGTAAATCTGCATATTTCCTGCGGTGATACTTTAGAGCAGTTGCAGCGCATACAGAATAAACTTGGCAGCATTGAGCTGTATAGCTACCAGGAAATTGGCTTAATTAATACCTACCAGCGTGACAAGCAGGTTTCCAGGTTTTGCCGCGAGCAAAAGATAAACTGGCACGAGTCTTCCTATGGTGCGGTCATCAGGGCGGCTCGTTCGCGTACGGGTTGGCGTAAAAACTGGAACCGAGTGATGCGGCTTGAGTCTGAAACGCTCGATTTAACAAGAATTATTGCCAGTCCTTTTGAGCTTTACCGTGCGCCCGCAGAGTGGCAGGCGTATGACCCGTTGTTTCAAAAGGGCGGAGAACAGGAAGCACGACGGACGTTGTTATCGTTTTTTGAAGGCCGGGGAAAACTGTACGGTGTGAATATTTCCAAGCCGGGATTAAGCCGCGAGAGTTGCAGCCGACTTTCTGCGCACCTTGCCTGGGGAAATTTAAGTCTACGGCAGGTGTACCAGTATTGTTTAACCTACTGGCAGACACCCGGCTGGAGAAAACCGCTGCGTGCGCTGATTTCTCGATTGCACTGGCATTGTCACTTTATTCAAAAGTTTGAAAGTAAGATAAGTCAGCAGCTTAAGCCTATTAACCGCGGTTATGAGACCTTGCCGTTTCGGAAGGATGAATCAGTTGCTCAGCATTTAGAGGCCTGGAAACAGGGTAGAACGGGCTACCCGCTGGTGGATGCCTGTATGCGCTGCCTGATTAAAACGGGTTACATTAACTTCAGAATGCGCGCTATGTTGGTGAGCTTTTTGTGTCATTATCTGGCAATAGACTGGCGTCTGGGGGCTGATTATCTAGCGTCACTTTTCCTCGACTTTGAGCCGGGCATTCATTATCCCCAGTTTCAAATGCAGGCGGGCGTGACCGGCATTAATACCGTGCGCATATACAACCCGACAAAACAGGCTCTTGAACAGGATGCCGAGGGTACTTTTATACGAACCTGGCTGCCTGAGCTTGCCGAACTGCCGAATGAGTTGCTAATAGAACCCTGGCAGTTGACGCCCTTGGAATCGGCCATGTTCGATATTGAGCTGGGCACCGATTACCCGTATCCGATCGTCGACAAAGACGAATATCGTGGGACCATGAGTAAAAACCTTTGGGACTGGCGCAAGAGCTCTCTTGTTCAATTAGAAAATAAAAGAATACTGAGCCGACACGTTGATCGTTCAGGTTAGAGAGCCAGTAATTTAAAGGTCAAACAACGATAATAGAGCTGTGATGAAGAAAAACGTATGTTTTGGTGCAGGCACCTTAAGAATTGAAGATATTGTCCGGCTTTCTCGATGTGAGTCAAAAGCAGAACTAAATTCAGACCCTTTATTCCGGGAGAGGATTCAGGCCGGTGCGGATTTTCTCGAAAAACTCCTGTTGGAAGATGGTGTCATTTACGGAGTAACCACTGGCTATGGAGACAGCTGCACAGTAGGCGTTCCCGCTGACTTAGTTGATGAACTGCCGCTGCATCTTACGCGCTTTCATGGGTGCGGCCTGGGCGAGCATTTTGATAAATCCACAGTGCGAGCCATTCTCGCGGTTCGTTTATGTTCTCTGGCGCAAGGGTACTCGGGAGTAAGCTGGGAGTTACTTGAGCGACTGACTCTTATGATAAATGAGGATATATTGCCTCTTATTCCGCAAGAAGGGAGCGTTGGCGCCAGCGGTGACTTAACGCCTTTATCCTATATTGCCAGTGCGCTTGTTGGTGAAAATAAAGTGCATTTTCGCGGGCAGGTCATTTCAAGTCAGGAGGCTTTTAGCACCTTCGGGTTATCCCCCTATAAACTTAGGCCCAAAGAAGCTCTGGCACTGATGAACGGCACGGCAGTTATGACGGCAGTTGCTTGTCTGAACTTTGACAAAGCGGATTACTTCAGTCGTCTGTCGAGTCGTATTACGTCTTTGGTGTGTTACGCGCTTGGCGGAAACGCTCAGCACTTTGACGAACATTTATTTCAGGTTAAGCCGCATGTGGGTCAACAGCAGGTGGCTAAGTGGATACGCCATGATTTAGGGGAAATACCCACACAAAGAAATTCTGCGCGTTTGCAGGATCGGTACTCCATTCGCTGTGCGCCACATATTGTAGGCGCATTAAAAGATGCTTTACCCTGGCTCCGACAAACAATAGAAAATGAACTGAACAGCGCTAATGACAACCCCATTATTGACGCCGAGCGAGAACAGGTTCTGCACGGTGGTCATTTCTATGGTGGCCATATTGCTATGGCGATGGACACCCTAAAAACGCAGGTGGCTAATCTGGCCGATTTACATGACAGGCAAATGGCGCTGTTGATGGACCAGAAAGTGAATAACGGTTTACCGGCAAACTTATCCGCAGCCGATTCCTCTAGAACTGCCATTAACCACGGGTTTAAAGCGGTGCAAATTGGTTGTTCTGCCTGGACTGCAGAAGCACTAAAGCTGACCATGCCCGCCAGCGTCTTTTCCCGTTCTACTGAGTGTCACAATCAGGATAAGGTGAGCATGGGAACCATTGCGGCCAGGGACTGTGTGAGAGTTCTGGACTTAACTGCACAAGTTGCTATCGCGACTCTTTTGGCTTCTTGCCAGGGTGTTCGGCTGAGGCAAAGAATAAACGGTGCTCCGGAATCGTTATCTGCAGAGGTGGAAGACATGCTAAGCGACATTGAAAAAGAATTTGCTCCGGTAAAAGAAGACCGTGCGCTTGAGGATGAACTTCGTTTTTGGCTGGAGCAATTAGCTGAAAAACGCTGGACTTTGTACACACCTTGATACGTATTTATGCTACTTTCTAACTGAAGACTTTGCTAAATTAAAGTGCGGGTTAAAAGAATTTCCTATAGAGAGTCGATAAGGATAATAACAATGAAATATCTACTGGGAGCAGTTGCAGTCAGTTTGCTGACAGCCTGTTCACAAAATGCTGAAACAGAACAAGAGGCGAATACGCAATCTATGTCGTATCCGGAAACGCGTAAAGGCGATGTGGTTGATACCTACTTTGGTACCGAAGTTGCGGACCCATATCGCTGGTTAGAAGATGACCGTAGCGAAGAGACTGAAAACTGGGTTAAAGCGCAGAACGAAGTCACTTTTGCACATCTTGAGTCCATTCCCTATCGTGAGAAAATTGAAACGCGTCTGACCGAGCTGTGGAATTACGAGAAAATCAGCGCGCCGTTTAAAGAGGGCGATTACACCTATTTCTACAAAAACGACGGTCTGCAAAACCAATACGTGGTGTACCGCCAGAAAGGTGACGAAGAACCGGAAGTGTTTCTGGATCCGAACACCTTTAGTGAAGACGGAACAACCTCGCTGGCACAGTTAACCTTTTCTGACGACGGTTCGCTAGCGGCTTACTCAATTTCTGAGGGCGGCAGTGACTGGCGTAAAATTCGGGTTATTGACGCCGAAACCAAAGTACAGCTGGAAGAGCCGTTAGTGGATGTGAAGTTTAGCGGCGTTTCCTGGGTTGGTAACGAAGGTTTCTATTACTCAAGTTATGACAAGCCAGAAGGCAGTGAGCTCTCTGCAAAAACCGATCAGCATAAACTGTATTACCATGAGCTGGGTACGGACCAGTCTGACGACAAGTTGGTGTTTGGTGGAACGGATGCTGAGAAACACCGCTATGTTGGTGGCTCAGTAACCGATGATGATCGTTATTTACTCATTTCAGCGGCTAATTCAACCTCGGGTAATAAACTGTTTTTAAAAGACCTGACCGATGAAGGCAGCGAACTGGTGACAATTCTTGATCATACAGACTCTGATACTCGCGTATTAGATAACGATGGTTCAAAGCTTTACCTTGTGACTAACTTAGATGCGCCGAACCAGCGCGTTGTGACTGTTGATGCTAGTAATCCAGCGCCAGAAAACTGGGAAGACTTTATCCCAGAAACGGAAAACGTGCTAAGCGTCTCAACCGGTGCCGGCTATATCTTTGCCGAGTACATGGTGGATGCTGTGGCTCAGGTGAAGCAATACGCTTATAACGGCGATATGGTGCGTGAAGTTCAGCTTCCGGGCGTAGGCAGTATTGGTGGCTTCTCAGGTAAGAAAGAAGCGGATGAGTTGTACTACACCTTTACCAACTACAGCACACCGTCAACGATTTATAAATTTGACCCGGATCAGGGCGGTTCAGAAGTTTATGCTGAGTCGGGTGCCGATTTTGACCCGGCAAACTATGAGTCAAAGCAGGTGTTTTATACGTCTAAAGACGGCACCGAAGTGCCTATGATCATTACCTACAAGAAGGGCACTAAGCTGGATGGCTCAAACCCGACAATCCTGTATGGTTATGGTGGCTTTAATATCAGCCTGACGCCTTCGTTCAGCATTGCTAACGCAGCCTGGTTAGAAATGGGTGGAGTTTACGCCGTTGCTAACTTACGCGGTGGCGGTGAATACGGTAAAGACTGGCATAAAGCGGGTACCAAGCTGCAGAAGCAGAATGTGTTTGACGATTTTATCGCTGCGGCCGAGTATTTAATTGAGAAAGACTATACTTCACCGGAGCGTTTAGCCATTCGTGGTGGTTCTAATGGTGGCCTGCTAGTCGGTGCGGTCATGACTCAGCGTCCTGAACTGTTTGCGGTCGCATTACCGGCAGTTGGTGTTCTGGATATGCTGCGTTATCACACCTTCACCGCTGGCGCAGGTTGGGCATATGATTATGGTACAGCCAATGACAGTAAAGAAATGTTCGAGTACTTGTTGGGCTATTCTCCTGTTCATAACGTGGAAGAAGGCGTGGCTTATCCGGCAACGCTGATCACTACGGGTGACCATGATGATCGCGTGGTTCCTGCGCACTCATTTAAGTTTGCGGCGGAGCTTCAGGACAAAGCGGGCGGTGAAAACCCTCAGCTTATTCGTATTGAAACCAACGCTGGACACGGTGCTGGCACACCGGTTTCAAAAACCATTGAGCAGTATTCCGATATCTTTGGTTTTACTTTGTATCACATGGGGTTTGAAGAGCTTCCTGAGTAACTTCTGATCAGCAAAGGCTTCGCTATAAACGGCGACGCCTTTGCGTTGTTCTTTCGATATTTTCCTCGTTTCCCGTTAATCTGTTTTCACTCCCACTCTCGTATTGTAAGGATTCAATTATGAACAATGATTTTAATATTATGTGGGTAGTTGCCGCTGTAGTTGTTTTACTCTTACTGATAGCGTCGGTGCGCATTGTGCCGCAGCAAAGCGTGTATCTGGTTGAGTTGTTCGGGCGTTATCGGCGCATGCTGACGCCGGGGCTTAACTTTATTATCCCGCTTATTGAGCAGGTTGCTCACAAACAGTCAATGAGAACGCGGCAGCTGGATGTCGATGTTGAGACCAAAACAAACGATAACGTGTTTGTTATTGTCCGGGTGTCAGTGCAGTATCGCGTGAGCAATGAAACCTCAGTTTATAATGCGTTTTATCAGCTGGAAAACCCCGAGTGGCAAATGCAGTCTTATGTGTTTGATACGGTGCGCGCGCAAATTCCTAAGCAGAATCTGGACGCCGTATTCGACAATAAAGATTCAATTTCTAAAGACGTAAAAGAGCAGTTGCGCGATACCATGGAAGAGTATGGTTTTGAGATTATTGCGTCGCTGGTGACAGACATTGACCCGGACCAGTCCGTTAAAGATTCAATGAACCAAATTAACGCGGCTGAAAGAGAGCGCCGTGCAGCAGAGCATAAAGCGGAAGCTGAAAAAATTATGCTGGTGAAGCAGGCTGAAGCCGACAAAGAATCGAAAATTTTGCAGGGTCAGGGTATTGCGGGTCAGCGTTTAGCAATAGCTGAAGGACTGCGGGACTCTATTGCCATGGTTACCGATCAGGCAAACGATATATCTTCTAAAGATGTCATCGATTTGCTGAAATTCACTAACTATGTCGATGTATTAGGTTCTTTCGATACCGCCGGCAGTAAAGTGATTATGTTGCCACAGCCAACAGGTCAACTGGACTCCTTATCACCGGATATTTTAAGCGCAATGGAAGCGGCAAAAGAAGAGAAAAATTAATGTCTGATAGCTCTCCTCTACTGGCCTCACAGCCAATATACGATAGCAAAAATAAATTTTATGCGGTTGAGTTACTGTATCGTAACGCTCTTAATTTAACGGCTGAAACCGTTGGTGATACCGCGGCAACCAGCGAAGTTATATTCAACTTTTGTGCTGGCATAACCAGTCAAACTGAGCATTACAACGCTACCGCATTTATTAACGTTTCTAATGACTTCCTTATTTCCCAAAGCTTTTTACCTGTAGGGCCGGATAAAGTAGTGATTGAGCTGGTTGAGCGGCTGAAGCCAACAAAAGCTATTGTTACGGCTGTAGCCAGGTGGCACGAAAAAGGTTTCCGCTTTGCGTTGGATGATTTTGAATTTGACCCTGCGTGGGAGCCACTTGTTCGTTATGCCTCCTATATAAAAGTAGATGTTTCTTCTCTCACTGTGGAACAGGCAAAAGCTTTCAAAGAAAAGCTAACCGGGTTTAAGGGACGCTGGCTAGCTGAGCGAGTAGAGGACGAGGAAACAAAAATTGCCTACGAGAAAATGGGTTTTGATTTGTTTCAAGGCTACTATTTTGCCAAGCCAACGGTTGTCTACGGCACAAGGCTCGAGCCGTCATCGTTGCAGTTAGCTAAGATATTGTCGTTATGTTTTGAAAAAGAACCTGATTTAACTGAATTATCACAACGGGTTTCAGAAGACCCTAAGTTATCTATCAGCTTGCTAAAAATCGTAAATAGTCCGCTTTATCCAACCGCTAGTCCTATCACGCGGGTAAAAGATGTCATCATGCGGTTGGGCATTGAAAAACTTCGCCGCTGGATTGCGTTGATTGGCTCGGTCAGTGTGAGCGGCCCAGAAGCGTCACGTATGATTTTGATAAGAGCCCAAATGTGTTACGAACTTTGTAAAAGACAGAAGTCTGAAAGTTTGGATCCAGATCAGTGTTATTTTGTGGGACTGCTGTCTGGCATTGACATTATGCTGGGCGTTGAAAAAGAGGCATTTTTCAAAGAACTACCGTTAACAGATGCTACTAAATTGGCAGTCAATCAACATGCTGGTCCGAAAGGCCAGTGTTTGCGAGTGGTATTGAAGCTAGAGAGATTGGTACAGATGAAAGAACGGCTTGATAAAGTCGATCCTAATCTACTCGCACTTTACCGAACCGTATCGTTTAATGTTCAGGAACTGTTTAACACCATTTAAGCCTGGCTGCTTTTTGCCAACTGCTGAATTCTTCCGACAATGGCGCGTAAGCCATTTCCGCGAGTCGGTGTAATGTGGTTTTCTAAGTCCAGCTTGGCAAAGTAGCTGTCGATATCAACGGCAAGAATTTGCTCTGGAGTTTTGTCGTGGTAAGCGGCCATAACTAAGGTCAGCAACCCTTGCACAATAACTGCGTCACTATCGACATGCAGTAACAGTTTGCCGTCTTTTTCTTCACTGATAAGCCAGACGTTACTTTGGCAGCCACGCACCAAATACTCTTCCTTATGCTGGCTTTCCGGTAAACCGGGTAAGGCCTTACCTAAATCAATAATGTACTGGTAACGTTGCTCCCAGTCATCTAAAAACTCTAAGTCATCAATGATTTCATCTGTACTGGGTAAATTCATGCTGACCAATAACCTTCATTTATAAGTTAAAAGAGTAGCTAACGTTAAAAGAAAACACCGGCTTCAAGCTGAGCTTCTTCACTCATCATGTCGCGTGACCAGGGTGGGTCAAAAACGAGGCCAACGTTCACATTTTTAACGTGCGGTACCAGAGAAACCCGATATTCAACATCACCCACTAAAACCGGACCCATACCGCAGCCGGGCGCGGTTAAGGTCATATCAATAGTAACGGTGCCTGAATCTTTATCAACCTCGACTTTGTAGATAAGCCCCAGCGACACTAAGTTAATAGGAATTTCCGGATCATAAATGGTTTCTAACGCTTCCCAGACCTGATCTTCTGAAACGCTTCCGTCTGCTGGTGGTTCAAAGTCGAGCTTTTCTGGTTTACGACCAATAGCATCCGCGTCAGTACCATCTATACGCAGCATATTGCCCTGAAAGGTGACGGTGTAATTGCCGCCTAAATCCTGAGTAATAGTAACGAACTCACCCTTAGGAATAACTTTCGGCTCACCCGTTGGTACGCGACGCGCTTTAACTTCGCGGGTGGTGGACACCATTTTCTGCTGCATAATTTAAACTTCCGTTACTGCACGTTGAAGCTTTCGCCACAACCACATTCATTGACTACATTCGGGTTGTTGAATTTAACCACGCCGTTAATGCCTTCTTTTACGTAATCAATTTCGGTGTTACGAACCAGCTCAAGAGCATTAGAAGCAATCGCGACTTTCAGGTTCGCATTAATGTCGACAACTTCATCACCGTCTTCCAGTGCATCGGCTGAACTGAGCACATAGGCATAACCTGTGCAGCCACTCTGTTTAGTGGACAGCCGAATGAATTTTCCGGGTTCGTCTTTTAAGCGTGACTCGAAATAACGTACGGCGTTTTCTGTCATCGAAATTAACGAAGACGATGGTACAAATGTTTCTACAGACATGAGTCTCCTCCTGCCGTTAGGCTAGCATTAAACGAGCTTTGTTGATGCCTTCGAACAGCTTATCAACCTCGTCTAACGTATTATAAATGGTAAATGACGCTCGCGCAGTACCTGGTACATTCAGGCGTTTCATAAGCGGTTGAGCGCAGTGGTCACCAGTACGAATGGCAATACCTTGTTTGTCCAGCAAAAAGCCGATATCAGCCGGGTGTGCACCCTCTAAAATAAAGCTTAACACGCCAATTTTATTGTCAGCGTGACCAATAATGGTTAAGCCATCGGTTTGCTCAGCCAGCTCGGTTGCGCGTGCCAGTAAGGCGGTTTCGTGAGCCAAAATGTCGGCTTTATTAAATTGCTGTAACCAGTTTATAGCTGCCGCCAGACCAATGGCACCAGCGATATTTGGCGTACCGGCTTCCAGTCGGTTGGGTAATTCACCCCAGGTGGCGTCCTGGTAACTGACTGTGGCTATCATTTCGCCGCCGACTAACCATATAGGCCAGTTTTTTAAAACCTCATAACAACCCCAGAGTACGCCAATGCCGGTTGGACCGAACAGCTTATGGCCGGAAAACGCGTAAAAGTCACAACCAATGTCCTGCACATCGATAGCACCGTGCGCCACGCCTTGTGCGCCGTCAATCATAACCAGAGCATTTTTGGCCTTGGCGGCAGCGGTGAGCTCTTTAATTGGGTTAATGGTGCCAAGTGCATTTGAAATGTGCGGCATTGAAACGAAAGCCGTGTTCTCGCTCAACAGAGCATGAAACTGCTCGGTATTCAGCGAGCCGTCTTCGTTAATGGGTACGACTTTCAATATTGCGCCCGAGCGTTTACAGGCTTGTTGCCAGGTCACCAAATTTGCATGGTGTTCCATCTCGGTAACTAGCACTTCATCACCGGTTTTTAGTCGCTGGGCAACGCCATTAGCGACTAAGTTAATGCCTTCGGTGGTACCGCTGGTCCAGATAACCTCTTCCTGGCGGCTGGCATTTATATACTCAGCAACGGTTTTGCGCGCCGCTTCGTAACGCCGGGTCGCTTCATCGGACAGGTAGTGAGCACCACGATGAACATTGGCGTTGCACTGAGTATAGTAATCCGTCAGCGCGTCAATGACGGCTTGTGGTTTTTGCGTGGTGGCAGCGTTATCCAGATAAACCAGTGGTTTACCGTTTACCTGCCGCTGCAGTATCGGAAACTGCTCACGAATTTGTGCAACGTTCAGGCTCATTGCTTCTCCATCATACTTTCAAAGCGGGTTTTCAAAATAGGCTGCAACCAGTCGGCCAGGGCTTTATTTGGCATCTGGAACACCATTTCCTGTACGAAACCAAAGTTGAGCATAACCAGGGCTTGTTGCCTGTCGATGCCACGGGTCAGCATGTAATACAACGCTTCTTCATCAATTTCAGCAACCGTTGCACCGTGCGCGCACTGTACATCGTCTGCGTAGATTTCGAGCTCTGGTTTCGTATTAATTTGTGCACCACGGGTCAGCAGCAAGTTGCGGTTATTCAGTTCGGCCAGCGTTTTCTGTGCATCACGATGAATATGAATGCGGCCGTTAAATACTGCTTTTGCCCGGTCGCCAACAATGCCCCGGGCGTTCTCTTCGGTCGTGCCGTTAGGTGAGGCATGTTCAATGGTGCTGTGCAAATCAAAGTGCTGACGTGGAGCCAGTAAATACACGTTATTAAACTTAGCAAAGGCATGTTCGCCAGCGTGTTCAATATCCACGTCCAGACGCGTTAACTGACTGCCGTAGCCAATTAAGGTGCTGTTCATTTTGGCATGATCGTGCAGCTTAAAGTGACTGCCGCCAATGTGAATCGCTTCGCCTTCGTGCAGGGCAAAACGGTAGTGCTCTAAACTCGCTTTCTCGGCAATGTCGTACTCGGCAAAAGCCGTGTTTAAGCTATTACCTGAACCGCTACCGTGCTCAATAATGGTTGCCTGCGCATTTGCACCAACACGCACCAGCGTGCGTTGATGAGACTCGATACCGGCTGACGCAAAGTTAACGATGCGGATGGGCTGTTCAATTTTAGCGCCAGCGGCAATGTCGATAACAACGCCTTGCTGCGCCAATACATCGTTCACCAGACCAAACAAATGACGGCTGGGTTTTACTTGCGCGAAAATAGCTTCAGCGGGCTCACTTGGTGCCGACAATTCACTAATTGTCACGCCTTCTGGCAGCTTAAGTTTGCTGATGTCGGTACTAAGCTGGCCGTCGACAAACACCAAGTCCAGGCTGTTTAAACCTTCAATGACTGGTGCTTCGGCTGTCGTATTACCGGTACCGGATTTTAGATCTAAGTCAGCAACCGGATGCAACGACGTATAACGCCATGCTTCGGTGCGGCGTGTCGGCCATTGCTGTTGCTTTAACGTGTCCAAGGCTTGTGCCCGGACCGGAGATAGCCAATCGTCAACGGTCGAGGCACGCTCTAGAACGTGGTTTAACCATTGACTCATGCATCTGCTCCTTCTGCTTCAGCTAACCAGGCATAACCTGAGGCTTCAACTTCTTTAGCCAGTTCAGGACCGCCACTTTTCACAATCTTGCCTTTAGACAGAATGTGAACATAATCTGGCTGAATGTAGTCCAGCAGGCGCTGATAATGCGTAACAACAATAAAGCTGCGCTCACCATCACGTTGACTGTTAACGCCATTGGCGACAACTTGCAACGCATCGACGTCCAGACCTGAGTCAGACTCGTCAAGAATGGCCAGTTTAGGCTCCAGCATGATCAACTGCATAATTTCGTTACGCTTTTTCTCACCACCGGAAAAGCCTTCATTGACACCGCGTTTTAAGAAATCTAGCGGTAATTCAACCTGTTTGCAGGCTTCTTTAGCTTTTTTCAGGAATTCAGCAGAGCTTAAAGCGTCTTCGCCACGAGCTTCACGCATGGCATTCACGGATTCTTTCATGAATTCCATATTGCTAACGCCCGGTATTTCAACAGGATACTGGAATGCCAGAAAGATACCGGCCTGTGCGCGCTCTTCTACTTCCATGTCAAGCAAGTCTTTGCCGTCCATTTCAACGCTGCCACTTTCAACTTCGTAGCCGTCGCGGCCAGATAAAACGTAACCTAAGGTACTTTTACCGGCACCGTTAGGACCCATAATGGCATGTACTTCGCCGGGTTTTATTTCCAGATTCAGGCCTTTCAAAATGGTTGTTTCTTCTACACGTGCGTGCAGATCTTTAATCGATAGCATGTTTTACCCCACTGAACCTTCAAGACTGATTTCAAGCAACTTACCGGCTTCCACCGCAAACTCCATTGGCAGTTCGCGGAATACCTCTTTACAGAAGCCATTTACAATCATTGAGACTGCTTTTTCAGGGTCCAGGCCTCGTTGCCGACATAAGAATAATTGATCGTCACTCACCTTAGAGGTGGTGGCTTCGTGCTCAACAATCGCGGTTGGATTGCTGCTTTCAATATACGGGAATGTGTGTGCGCCGCACTGGTCACCAATGAGCAATGAATCACACTCGGTAAAGTTACGCGCGCCTTCAGCACCCGGACCCATGCGAACCAGACCACGGTATGCGTTATTACTGCGACCGGCAGAAATACCTTTAGAAATGATGGTCGACTTGGTGTTTTTACCTAAGTGGATCATTTTGGTGCCGGTATCGGCTTGTTGTTTTCCGCGGGTTAATGCGACCGAGTAGAATTCACCAACGCTGTTGTCACCTTTAAGAATACAGCTTGGATACTTCCAGGTAACCGCTGAGCCTGTCTCTACCTGAGTCCAGGAAATTTTAGCGTTCTTCTCACACAGGCCGCGCTTGGTGACAAAGTTATAGATACCGCCTTTGCCGTTTTCATCGCCCGGATACCAGTTCTGAACGGTAGAGTATTTTATCTCTGCATCATCCAGTGCGACCAGCTCAACTACGGCTGCGTGTAATTGGTTTTCATCGCGCTGCGGTGCAGTACAACCTTCCAGATAACTGACATGACTGCCTTCTTCGGCAACAATCAAGGTGCGCTCGAACTGACCGGTGTTCTGTTCGTTTATGCGGAAGTAAGTTGATAGTTCCATAGGGCAGCGAACGCCTTTTGGAATATAAACAAATGAACCATCGGTGAATACGGCGCTGTTCAGCGCGGCAAAAAAGTTATCGCCACGGGGAACTACGGTTCCCAAGTATTTCTTAACCAGATCCGGGTATTTATGAATGGCTTCAGAGATAGGGCAGAATATCACGCCGGCTTCTTCCAGTTTCTCGCGGAAGGTGGTGACGACAGATACGGAATCGAAGACCGCATCGACGGCTACGCCAGCCAGCATTTCTTGCTCATGCAGGGGGATACCCAGCTTTTCATAAGTGCGCAGCAGTTCAGGGTCAACCTCATCTAACGATTTAGGTTTATCCTTCATGCTTTTCGGCGCTGAATAATATGAAATAGACTGGTAATCCACTTTGGGATAATCGACGTGTGCCCAGTCCGGCTCTTCCATTTTTAACCAGGTTCGATAAGCCTTCAGACGCCATTCCAGCATCCATTCGGGCTCTTCTTTAATCGCGGATAGACGAGCAATAACGTCTTCGTCTAAACCGATTGGGAAAGTTTCTGACTCTATTTCTGAAACGAAGCCTGCGTCGTATTTACGTGCAAGCGCCTGATCAATCTGTTCACTCATGATTTACCCACTCTAAAAGCTGCGGATGGGAGTTTCGCCCGTTACTGGACGACAGTATAAAATACTTGACTAAAACACTCAACTTTATCTGCTGACTAAGGCTTATGATACGGGATCAAAGGCCTTTTGTCGCTTATTTCGCCGGGGTGAAGCGGTTAAACATAACCATATTTTTATAGCAAAACCGTAACTAACAGGAGCTGCAGTTTTCTTCTGGCGTGTAAAAACGCATAGACACATCGGGATGCGAACGCTTCCTGCCTTTCATCACGTTTTCGCCAACATTATGTAGTAATGGGTTATTCGGATCGCTGGTTGGCCCCTTAGCGTGTTTTGCTAAATGAGAAGGGAGTTTTAATACAGGCACCGAAGCATTCAGCTGGGCTGCCATGAAAAATGCCGATGAATAACGGGTAACTCCAGTTTTAGGACTGGTAACACGGTGGTTAGTCGCTTTTAAATAACCATTAGAAGCCAGCTCCAGTAATTCACCGATATTTACCACAAAGGCGCCGGGGCGCGGAGCCACCTTGTACCATTGTTGTTTGTATTCCACTTCCAGCCCGCTGTTTTCGTCTTGCAGAACCAGGGTGAGGTAGCCGGGGTCTTTATGCGCGCCAACACCCTGACCAGAGGCTTCTGGGCTACCGGGGTATTTAATAAGCTTAGTATGACGGTAAGGACCGTTACTGATGGTTTCAGCCAATGCGTCAGCCGGTTGCTCGAGACTTTCGCACAACGCCTCTAGAAGCTGCAGAGACACTTCGGTTAGCTTGTCCTGCCAGGACAACAACTGGGTTTTCATGGCAGGCAATTGCTCTGGCCACTGGTTGGGTCCAATGAGTTTTTGCCATTCATGGCGTATAGCGGACGTAGCCTGAGCAGGCAGTTCGTCCATGATATCAAACTGCTCACGACGATCGCGCCGGCCTGCCGTCAACTCGGAGTAGTTTGCTGAGTAGCCGCGAAAATGCGGTGAATGAATCATCTGCACCTGTTTCTTTTCTACATCACTGAGTGCAAAAAAGGTTTTAGCGGTGTCCAGTACCTTAACTTTTTCTGCCAATGAAATACCGTGGTCTTCAAGGTAGAAGAAGCCAATATCACGCGCAGCTCTACCAAGGTCAGCAATGAATTGCTGGCGATCAGAAGCACTGAGATACAGTTTTCGCATGGATAATACAGGTATTGGGCTTTGCATAATTGACTCAACAGTTTGTTTCTGTCGCCGAGTTTACGTTGCCATGTAGCACAAACTGAAGAATCAAAATCTTCTATGGTAGACAGCTTGGCTATATCAATAATCTGCAATTAAGCCGGTACTTATTGCTGCTAGTACTCGACCAGTAACAGCTGCCTGTGTAAAATCTTTGGGTCTTTAATTAAACAGTGAGAAATTCAGAATGGGTCGCGCCTATCAAAACCGAAAAGAGTCTATGGCTAAAACGGCTAATGCAAAGAGCAAAGTTTATAGCCGTTATGGCCGTGAAATTTATGTTTGCGCCAAGCAGGGTGGTACCGACCCGGACGGTAACCTGGCGTTACGCGGCATGATAGATCGGGCCAAAAAAGACCAGGTTCCTGCTCACGTTATAGAAAAAGCGATAGACAAGGCTCAAGGCGGGGCAGGAGAAGATTTTTCTCCGGCGCGTTACGAAGGCTACGGGCCCAGTAACTGTATGGTTATTGTCGAATGCTTAACCGATAATCCTAACCGCACCTTCGGCGATGTCCGCAATTGTTTTACCAAAAGTAAATCAAAAATTGGCGCTCAGGGCAGCGTTGCGCATTCATTTGACCACTGTGCGATTTTTGCCTTCAAGCACGACAGTGAAGACGAAGTGCTGGAAGCCATGATGGAAGCTGATGTTGATGTTACCGACGTCGAATTCGAAGATGGTCTGGTTACCGTATTTGCGCCAAATACAGAGTACGCAGCAGCTCGTCAGGCCTTAACTTATGCGTTTCCTGATATTGATTTTGAAGCTGACGAAATCCAGTTTTTACCTCAGGTAACGACCAGCATAGCCGAAGATGATTTGCCAATGTTTGAGCGTTTGATGGATATGCTGAACGATTTGGATGACGTTCAAAACATTTACCACAATGCCGAACACTAGGTTGATTCAGATCAATTCGATTATTCGATAAACCTTATAAACTTTAGGGGTCTTCATTAACAAGGAGTTCCCCATGAAGCTTAAAGTATTATCGTGCGGTGTATTGTTAGGCTTGCTAAGCACTTCTGCATTAGCAAACGATTTCTCTATCAATGTTGGTGCTATCTCTGTCATGCCTGATGATAGCAGTGGGCACTTGAATGTTGTTGAGTCAGTAGCTGGTTTACAAGAGAACAGTACTGGCGCTGGTGTTAATACCAATACTCAGTTAGGTTTAACTTTTGATTATAAGCTAACTGAAAACTGGACGCTTGAGCTGGTTGCAGCAACACCATTCAGTCATGATATTACCGCAACAGGTTCGCTGGCCGGACTGAAAATTGGTAAAACCAAGCACTTACCACCAACTTTGCTGGCTCAGTATCACTTCGATATCGATAGCGATATGTTTAAACCTTTCGTTGGTGTTGGTGTGAACTACACCGCGTTCTTTGATGAGCAAGTTGACCCTCAGTTGCGCTCAACTTTAGGCAACTTAGGTGTTGTTGCCGATAATGACGATGTCTCCTTAGCTCTGAAAAACAGCTGGGGCTATGCTCTGCAAGCGGGTGTAAATGTCGATTTGAGTGAAAACTGGGGTCTTCATTTCATGGTTAGCCGCATGGATATCGATACCACAGGTGATGTTCGCGTAAACGGAAGCACCATTGAAAGTGTTGATGTTGATATCGACCCTTATGTCGCTATGGCCGGTGTTCGCTATAACTTCTAAATTTTTTGCGCCGCCTATTAAGGCGGCGCATTTTTAATGTGGTGAGCGTTTCGACAATTTGCGCTGTAACGTACGCCGATGCATCCCCAGCTCTCGCGCTGTCTTAGAAACATTTCCCTGGTTATCCGCAAGCACTCTTTGAATATGCTCCCACTCAATTTGAGTTGGTGTTAAACGGTTTATCGATGTGTCTTCCAACTCCAGCTTTTCATTAGTAAAACGGCGTAGTAATTCATTGGTCCCCACGGGTTTTGTTAGGTAGTCCGTTGCGCCCCGTTTCATTGCTTCTACAGTTGTCGCAATACTGGCGTAACCGGTCAGTACCACCAAATGGCCAGGAGAGTAGCGTTCGTTAAGTGGCTGAATAAGTCCCAACCCATTGTCGTCGCCCAGCATCATATCAAGCAGAATACCGTCAAAATGATCTTTTAGCGTCAAGGCCTGCTCAGCGGAGTGTGCCATTTGCACCAAAACACTATGGTGCTCCAGACGCCGCTGTAGAATGCGACAGAAGCCTTCATCGTCATCAATAATAAGTAAGCGAAATTTATTCATAAGCTGTTATCGGTAATAGAACTAATGTGAGCGTGCCTTCGGCAGTGGATTGCCAGCTCACTTGACCGCCAAGCCGTTCAAGGGTGGCATGGCTGATAACCGCGCCAATACCCATACCATTTTCACTTAAGGTCATTGATTTACCTATTTTCCGTTGTTGCGCCTGGCTTAGCCCATCACCATTATCGAGAATGTGAATGGTGAGCTGAGGGTTCGCACCAACTAACGTCAGGTTGAGTTGCACGGACACGGTCAGCTGGTGACTGCGTTCGCCAGCGCTGACAGCATTAATAACCAGATTAGCGATAGCCGGGAACAGGGTGCGATCGGCGCTTATAATCGCGGCTTTTAATCGCTCGGGACATTGCCAGTTGACCTGAGCATCGGGTCGGGCAATTCGCAGAAGCTGGCGTAACTGAGTAACAATTTCCCCGACAGTGTAATTGTGCTGGCGCCTGCTGCGCACATCCTCAGCGGCGTCCCGCCATTGTTCAAGGCTGGCTTCAACTTTGCCCAGGTGTTCACGAAACTCTTGTTTCAGTGACAGCTCAATATCGCATTCCTGAAGTTCTTCGTTGAGTAACCGTAACGACTGCACAGGAGTGGCAACGTCATGAGTTAACTGAGCTGCGGCTGCACCTATCGTCAGCAGCTGCTCGTCACGCAGCTGGCGCTCACGTGCATTCTGCAACGCTTTTTCAGACTGAAACCATTGCCGCTT
Source organism: Idiomarina sp. Sol25 (assembly GCF_033052775.1). Classification (NCBI taxonomy): domain Bacteria; kingdom Pseudomonadati; phylum Pseudomonadota; class Gammaproteobacteria; order Alteromonadales; family Idiomarinaceae; genus Idiomarina; species Idiomarina sp. Sol25. The sequence goes on from NZ_JAUPEW010000005.1 coordinate 104,215, forward strand.
CAGGTAGTACATTGATAAAGCAATAATAACCGCAGCAATCACAAAGCCGCTGACCATACCCATCGCGTGTTTCAACATCTCGTCGCTTAAGGCATGGGCAGTGTGACTTTGTTGTCCGGGCAAAAGCGAAGGCAAGCCTATTTGGGCAACTTGCCCCAGAATGCTTATAAGCACCACAATCAAAGCAAAAGTTGAAGGTAACAATAAAAACGCTATGACAATAAAAATCAGTAATAACGAGGTGAAGGGGTTACTGATCCCCCCATTAAAGGCAACCCAGAGGTTGCCCAGTGCTATGTCCAGACATAAAGCTAAGCACAATGGCCAGGCTTTATGAGTAATGAATTTATAGGTCAGTAATGTCAGCATTAGGCTTAAAAATGATAGTTGGTCTGCAGCCAGACGGTGCGGCCCGGCTCATTAACTTTGTCAATTTGCTGGTATCCGGAAATGCTGGCAGCGGAACGACTCAAGTGCTCTGCATAGGTTTTATCCAGTATATTATCGACGCCTAAACTTAGCTGCCACTTTGGATCAATTTTCCAGTCGATATTTGCCGATAAAATACCATACCCCGGGCTATTGCCGATATCGTAGCCAATGACATTACCCTGATCCACAGCTGTGCGTTCTTGTTTATCCACCAGGCGCCAGAGCAAAGAGTAAGTCAGTGCGTTGTGGCGGTAATCAGTGGCAATACGAAGTTCATCAGCAGGTTGCTGCGGCAGATAGTTATCATCGGTTTTATTACTTCCGCGGGTTATGGCCAGTGCTGATGACACAGACCAGGCTTCGGTCAGTTGGTAACTTAAGGTTGTTTCCCCGCCCCAGGTTCGGGCGTCAATATTACGGACGGTATCCGGCTGCATCATCATGCCTTTTTGCAAAAGAATGAAGTCATCGACCTGACTGTAGAAAATTGACGCATCCAGTTGCCATTTGTCGGCGTTAATATCCAGACCGATATCCCATTGCTGGTTGGTCTCCGCGTTAGTGTAAAAGGCCGATGCCGACGTTGGTGACTGGCGGTTGTTACCAATGGCTTCCCAGTAATCCGGGAACCGCTCTGCCTGACCCCAGCCCGCATACCAGTAACCATTTTTAAGCTGTTTTTCTATACGAAGAAACCCGCTATGAAGGTTCTCACTGCGTGTTTCATTCGCTGTGGGGTTGGATTGAGCCGGAGCTGACATTGGCGTAATGGTGGTGCGCTTGTCTGTCATTTTCCAGTGATCAAGCCGATAACCGCTGACTAACTGCCACTCCTGGTCGATAGCATGGCGGTATTCGGCATAAATGCCATCTTGCTCAATAAAGGCATCATCAACCCGGCTAAGGCTTTCAAATGGTTGGTTAAACTGATCTTTGCTGGAACGGTTACGGTGAGCCGACTCATTATGTTCAAGCCCAGTTTTGAGTTGCCCGGAAGGGGTTAACTGCCATTCGGAGGCAATTTTAAAACCACGGGAATATCTATCCGGGTTACTGGCGGTCGGGTTGGGCATCATCATGGACGGGGTAAACTCGCGCAACGAATAGTTGTCCATGACATGGTCAATGGTATTGAAATAGGCATTAACAGAAAGCTCTTCGAGCGAACGGCTGTCAGGTTGCCATTGGTAATTCAGCGCGACGCTTTCACGGTCAAAGAGCACCCCATCCATACTGCGATCGGCGTAGGCTGCTTCGCCATCGCTGACGCCAAGTTTGAGTATCAGACGATGCTGCCGTGACGGTGTCCATGCCAGATCAACATCGCCACTCCAGCGTTCATACTGGCTGTTAATGCTATTACCCGAGCCATCTTCGTAGTGATCGGCGGTTGCGGCAGATGCGTTTACCCGCACGTACCCGGGTTTTGCTCCCCAGGTTAAATCAGCTGTGGTATTCAGCCGGCCGTACTGCGCTGTGGTGGCATTTAAATAACCGGTAAACTCGGGCACTTCAAAGAATGTTGCTTCGCGCTCAAAATGAATAGATGCTGCTGAACCGGCGAACAATACGGTTTGTGGGCCCTTAACAATCGTCACGCTGTCATAGCTCTGTGGGGTTATGTACGCCGTTGGCGGGTCCATGCGGCTGCTGCAGCCACCCTGGAGCATTTGTCCGTCGTTGACTATGGTCAGTCTGCCAGCTCCCATTCCACGAAATAATGGGTCAGCAGAGGCGCCGCCTTTGCGGGTTGCACTGAATCCCGCAAGGCTTTTTAAGAAATCACCGGCATCGTGAGCAGGCAATGGTTGTCTTGGTTGTTTCGAGTCGACTACCCATTCACTAGGCGCCTCCATCGATTCGCCAATAATGATAATTCTTTCCTGAATATCGGTGGTTTCGTTAGCGTAACTGATAAATGGCAAGAGTAAGCAAGTTGCCAGAGGATAAATAGACTTCATACGACAGTGTCCTTTAATAAGGTAATGTCGCTATTATTCTCCATTTTTTAGGTGGTTAGGATGCGACAAAAGGTAGCATCCCTTAAAGGGTACCACTTAAAGCGAAGGGCAGAATTTATCTTTCAGTAACTTCATAAAAGCTTCGGTATCCGGATCTTTTATGGAGTAGTACACAGTTTGCGATTGTTTACGAATGCTGACCAATTGCTGTTGACGCAATACCGCAAGATGTTGTGAAAAAGCTGACGGGCTTAAGTCAAAAAACTGGTGAAGTTGACCCACACTTTGTTCACCTAAAGCCAATCGGCATAAAATTTGTAAACGGTGGGGGTTACCTAAAGAGCGCAGAAAGCTCGCCGCATTCTGCGCTTCTTCCTGAAGCATCTCTTGTGATTCAGCTGCACTCATGGTGTCTTTATCTTCCTGATTTTTCTAACTCACGTTCTGTTTTTAGTCCTAACGCTTTTTTCATAAAAATGCTTGCTGGACAAAAACCCGTGAAAGATTGTTGAAATAGATTGGCACCTACAAATACGGTAAGCCATACCCAGTTGGGATGAACCCAATAAGTCAAAGCTACCGACAACAATATCATAAAGCCGGCAAATGCGGTTATAGCTCTTTCGACACTCATTATAAAACTCCTTCATTTTAGTATTAAAACGCATACCGCATACGCAGATATGCGTTGTTGTTTTCGGTGAACTGACCAAAAAAGGTTTCTGGACGTTCGCGAAAAAACAGGTTGAACCCGCCGCTAAATGACCAATTATCGTCAATGCGGTAGTCAAAAGTCGGACGTAAATAGCCGTCGTTTTGATTGGGTGATACAAAAGCAAACAGCGACAGACTGAGGTCATCACGCTCGTCGCGCCAGGTTAAGCGGGTGGTGAACACAGTGCGTGTTTGTGTGTCGCCTTTTTCTACATAAGCTTGAAAGCCCCCGGTAAATCGGGTCCACAACTCTTGCTCGTAGCCAACCAGTGCGCGCCAGTGATCAGCTGCATTATGACGGTTATAATTTGCGGCTTCGGTATTCACCAGTCCTGGACCCAGGGGCATTCGAACGGACGCACCAACCACGGTTAAGCGGCCGAAGGTGGGCTGAAAGTTCTCAGTAACGGCCTCGGGGCTTTTAGTAAAGCCGTCGTAACCATAGACAGCGTATTCCACACCATCGTGATTACGAAACAAGCGTAAAGCGTACTCATCGCGGGTGGGCTCAACAAACTGAACAGACGGGTCGTCACCGGTTAACTGCCCGGAGAGCGGATTAAAATAGGAAATACGCTCTCCGCGAACGTAATTATCGTGATCAAACTCGGGCGACCAGACAAAATCGATATTAAACCAGTCGAAATAGCTGGTGACGCGCAGCGAGTCAGATGGTGCCTTTAAGTATTCCTGGTCACGCCCGACAAAGAAGGACTGCCAGTCTTTAGGGAACAGATCGTTGAGGAATAAGTAGTCGCCAGTGCCCCAGGTGAGTATCTGACGGCCAATTTTTATATCGGTGTTATCGAAAACCGTGAACTGAGCATTAAGTTCGCGAATTTGGCCGTGCCAGGTTTCATCAAAGCCGTCGTACCAGCCGTCGGCTTTTGCTGTCCAGGTAGTGTTCTGCCAGCGCTCATCAAACCCTAGCTGTAGTCGAGGCTCAGCAATAGACAGACGCTTGTGATAGGGGGAGGGTTCAAATCGTCCGCCTATTGCCGCCTCAACATAGCCGTAGACATCAATACCCTGGTCTTGTTCCGCTCCCCAGTCACTTTCCCATTCGTCATCATCCCAGGAGTCCTGTGCCGATGCGGCTTGAGCCAAAGTGAAAAGAACGGTAAACGTGAAAATTTTCCGATATGGCATAATTAGTCTCTCAGTTGTAACCATTCTGCAGGTGGATTACGCAAGCTACGCTCACTGAAAATGCTGTCCGGCAAACCAATGTTGTATTTCATAAAGCGGAACTGCATTTCGGTTTTACCGCCATTTTCAAGATCCGATATGCGCGAGTGAGTCACTGTTGGGTAGCCTTGAACTGTTTCGATTTTCAGTACTTCCATTTTGCGATAGGCTTCGCCGCTGTCGTTATAGAAAGTGCTTTCTACCGGCAGCATATGCTCTTTATCGATGACCACTTCGTAGTAGCTGAACTCGACGTTGTCAGGGTCTTTAGGCGTGCCTTTTAACACGTACTCTGCATCATCCTCCGACAGAATCTCATAACTGTCTAAAGAGGTATCGCGACCGGAAACATCTTCATAGAAGAAGTGTGAACCGACAAAAGAGGTACGCTTGTCGCCGGCCGATATGCGTTTAACCAAATCCAGATCGGGTAAATAAAGCCAGCGGTCATCGTCGTCGTTTACCTGTTTTACTACGCGAAAGACGGTGTCGCGCACGTCGGCAGGGCGAGAGAAGAACACCATCATGTCCTGAACTCCACCGTCTTCCTGGTCTTTGCGGAGAATGGTGAATTGGCGCATTTGTTCACGGCCCTGATTATCGGTGATGATCATCCGCGCGGCGCTGCGGCCGTCATCACCGGAGTAGTAGGCGTTTAACTCAGCCTGTTCGACAATCTCACGAGCGCTTTTCTCAGCACCAACAGTCTGGCAGCTAACGAATAAAACGGCGGCGGATAAAGCGGTTAAAAATAGGTTTTTCATGATTGACCTCCACGGAATATAAGGCGGCTAAATAGGGTCATCACCGCCGGGAGCATAATAAGTGTCACAATGGCGGATATCGCCATAATACTGGCTAAGAACACGCCAACCGTAATGTAGGGCACTAAAGGTGCGAACAGCAGTGGCGTAAAGCCAATAGCAATGACAATGGCATTGCGGGAAATGGCTCGAGCGGGCTCATCAAACATAACCACCAGAGTGTCTTTCCAGTTACCGGTTTGTTTGAAGGTAGCGCGTGTGCGTTCAATAAAGTGAATAGCAAAGTCCACCGATAGCCCAAGTGTAAGCGACGACAGCACGGCGATAGGCATGTCGTAGTCTTTACCGACCCAGCCAATAAGACCATAAATGAAGGCAATGGTCAGACTCAGAGGCAGCATAGCCAGTACCCCGAAGACCACCGAGCGGAACAGCAATACCATCATAATAAACACCACCACAAAGGCGCTGATTAAGCTGTCGAGCATGCCTTCCACCATGGCCTCCTGCCACACCACGTTCAGGTAAGCTTTACCGGCCCAGTCCATTTCAATGTTAGCAGGCAGCGGGTTGTCTTCAATGTAGCTGTCAACAGTGTCCACGACCTGGGTCACGTGCTGGTTGTCACCGCTGGTTAACTGCAACCACATTAAGCTGCGTTTGTAGTCCGGCGTAACAAAGTGCCAGAGGTCCTGCGGACGGTGCGATGACTGGTATTGCAACAGGGTTTGCGCAACACCGGCGGCATTGTCCGGCAGTTCGTAGTCTTTTTCTTCGCCCGAGCGTAATTCGCGGTTCACCGTCTTTACCACGTCGGGCAGACTGTTTGACTTGCCCACTAAACCGGTGGTTTGCAAATAGGCTTGCATCTCGCTCATGTAGGCCAGCAATTCCGGGCTTTGGAACGCTTTGCTGGCGCTATTCAGCTGTTCGAGCTCAGTCATTAAGCGCTCTAACGGCTCTAATTGGTCAGAACCGACGGTGAAGAGCAGATCATCAATTGCGATAATCCACTGGTTAAAGTTCACTTGCTGTTGCTCAAGCAGAGCGCTTAAAGCATCACGCGATTCTTCAGACAGCGCGTCGTTATTCAGGGCCTCACGAACCGCTGAGCGAGCTTTTTCGGTAGCGTCTAAGGTATTTTCAAATACTACATACGCGTTGTACGTCCCGGCAAAGTGGTCGTTTAATACTTCGTCAGCAATACGAACCTCGTGGCCAGGTTTAAACCAACGCACCGGGTTGTCGTTAATGTTAATTTGCTGAATACCGAACCACGCAAAAGCCAAAACTGCCAGAAAAAAGGCTATCCACAGCTTCGCATGACGAGCTGCAACAGCGCCGAGTTTTTGTAACCAGCCATCTTTGTGCTCCTCGTGAGTTACTTGAGCAAAACTGTCCAGAGTCGATGGTTTGAGTGCACACAAATAGGCCGGTACGAAAATAACGGTAATTAAGAAGGCCAAAAGAATTCCGGAGCCAACGAAAGCGCCGAACACCTGAACTGGAGGAATTGGCGTTAGCATAAGCGAGTAAAAGCCAATAGACGATGTTATTGACGTAAATAGCATGGGCGTAAACAAGTGCCCCAATACATTTTTTATGGTGTCCTTCGCATTACCTTTTTCTCGGTATCGGTCCGAAAATTCGGACATAATGTGAACCGAGTCGACCACGGCAATAGGCATTAGGAAAATGGCTATCATCGACGACATAATGTGTACGGTGAAACCCAGGGCAATTAATGCACCCATGATAATAAGCACAGTAGACATCGCCACTATCATTGCTGCACTTATGAAGCGCACATTGCGGAAGAAGAACCAAAGCAGAGCGAAAATAACCGCAGCTGCTAATGGAGCGGAAATGCCCATTTGCACAAACATTTCATTACCGAACTGGTCCTCAGCAACCGGCAGACCAGTAATATGCCAGTCATCGCCGCTGTCCAGCCTACTGATTTTGTCACGCAGCTGTTCCGCCAGAGCATAGCTCTCGTCTTTACTTTCAATGGGCACATAAACAGCGGCGGCCTTCCCATCGCCAGAAACAATGGTGTTATAAAGCAGTGGCAGGTCTTCCACTTGCTGCTGAATGTAGCGAGCTTCAGCGTAATTTTCTGGCGGCTGTTTCATCATCCATTCAAAACGAATGGTTCCGGGTTTTTCCTGAGTAATGTTATCGACATTCGCCAATGACATCAGGTCGTCACTGATAACGCCATCCAGAGACTCCGCATAATTCGATACGGTATGCAGATCGGTTAACGTTTTTTGGTTGTAGACGGTGTTCTCATTGACTACGCCAACGACAATCATGTCATGCATAGCGAAGGTTTCTTTCACTTCGTTATGAAAAACACGCTGCGGGTTATCGTCCGGAAGCATGTTCTCCGGATCGGTATCAATGGTAATAGACGGGATGAAGGCAGCAACAGCAATAGTGATCAGCGTCAACGTCCAAAAGACGCTTCTGCGATAACCTGTCGCTAGCTTCATAATAACATTAATCATATTATTTCTTAATAATCTAATTTAGAATAATTCGAAATATAGTCGATAATTTCTGATTTGTCATCTATCTTGATGAAAAAACAACAAGGTGATTTCTATGACCACACCACACATTTCGGCTAAAGCAGGCGATTTTGCTGAACTTTGCTTGTTTCCCGGCGACCCATTAAGGGCAAAACATATTGCTGAAACACACCTGGACAGTGCTGAACTCATAAGCGATACCCGAAATATGCTGGCATTTACCGGGCAGTTTCGCGGTACGCCCGTGTCGGTGATGGGCTCAGGTATGGGGATGCCTTCTTGTGCACTCTACGCACAAGAGTTGTTTCAGCATTTCGGTGTTGAGCGCTTAGTGCGGGTAGGGAGTTGCGGAGCCGTATCAGCAAACCTTAAGTTACGTGATCTGGTCGTTGCTCAGGGAGCTTGCACGGACTCGTCAATGAACCAAAAGCAGTTTGGTGGTTACGACTTTGCAGCAATTGCAGATTACAAACTCTTAAGTGAGTTCGTTGGCTATTGTCAGAAGAAAAACCAGCGCGTAGCCGTTGGTAATGTATTTTCTACTGACAGTTTCTACCATCCGGACAAAAACCTTGAATCGCGGCTGGAAGCTATGAATGTTCTGGCGTTAGATATGGAAGCAGCTGCTCTTTATGCGCTAGCGGCTATTCATAAGAAACAGGCTTTGGCTGTTATGACGGTGTCTGATGAAATAAAAACGGGCAATGGCTTGTCAGCTAATGAAAGACAAACCGCTTTTACTGAAATGACTGAAATGGCATTAGAAAGTTTGCTGTTTTATTGATCACGGTCAAGCAAAAGACACTTGTTAACCGCCAACCCTGTATTATGTGTGACTAATGCCGATGAATGAGCAGAATAAACCGTTTGTGGTTGTCGATTCTGCCTGTAGTGGAGTGGTTATGAAGTGGCTCGATTGGTTAACTCGCCCTGTCCAAAAGTTATTTAATTTACTGAGTTTTAGACGAAAATTTAGCTTGATTGGTTTCTTGTTGTTTATTCCGGTTATTGTGCTGAGTTCGTTGATGGTTAATGACTCACTGGAAAAAAGCCATCAGGTTGAACAAAAGCATGAAGCCGCTCAATACTGGCCTGAATTAAGAGGGCTTTTAGAGCATATCGCTATGCACCGGGGGATGACTGGGAGCGAGGCTCAAAAACGTGAGTTTTCCAGTGAAATAAACCGTTCAGTGCAAGCCATTAACCGCCATTTTAGTGCTCTGGATGATCTTCAAAGTAAACTAGGCGAAAGTTATTTGCTGCCCGAGTCATTATTGCTGGAGCTGCGCCGTAACTGGCAGGGTTTAAGCGGCTCAACGGACACATTTCATCAGCACACTGAGCTTTTGGAAAAGGTTCAAAATGCGTTGAAGCTGCTTGGCAAAAATTCCCAACAACTGCTGGAAAATGATTTACCAAGCCTGTTTTTAGCGCGTCTTTCGGTTGAGGAACTGCCGCAGTTAGTTGAGCAGGGAGGTCGCTTGAGGGGGTTGGGAGCTCAATGGTTAAACGGGAATGAAAGTTCCGGATTACAGCAGGATGTCACCATTTTAAGCTACGTGCTGGAAAATCAGGTTTCCGACTTTGTGGATGTTGTCGCGAGTTTATCTGAAGACGTTAACGACCAGGCGTTGTTGATGCAGGCTAAGGCAGCCGAGCAACAATTAAAATTATTCAGCGAAACCGCTTCGAGCAAATTAATGGAGCGAAATATGTCGGCCAGCGATTTTTTCCGTGAAGGAACCGCCGCGACAGGATCGTTATTCGCCTTCTACGATAGTGTCATTCCGGCTTATCATTCAAGGCTTGAGCAGCGCGTAAAGAAGTTAGACGCAATAATATGGACCAACGTTGCCTTGATTGTCGGGGTATTGTTACTACAGCTGTTGTTATTCACTAGCTTATATTTAGGAATTTACCGGGCGGTGTCTGCCAATATCAAAATGGCCAAACAGCTGGCAAATGGCGACCTAAATAGTTTGAGCTCGACAGAGGGTCATGACGAGCTGTCGAAAATAACTCACTATCTGAACTCGGTCGCTATTGAGACCAGTTACTCGGTCGATGCTATACGTAAGTCGAGCGACGGCATGGACAGGCTGGGTAACGGTAATTATCAGGCAATTAAAGAGCTGGCCGAACGGGCAAGAGCTCAGGCTTCGCAAATGCAAAGCGCAGCTGCGGCAGTCGAGCAAATGACGTCAGCGATTAGTGAAGTGTCAGAGTCAACTCAGAAGGCCGCGACAGAAGCTGATAATACCCTAGTTTCGGCCAAAAATGGGCAGGAAGTTGTTCATACCATGGTGGCAGCCATTCAGAGACTCGAGCAAGAAGTGTCTGAATCCCAGCGTGTTATAAAAACTTTATCTGAAGACAGTCAGTCTATCTCGAAAATATTACTGACCATTAATGACATTGCCGACCAGACCAATTTGCTGGCGCTGAATGCTGCTATTGAAGCCGCCAGAGCCGGTGAGTCGGGTCGGGGGTTTGCAGTTGTTGCTGATGAGGTGCGGCAACTGGCTAAACGTGTACAGGCCTCCACTGGTGAAATACAAGGTGTCATCGGCCGGCTGGAAACCAACACGAACAATGCAGTACAAACCATGGAGCGTAATAAAACTCTGGCGGGTGAAAATGTTGAGCAAGCGAACCGGGCGGCCAGTTCATTATCTGACATTGTTGAAAACGTTGGTGTCATTAACGATTTGAATATTCAGATAGCTTCGACAACGGAAGAGCAGTCTGCGGTAACCATAAACATTCAGGAAAACATTCATTCACTTTCTGAAAGTGCACGAATTGTCGATGAACGTTCGCAAGAGGCGTTAGAAAGCTCTGCCCAACTAACGACTTTAGGCGGCGAAATTAAGTCTCTGGGCGACCGCTATTACATTGAAAAAGACGTTATAGAGCGGCGTCTTTCAGAGCAAGACGTGCTTATTGAATGGTCACCGAAGCTGGATGTCGGCATTGAAGAAATTAACCGTCAGCATCAGCGCCTAATTTACATTGCTAATGAGCTGTATCGCCTGAAGCTGCGTGATGGTGATCAGCATGCGCTGCAGCGTCTGGTGGACTCGTTAATTAATTACACGGCAACGCACTTTAACTACGAAGAGTTGTTAATGGAGCGCAACGGCTATCCGGACTTAGAAAACCATAAGCTTAAACACCGAGAGTTGGTGCAGGATGTCATGCGTTTCAAACATCGGGTAGATAATCACGAAGACGTGATTGATGAGCTGCTGGAGTTCGTGAAAGCCTGGCTTATGAATCATATTATGAAAAGCGATATGGCTTATAAAGGACATCTGAACAGCAAAGGTATTCACTAAGGAATTTCAAGCCCCGGGCAATACCGGGGCTGATTTGCTTTTCCGGCGAGAGTGCTAAGCCTCGCTACTAAAACGCAGGAATGTCGGTCTGTGAACGACCCAGAATTAACGCATGAATATCGTGTGTACCTTCGTAGGTATTCACCGCTTCTAAATTCATCACATGGCGAATCACGTGGTATTCATCGGCAATACCGTTACCACCGTGCATGTCACGAGCCTGGCGGGCAATATCCAGCGCCTTACCACAGCTGTTACGCTTAATCAGCGATATCGCAGTGGGGCTTAATGTGCCTTTATCAAGCTCGCGTCCGGCTTGCAGGCAGCCTAATAACCCCAGGCTGATTTCGGTCTGCATGTCGGCCAGTTTTTTCTGTATTAACTGGTTTGCTGCCAGCGGGCGACCAAACTGGCTGCGCTCCAGCGTATATTGTCGTGCTGCGTGCCAGCAGAATTCAGCTGCACCGAGCGAGCCCCAGGCAATACCATAACGGGCCTTGTTAAGGCAGCTAAAGGGGCCTTTTAAACCTTTAACGTCCGGGAAAATGTGATCTTCGGACACTTCAACGCCATCCATAACAATTTCGCCGGTGATAGAAGCACGTAATGAGAATTTACCGTCAATTTTAGGTGCGCTCAGGCCTTTCATGCCTTTTTCCAACACGAAACCGCGAATCTCACCGTCGAGTTTTGCCCAGACCACGAATACATCCGCAATAGGCGAGTTTGTGATCCACATTTTAGAACCGGAAAGAACATAACCGTTGTCGGTGCGCTTGGCGGTGGTACGCATACTGGCCGGGTCAGAGCCAGAGTCGGGTTCGGTCAGGCCAAAGCAACCAACCCATTCACCGCTGGCTAATTTAGGTAAGTATTTTTTACGCTGAGTTTCAGTACCAAAGGTGTAGATAGGGTGCATAACCAAAGAGGATTGCACACTCATGGCACTGCGGTAGCCGCTGTCGACACGCTCAATTTCTCGTGCAATAAGGCCATAGCTAACGTGGTTAACACTGCTGCCGCCGTATTCTTCCGGTAAGGTTGCGCCTAACAAGCCCATCTCACCCAACTCGCTCATAATTTGGCGATCAAAGTTTTCGTTGCGGTTCGCCTCAAGCACGCGTGGCATGAGCTTTTCCTGAGCGTACTGATGGGCGCTCTCCTGAATCATTTTTTCTTCATCTGACAAGGTGTTTTGCCAGTTGAGCGGATCGGACCAATTAAAACCGGCGGATGACATCTGACCTCCTGAAAAAAGTACTAAGCGACTCGACGCTCCAGAGCCGTAAAGTCATTAATAGTGAGAATAGACTGCTCGGTGTTAATCAGCTGTTGCTCTTTCAGTGCGGTAAAAATACGGCTGACAGTTTCCACGGCCAGGCCCAGGTAATTGGCAATATCTGTACGCGTCATTGGCAGTCGGTACTCACTACGGGAAAGCCCATGTTGATGCATATGCGTGCTTATTGAAAGTAAAAAAGCCACAACTTTCTGCTCCGCACTGGTATTCACAATGTTTAAGTAGTGTTTGCTGCAATTTGCTAAACGTCGGCTCATAAGCTGCAGAAGGTTACTTTCAACTTTAGGAAGCTCTTGTGCAAATAGTTTGCTCAGTCTTATTTCACACAGCATAGAGGTTTCCATGGTCTCGCAATATGTGGCTGCTGAACCGCTGGCTAAGCTCTCAAGACCGACAATATCACCAACCATATGGAAGCTGGTAATTTGTTGTTTACCATTGCTATCAATGGTGTAGCACTTTACCGAGCCGCTTTTTATTGCGAAAACTGAATTGAGCTTTTGTCCTTCACTAAAAACAACACTACGCTTGTTAAAAAGATGCGGTTCGCGGCTGCATTTATCAAGAATTTCGACATCGGTTGGTACTAAACCGGCGGGTACGCAAATTGATTGCATGCTGCATTGGCTACATTGAATTGGGGTACGCATAATCATCTCATCCGCTGAATTATTGATCTGGTTCACTATACAAAACCCTCCAGCAAATTTATCTACCTCTAAAGAGAGATGAGAGTTACCCCTTATCTTGTAGAATATCGACAGCCTCTACCGGACATACCGCGTAGCAGTTTGGTGTATCGTAATAACCTTCACACTCTACGCACTTGCTCTGGTCTATCTCGTAAATGCTGTCGCCCATAGAAATAGCTTCGGTTGGGCATTCGGGTTCGCAAACATCACAGTTAATACAGCCATCGTTAATGATAATCATGCTACTTTCCTCACGGTTGCTTCTTTTATCAGAAAACAAAAAGGAACATCGTTTTTCTCTATGCTGACCGGCGTCTGCAGTTTCACTTGATAACCGGAACCGGGGGCGCGGATCATGGCCTCGTCTTTAAGTGACTCCATGTGTGTCAATTGAAACGGATAGTTGCCTTTGGGTGTCATCAGCAGCAGTTCATCTCCAATAGAAAAGCCATTTTTCACCTCAACTTCATACACGCTAGTGTCTGCAGTTGCTGCTGCCAGTTGCCCGACCAGAATATGCTCGCCTTCGCTGTGCGAACGTTCATAATTCTGTAAGTCTTGTGGCGTATGGCGTTGCAAAAAGCCTGCGGTGAAGCCCCGGTTTGCCATACCTTCCAGCTCACTAAGCAGTTCGTTATTAAAAGGCTTACCGGCCACGGCGTCGTCAATTGCGCGCCGATAAACCTGAGCGGTTCTGGCAATGTAATAGTCTGACTTGGTGCGACCTTCAATTTTTAAGGAATGCACACCCATTTCAACTAAGTCCTTTACGTATTCAACCGCGCGTAAATCCTTCGAGTTCATGATGTAGGAGCCGTGTATGTCTTCATCCAGCAACATCAAGTCCTGCGGACGCTTCGGGTCGCCGAGAAGTACCGGCTCATATTGACCCACAGCGTTTTCCTTTGCTTGGTGCACTTCATAACCCCAGCGACAGGCATTGGTGCAGGCACCCTGATTGGGGTCGCGCTTGTTCATATACCCAGAAAGCAGGCAGCGCCCGGAGTAGGCCATGCACAGTGCGCCGTGTACAAATACTTCAACTTCTATGTCCGGTACCTGCTTGCGCATTTCAGCAATTTCTTTGAGCCCCAGCTCGCGAGACAAAATTACCCGCTCAATGCCTTGTTGTTGCCAGAACTGAAGTGCCGCCCAGTTGACCGTGTTGGCTTGCACAGATAAGTGCAGAGGTTGCTCGGGAAAATATTGTTGCAGCAACATAACCACGCCGGGATCGGACACAATTAAGGCATCGGGCTTCATGTCGACAATGGTACAAATGTGCTCAACAAACCGGGCCAGTTTGGCATTGTGTGGCGCAATATTGACCACAACGTAAAAACGTTTTCCTTGCTGGTGAGCTTCGTTAATGCAATCGCCTAAATTCTCCAGGGTAAAGCTGTTATTGCGTACGCGCAGGCTATAGCGAGGTTCGCCGGCGTAGACGGCATCTGCACCGTAAGCAAACGCCATGCGCATAGCTTCGGGGCTGCCGGCAGGACAAAGTAACTCAGGACGGAAATTTGCGGCTGACATAAAACACCTGTATCACCAAACTAATGACGAAGAATAACAGAGTCAGGAAATTGGCAGGTTGACGCAAATCAAGGAGAGATAGCGAGGGTACATGTTGGCAAAGTACCCTCCCAGTCATGGACCGTTATTATCAGTCCTTATTGAGGCGTTTTATTACCCTGAAGGTTGACCATCCATACGGCGGCCTCAACCCGCGAGCGTAGTCCCAGTTTTTTCAATAAGTGCTTTACGTGCACTTTAACCGTGCCATCTGAAATATCCAGTTCGCGGGCAATGACTTTATTACTCATCCCTTTAGCAATTAAGCTTAAAATTTCGTGCTCGCGATTGGTTAAGTTACTTAACTGCGAAGTGGTGGACTGCGTTGGTTGGCGCAGGGCGGTCGCCAGTATTTCGGTAATAGCTTCGCTTAAAACCATTTTGCCGGTAACAGCGCGGTGAATCTGTTCCAGTAGCAGCTCTGGTTCCATGTCTTTTAGTAGATAACCGTCAGCACCATTAGTTATTGCCGCAACCACATCATCATCAGCATCACTCACTGTTAACATGATAATCCGCGAGGTGACTCCTGAATCGCGGAGTCTTTTCAGAGTCTCTATGCCATCCATACCCTGCATGTTCAAATCCAGAACAATTAAGTCAGGGTCGTGCTCAGCCGCTAATAGCAAGGCGTCCGGGCCATTACTGGCTTCTGCAATAACGGTCATATCATCTTCCATTGCAATCAACTGCTTTAGTCCTTTGCGCAGTAGCGGATGATCATCCACTAGCATAATGCTGGCCGCATCGGTTGTCATAGTATTCTCCCTTGTAAATTGAACCCGGTTAGTTTGACATAGCTTGTGTACAAATTCACCGCGGACAAGCACTACTTACACTTCTGAATAAAACTCTCCCCCTAAAGAGGTAGCTGCTTACCCAATAATAAACCCAAAACTAACTCTTGATGTGAGTTGTATCCAAACCCTCATAGTTGCACAGTCTTTACTCTGTGAATATGACAACAAATTGCAATGTTATGGGCAAAGCTTCGCAAGCGAATACAATGAGCGATATTCGCGATTACCTCGGTTCTCGCGCGCTTTCCCGTGGGTTAACACTGAGTGTGTTATTACTGGGTGTCACCTTTTGGGCAAGCTGGAGCGTTATTGTTGTATTGCTGGCCAAATCAAATCTCCATTTAAGCCCGGTTCAGTTGTTGTCATTAGTTGCTATTGCAGGCGCAAGCGGGGCTGTGTCCAAGCTGTTAGGAACGCTGCTGGCAAACGTCTTCGGACGGTGGATGCCTACAGTTATCGCTACTCTTATGCTGCTAATGAGTATTATCAGCTTTGTTCAATTTTCAGCTATGCAGCTGAGCTATCCGGTATTGGTTGCTTTAGCTGCCGGCTCAGGCGTTGGCTGCATGATGTTTGCGCCCGCATTCGACTTAACTCGTCAGTCAAAGATCATGCTCCCCTTGCCGTTGTCCATGAGCCTGGTTATTGGCATGACGATATTCTCTCTGTTTTTAGCTCAGTTGGCTGTTCCTCTGCTGGCCACCTGGCCGCTGTTTTCGGTAGATTGCGCTCTTATACTTGAACGCAGTAGTGGTCACTTTTTTTCTCGCATTGAGGCAGGCCAGGTTATTCGGTTAAACAATTTCAGTTTTGTCTGGGCGATTCTTTTTGGCCTGACAGCCACTTTGAGCGCAGCCGCTGCTTTATTGTCAAACCACAAACAGTCATTACCCAAAGTCACCTTGAGAAAGCTGCTGACTCAAAATGGGCATGTCTGGTATTGCAGCATTTTGTACAACATGACGTTTGGCAGTTTTATCGGTTTTACTATGGCATTACCGCTGATGCTGGAATTTGTGTTCGGTTACAGCACCTTAATTCTGGTGTGGATGGGGCCTTTTGTTGCTTTGTTAGCCAGGCCTTTTGGACGTTGGCTGGCAACTATTTTTGGTGGCGCCCTGATAACGCAAATGAGTTTGCTATTGATGATGATATTTGGGGCTTTGGCTGGCCGCTATATGTACCTTGCTCAACATGGTGCCGCTGAACTCTACTTTGAGCCATTCTTCATCAGCATGCTAGGGCTGATTTTTACCAGTGCTTTAGGGAACGGCTCGGTCGTTGTCAGTATGACGAAAGTCTTTCCCAGAACTTATACTCACAGAGTGTTAATTTGGGCTGGCACTATCGCCATGCTGGGTGCGGTTTATTTGCCCTTGCGCTTCGCCTGGGCTTTGCAGTCGCAAAGTATGGATACCGTTTATATCGATTTCATTGTCTTTTATGTTATCGGATTCTTGTTAAATGGCTTTGTCTATTTGCGTCGTCATGGCCAGTTTTATAACCCTTAAGGGCGGGTTGGGTATTTTTCTATTGCAGCAAGTAGTCCGGTGTAAAGGTAAAGCAAACTTCTGTACCACCGCTTTCCAGTCTTGAAATTGTTATTTCACCACCAAGGTTACGGCTGCGTTCCTGCATAATCGCTAACCCGTAATGATTAACCTTCTCCGCGTTTTCAGGCAAACCGATGCCATCGTCAGTGATCCTAAGTGCCACGTCCTGCCCACTGGGTTGCGACAGGCTAATGTGCACTTCCCTTCCCTGGCTATGATTTACCGCGTTCTGACTGGCTTCACGAATAATTTGCAGTAAATGGATCTCTTCATGAGGCACTAGAGGAATATTATTAAGGCGGTAATCCAGGTGAACAACCATATGACTTTGTTCGGTTAACTGCTTAACCGTCGTCTGCAATGCACTGTAAAGTCCTGAGCCATCAACTTTTAAGCGGAAAGTCGTGAGCAATTCCCGCAGCTGCCGGTAGGCTGAGTTTAGGCCCTCTCTCAGCTCGTTACTGACATCATCTATAGTGGCGCGATCGTTCTTCTCAATGCCTTTGTGTAGTCTCGTAACCTGAATTTTTAAGTAGGACAAAGCCTGCGCCAGTGAGTCGTGCAGCTCGCGGGCTATAACGGTACGCTCGTGCATTAGTGCCAGCCGGCGCACTTGCTCTTCTTCCGATTTCAGACTTTGCGATAAGGCAAGCTGGTCCGCTGTTGAACTCATCAATTGCTGTTGCCAGGTTGCCAGAGGCTGTTCTTGCTCGCAGCGAACAATGAGTACACCGTAGTTTTGATCTTCCCGTTTTAGCACAAAGCGGTACACCAGCTTGTCATCTATTACCGAAGCTCCTGGGCCAGCTTTAAGACAGCTGGCGCAGTTACCAGCTTCACAGGGGTCGTGTGAACTGGGGCGCGGTTGCAGTTGCAAAAATGGGCGATTGCCTTCTTCTGTTAACAGACACAACTCAATGTCATCTACTTCGCCAATTTCGTACAGCTTTTCGATGACTTGCTGGTAATTATTGTAGTCATAACTGTGAACGATAATGGAGCGGGCGGTATCGTACAGAAAAGATAACACCTTGTTTTTGCGGGACAGTTCCTGAGTTTGTTGCTCTACCCGGCGCTCAAGGCCGCCATAAAAGTAGCTGACTGTCTCCGACATTTTGTTCATGGTGCGGGACAACTGGCCTATTTCATCTTCGTTATCAATTTTTGACTTAGCGGTAAAGTCGCCCTGACCCAAACGCTTGGAAACTGCCAGCAGATGTCGAAGCGGTTGGTTGATCTTTCGTTTTAGCACGGTAAGTAAAAAGAAAAATATGGCAACGATAAAGAATGAGGCTAAAGCCAGTGAGCTACGAACCGTCTCCATTCGTCTTTCTGAATGCTCCTGCAGCTGGCCGACCAAAGTGTCGAGTTGATTCACATAGTTGTCTATAGCGTTACTTTGCTGCTCTGAAAAGCGAGCAAAATCTTGTTCTGCTATTTCCGAGTGCACCCGCCGCCATTCGGTTTTAGCGCCGTTGGCTAACTGCTGAATACTCCCGCCGGCTTTTACGAAGTGACGATGAAGAAGAGGCTGTTCCCAGAGTGTTTCTATTTCTTGTGCCGTTTTGCTGGCCTTAATATTCTTACCGGCGGATAGCAGTAATGCGAACTTGTAGGCTTTCATCCGGTGTGAGCCCGCAACGTTAATTAACTCCGCGTCCTGCTCTGATTTTTCCAAAAGCCAGAATGCAGATAGAGAAGAGGCGCTGGCAATAATCACGATAAGCGCAAGCGATACTCTGAAGACATTAATTATAGAAGCGTTGCGTATCATTCCGGGCGACGTCCTGAGTGAAAGTTCCGGCACATGATATAGCATTTCGAAAGAGGGGAACAAATAAGTGCGAATTAATCCATCACTTTATTGCGAGGGTGCTAGGGGGGCGGCTCATACATCTTCAAGTAAACTCCTCACAAAAGAAAAACCAAGCTTCCGCAACAATTGCAGAAGCTTGGTTTATTAAGGGTTAGTCAGACTTATGCTTTAAGCCTTTTACAACTTGCCAGCTGATGCCTAATGCACCCACGATGAAGACCATATCACCAACCGTACGGAACCAGCGTAGGTTCTGTAGCAGAGGCTGCTGCATAAAGGCTTCACTGCGTGCATACCACAAGCCTTCGCTGGCGGCGGCGTAGAACTGAATGAAACCGACCGGCAACAGGCTGGTGAAAAGCATGAGTGCTAAGCCAATGTTCATGGTCCAGAATGCCATTTTCATCAGTTTTTCATCGAACTGCAGGTTCGGGCGAATGTAGCGCAAAATTAACAGGACGAAACCAAGTGCCAGGAATCCGTACACACCAAATAAAGCTGCATGTGCGTGAGTTGGCGTAGTGTTCAAGCCTTGCACGTAGTACAGCGAAATAGGTGGGTTTATCATAAAGCCGAGTACACCCGCGCCCAGCATGTTCCAGAAGGCAACCGCAACGAAGCAAAGTAACGGCCACTTAATGCGTTGCATCCAGGTTGCTCGTTTTTGCAGGCTGTAGTTCTCCCAGGCTTCATAGCCCAGAACAATCAGCGGCACGACTTCTAATGCTGAGAACGTTGCACCCACGGCCATGACTGGAGTGGTTGTACCGGCAAAATACAAGTGGTGGAACGTACCTGGTACACCACCGAGCATAAACAGCGACGCGGAAGCTAACGCAGCGACGGTTGCCATGCGACGGGAAACCAAGCCCATGCTGTGGAAAATAAAGGCCAGTGAGGCAGTTGCGAACACTTCGAAGAAGCCTTCTACCCACAGGTGAACAATCCACCAGCGCCAGTATTCCATGATAGAAATGTGAGTACGCTCGCCGTAGAAGAAACCAGCACCGTAGAACAGGCCAATAGCAACTACCGAAGCGGTAAACAGTGCCAGTAAGTTCTTGTCGCCCTTGACTTTGAATGCACCCCACACACAGCGCATCATCAGTACCAGCCAGAATACGATACCCAGGAACTTACCAATTTGCCATAGGCGACCTAAGTCGACGTATTCGTAACCCTGGTGACCTAACCAGAAGTTCAGGTGTGCAGGCATAATTTGCGCAATGGCTAACCAGTTGCCAATAAAGGTACCTGCAACAACTAACACCAATGCCCAGAACAGGATATCGACACCCAGTTTCTGATACTTGGGATCTTTACCGCCATTAATAATCGGCGCAAGAAAGAGGCCTGCAGCCAGGAACCCAGTGGCAATCCAGAACATGGCAGCCTGAATGTGCCAGGTACGGGTTAGTGAGTAGGGGAACCACTCGGAAATATTAATGCCGTAGAATTCCTGTCCCTCTACTGTGTAGTGTGCGGTTAATCCACCCAGTAAAACTTGTAGCGAGAACAGCGCAACCACAATAAACAGGTATTTACCTAAGGCTTTTTGTGAGGGCGTGAGCTTAATTTTGGCTATGGGATCATGCTCTGGCGCAACAGGGTCTTCTTCGTCGTGTTGACGTAAAAACGCCCATGCCCAGATTAAGAAGCCGACACCGGCAATTAAGAGAATCACACTGACAATTGACCAGATAATATTCTCCGCGCTAGGCACGTTATCTATCAAGGTTTCATGTGGCCAGTTGTTGGTATAAGTAATATCTGAGTCAAAACGTTCTGTCGACGCGGCCCAGGCTGTCCAGAAGAAAAAGTCGTTCATTACCGCACGACGCGCTTCTGAAGGAAGCGTATTTTCTTTCATGGCGTAGCTGACGCGGGTAGGGCGCAGCTCCGGGTCATCGCTGAACAGCTTTGAGTAATACTCGCCGGTCTGCTCAATAGCCTGAATGCGTCGCTCACTGAGAATAACGGTATCTGAAGCTTTATCGTAAGTATTGGTCCGATACTCTTCTTTCAGCTCGTATTCCAGTTGATTTTGCTGCGATCCCTCAAGCTGTTCGTAGGGTTTGCCAAAGACTTCGTTCGCGCGAATGTCCAACCAGGCAATAAGTTCGCGGTGTAACCAGTCAGCTGTCCAGTCGGGCGCCTGGTAAGCACCGTGCCCCCAAATGGAACCCAGTTGCATGCCACCAACAGACTGCCAGGCGGTTTGCCCGTCTAAAACAGACTCTTCGGTTGCAATGACTTTGCCATTGGTACTCATGAACTTATCCGGAATAGGCGGAGCCTCACGGTAAACTTCTGTTCCGAAGTACCCTAAAAGTCCAAAGGTAATTGCGAGAACCGCAATTAGCGTCCACCAAAGCTTACGATAACCGGCCATAATTGACCTCCTTGATGCTGAACAGCTTCATATTGTTACTCCATAGGTTTATGAGCAGAGAATTTTGATTAATTCGCTATGCATTCACCTAAGTGCAATATTGAGGCCATAGTTTAATTTACTGATAAATAAGGGATTTAATTTCAAAAGGGTATTTATAACTTAAGTTTATTAGGTTGTTTTTACTTTTATGGTCAAAAGTACCCGAAAGGTTATTTCTACCCTTTAATGGGTATCTCTTTAAGGCTCCTGTCATTTTTTTCTTCTTGCTTAAATCTTGAGCGTGATCAATGCACCCGAAACAGACTTAACTATGCTGAAGCACAATATGTAGTGATTATTTTTATATTAATAACAATATATGGTTTTTTATGGCGATTTATCCTGAATCTTTACATTACAGTGCAGAGCAAATTGTCTGGCAGGAAGTTCCGGGAAAAGTGACTTTAGCTTACACCATTACGGGCTGCCCGGTGGGGTGCAAAGGTTGCCATAGTGTGGATAGCTGGCCGGTGGGAAGTGGCTCATCTCTAACCCAGGAGCATCTGGCACAGCAGCTGCAAAAATACCGTGGATTAATAACCTGTGTTTTATTTCTGGGCGGCGAATGGCAGCCCACAGCACTACTGAAACTATTAAAGCAAATACGAAACGAAGGGCTGGAGACCTGCTTGTATACCGGTTATGAAGACGTCTCTCTGACCCTACGCGAACAACTGACTTATTTAAAAACCGGGCCGTGGATAGCTGCCCGGGGCGGGCTGGAAAGCCCAACCACCAACCAACGCTTTTATGACTTACGGACACTGCAGTTATTGAACTGCGCGTTTCAAACAGGAGAATAATTATGTTGCGCTTAAACCAAGAACAAGTCACTGGCAAAGTCGATTTCATTCACGAGTATCTGCATGCTCAAAACGCGGCCGATGGCTCGAAAATGGATGCAAACGCCAACGTCACACAAAAGAACATAGCAACGCTTGAAGCCGAGTTAATGAAGGACTTTTTTGTGCAGGTTAACCGCAAACAGGTCAGTAATAAAATTAGCGAACTCTTCGGTAATGATCTGGCGAAAGAGTACGTTCGACAAATTGAAGATCATGAAATATACGTACATGACGAAACCAGCCTGAAACCTTACTGTGTTTCAGTCACCATGTACCCGTTTTTACGTGACGGTTTAACTAAGCTGGGTGGAGAGTCTCAGGCACCTAAGCATTTAGAGTCTTTCTGCGGCACCTTTGTTAACTTTGTTTTTGCCGTGAGCTCGCAGTTTGCCGGGGCTGTTGCTACGGTCGAGTTTCTAACCTACTTCGACTACTTTGCTCGCAAAGACTACGGTTACGACTATTTGAATACGCATCGTCACCAAATTGAAAACCACCTGCAGCACGTGGTCTATGCGCTGAATCAGCCTGCGGCGGCCCGCGGCTACCAGAGTGTATTCTGGAATATTTCCATTTACGACCAGCATTACTTTGACAGTATGTTTGGCGAGTTTGTTTTCCCTGCGGACTTTACCAAACCTGAGTGGAGTTCGGTTAGCGCATTACAGGACTTCTTCCTGGACTGGTTTAATAAGGAACGTGAAAAAACGATATTGACCTTCCCGGTGGTGACTGTGGCCATGTTAACTGACAACGGTCAGTGCAAAGATCAGGCATTTGCCGAAAAAATAGCCGGGGAAATGGCAAATGGCAACTCCTTCTTTGTTTACTTATCTGACAATGCCGACTCGTTAGCGTCCTGTTGCCGACTACGCAGCGAAATTAGCGACAATACCTTTTCTTATACCCTGGGTGCCGGTGGTGTTGCGACAGGCTCTATTAATGTCATTACCATGAACATGAACCGTTTGGTGCAGGATGGCAGAGATTTAGAGGAAGAAGTCCGCAAAATCCACAAATATCAGGTGGCTTACAGAAAACTGCTGGAAGAATACAAGGAAGCGGGTCTGTTAACGGTCTATGACGCCGGCTTTATTACCCTGGACAAGCAGTTTTTGACTATTGGTATTAACGGCATGGTTGAAGCGGCGGAATCGCAGGGGATTACTGCAGGTAACAACCAGGCCTATAAAGATTTTGTGCAAAGCCATTTAAAAGTCATTTATGACGCAAACAAGGCCGCTAAAAAAGAATACGGGCACATGTTCAACACAGAGTTTGTGCCAGCAGAAAACCTGGGCGTGAAGAACGCCAAGTGGGATCGATCTGACGGTTATAAAGTGAGCCGTGACTGCTACAACTCCTACTTCTATGCCGTAGAAGACGAAGACGCCAATGCACTGGATAAACTGGTTCTTCACGGAAAAGAATTGATTGAATACCTGGATGGCGGTTCGGCATTGCATTTGAACCTTGATGAAAAGCTCAATACCTCTGGGTATTTGTCCTTACTGAACATTGCGGCGAAAACGGGCTGTAATTACTTTTGCATTAACGTCAAAATTACCATTTGTAATGCCTGTGAGCAGATTGATAAACGCACCTTAAGCGAATGTTCCAGCTGTGGCTCTGAAGACATTGATTACGGAACCCGGGTGATTGGTTACTTAAAACGAGTGTCTGCTTTTAGTGCAGGCCGTCGAAAAGAGCACCATTTGCGTCATTATCATCGCAAGCAGCCTGCAGAGGTTGCTGTGGGTGCGGCACAATCCAATAGGGTATTTCGCAGAGCTAGCTAAAGTGGCACAAAATGCTGACAGAGAGGGATGAGTTTTCCCTCTTTCTGTAGCTCTCAAAATTCGAGTTTTGTGGTAATCTCCGCGCGAAAATTCCTGCCGGAATAATCAACCATTTTCATTCTTAACCACCAACCAACAAGGAGAGTTGGTGCAGTTTATATTTTGGTTCTGAACTGCACTGAAAAAACGCTATGAAAAGATTACTGTTTACCGTCATTTCGCTGCTGTTTTCGGTATCAGTACTGGCTGCAGAACCCTCTGCTGACCGTATCGATCTCACCTCATCGACCGTTGGTTATGCTGCCATCGTCATTTTTATTCTTGCTTATATTTTAGTGATGGGTGAAGAGAAACTGCACATGAGAAAATCCAAGCCTGTGCTGCTAGCGGCAGGAGTTATATGGATACTCATAGGGTTTGTTTACACTGGCGACAACGCCGCCCTCGCCGAAGAAGCCTTCCGGGAAAATTTATTAAAATTTGCGGAGCTGATGTTGTTTTTGCTGGTGGCAATGACCTACATCAATGCTCTGGAAGAACGGCGTTTGTTCGATGCGCTCAGCGCCTGGTTGATGAAAAAGGGCTTCACTTATAGAAAGCTCTTCTGGATAACCGGGTTTTTAGCGTTTTTCATTTCGCCTATTGCGGACAACCTGACCACAGCTCTGTTGATGTCAGCCGTGGTTATGAAGGTTGCCGAGGGCAATAAAAAGTTTGTCGCGCTTTGCTGCTCCAGCATTGTTATAGCCGTGAATGCTGCCGGCGCGTATAGCCCATTTGGTGATATAACCACACTTATGGTTTGGCAGTCCGGCAAGGTAGAGTTTACTGAGTTCTTACAGCTGTTTGTGCCTGCATTGGTGAACTACTTAATACCCGCAGTTATCATGAGCTTCTTTATTGAGAACAAAAGCCCGACAACGCTGCATACCGAAGTGGAACTTAAGCGGGGAGCCCTGCGCATTACCTTCTTGTTCTTGTTGACCGTTGCAACCGCCGTTGCATGCCACATTTGGCTGGAGTTGCCTCCTGTGCTCGGAATGATGATGGGGCTGGGCTACTTACAGTTCTTCGGCTACTTCCTGCGTATGACCCTGCCGGGGTCACTGGCGCGCAAACGGGCAATGGCAGAACGCGAGGGCGACCAAAAACGCCTGCAACAACTTGGTGGTGTCGTGCCATTCGATGTATTCAGCCGGGTTTCCCGTGCCGAGTGGGACACCTTGCTGTTTTTCTACGGCATCGTCTTATGCGTTGGTGGTTTAGGCTTTATGGGTTACTTAGGTTTACTGTCCGAGTCTCTTTATGGTGGTTTAGACCCAACCATAGCAAACAGTATTCTTGGCGTGGTCTCCGCTCTTGTAGATAACATTCCGGTGATGTTCGCGGTACTGTCCATGGACCCTGAGATGTCCACCGGACACTGGCTGCTCATAACCCTGGCCTGTTGTACCGGCGGCAGCCTGCTCTCTATCGGTTCCGCCTCAGGCGTTGCCTTAATGGGACAAGCCAGAGGTTACTACACCTTTATGTCGCATCTAAAATGGACACCGGTAATAGCAATAGGTTACGCAGCCAGCATCCTGCTACACCTATGGCTAAACCAAGCCACCTCCCTGAGCTAGTGGCGGGGAGGGGGGGAAAGGACTCTCTTGCGGTTAAGGTTTCCGGCTCAGAGAGACGCCTGCAAGTACATCCCTGTAAGGCTTGGGTGGCGCCATCCTTGGCGCCACACACTCTCTGAGCCGGAAACCTCAACCACTCGACGTCCTTTCCCTAACCTATGCTTTGCCGAGGCTTCTTCGGCGCTCTTGCTTTTCGGATATTGTCGTTCAGCCGGCTATTAAGGTTTGTTTTCCGAAGTCAGCTGATAGAGGTAACCCGGTCGCGGCACGCGCCGGAGAGCTGGTAAGAAAGTGTGTGGCGCCAAGGATGGCGCCACCCAAGCCCCCAGGGATGGGTTCACGGCGTCTTTCTTACCAGCTCTCCAAGCGTAACCGAGGCCGGGTTACCGCCCCCAGCCAGCTAAACGACTTTGGAGTAGCGGTTTTGGCCGTGATCCAGGTATTCGTCGAAACAGGCGCAGATGCTGCGAACCCAGAGGCGACCTAAGTCGGTGACGCGGAGCTTTTTGTCGGAGACGTCGACTAAGCCGTCTTCAATGAATGGTTTTAGTAGCGGTATGGCTTCGGCGAAATGTGCCCAAAAATCTTCGAGATCCCATTCTGCTTTAAAAGCTTCTATATCAAGCTCGAAATGGCAAATAACCTGAGAAATTAATGCGGCACGCAGCTTATCTTCATCGTTTAACGCCATGCTTTTTATAATGGGTTTTTGTCCGTTATCTATCATTTTGTAGTAGGCAGGAAGCTCTTTTTCGTGTTGCCACAGCACACCGTTTACCTGGCTAATGGATGATACACCTAAGCCCAGCAGTGCGTCCTGACCGTCGGTGGTGTAGCCCTGGAAGTTACGCTGCAAGCGGCCTTCGCGCTGAGCTATGGCAAGGCCATCGTCTTTTTTTGCAAAATGGTCCATGCCGATAAACTGATAACCGGCGTCGTTCAGTTGTGTAATGGCTTGTTCCAGCAGACTCAGCTTAACCGACGGCTGTGGAATGGATTCTTCCGGTATTTTTTTCTGCCCGGCGAAACGCTGGGGTAAATGGGCGTAGCTAAACACCGAAATGCGATCGGGATCCATTTCAATGACTTGCTCAATAGACTTCTTAAAGGTTTCCGGGCGCTGGTAAGGCAGGCCGTAAATAAGGTCTAAGTTAATTGACTCAAAGCCTAATTCTTTACTGAGTTTTAGCTGATGCGCAATAAGCTCAATATCCTGTACGCGATTGATCGCAATTTGAACTTTCTTGTCGAAGTCCTGTACCCCATAACTTACACGGTTAAAACCTAAATCGCGTAAATGGCGAAGCTTTTCGTCGCTGCAGCTGCGTGGGTCAATCTCTATGCTGACCTCAGGATTATCCGCGAAGGTAAAATGCTGATGAACCAGTTCCATTAGGCGGGTCAGTTGCTGTTCGGTCAAAAAGGTCGGGGTGCCACCGCCTAAGTGAATCTGGCGGATCTTCTTGTCCTTTACCATAGGCTGATACATCGCCATTTCGCGGGCGAGATAATCCAGGTACTTATCGGCTTTATGCTGGTGGCGGGTAACAACTTTATTGCAACCACAGTAATAGCAAAGCTTGTGGCAGAAAGGTAAGTGCAAATACAGACACAGTCCGTCATTTGCGTTTTTCAGCGCGGCTTCTATGCGGCTTTCTGAAAATTGTTCGGAAAGCATTAACGCTGTGGGATAAGACGTATAACGAGGCCCATTAATATTGTATTTTTCTATTAACTCTTTATCCCAGGTAACTGTACTCATAACCACCTCTTGACCCCAGCCAAAAACTATTTAATTAACTTATCTGTATTGTTTCACCTTTTTCTTTATAAATAAAATCACTAAAGCGCTCTCCTATTAAATATAAGGCCCTTGGTAGCTTTTGATTTACCTCAATAGTGTCTAAGAAGTTTTTTAAATGTAACCCTAATTCGGTATTGCCTTTCACCATTAGTTTTCGATTAAAGAATAATGTGTCGGGGTCAACCTTTCCGTAAATCAGTAAAAGCAGTGCGTCAGCGTCTGCTGAAAGCTTTACATCGGCTTCTGCTAGGCCCTTAAGGGATTTCAGTTGATTTCCTTTTAACGTCAAAAATAGAGATAAA
This sequence comes from Idiomarina sp. Sol25, assembly GCF_033052775.1. Lineage (NCBI taxonomy): Bacteria > Pseudomonadati > Pseudomonadota > Gammaproteobacteria > Alteromonadales > Idiomarinaceae > Idiomarina > Idiomarina sp. Sol25. Next base: position 131,694 of record NZ_JAUPEW010000005.1, read on the forward strand.
TCAATGTCTTTGACCTTTATCTCTATTATGTTTCCGGAAATAAAATTAAGCTCTCCTGAAGAAATTTCTTCCTTAAATAAAAGGTTTAATAACTTTTCAGATCCAAAGTTAATAAATTGAGACGGAATTAATTTATTTATTGGGCGAATTAATTTAGGTATAGAAGATACCCAGTTGGTGGTATTCATGTTTTTCTCCGTTTGCAACAAAAATAAAATTTCGAGCACTATAATGAATTAATAATTAGTGCGCTACAAAATATTAAATAGAGGTTTTAAATGGAATTGCTGTGTCCGGCCGGAAGTATCCCTGCATTAAAAGCGGCTATAGAAAATGGTGCCGATGCGGTCTATGTGGGACTAAAAGATGAAACCAATGCGCGTCATTTTGCAGGTTTAAATTTAAACCAGATGAAGCTATCGGAAGCAGCGGACTATGTACACAAGCATGGGCGTAAACTGCACGTTGCCATTAATACCTTCGCGCATGCCAACAGTTGGGAGAAATGGCGTCAGGCGGTTGATGATGCTGTGCTGGCGGGTGCCGACGTGCTGATTATCGCTGACTTAGCTGTATTGGCTTACGCCGCCGAAAGATACCCGAAAGTAGAACGGCATTTATCGGTACAGGCCTCTGCAACCAACGCCGGAGCCATTCGATTCTACCAGCAGTTTGGCGTGTCGCGGGTGGTCTTGCCCCGAGTGCTGTCTATGCAGCAGGTGCGGGCACTGGCGCGTACGACGGATGTCGAGCTGGAGGTATTTGCTTTTGGTAGCCTCTGCATTATGGCGGAAGGGCGTTGCTACTTAAGTTCTTATCTGACCGGTGAGTCACCCAATACAGCAGGTGCCTGCTCGCCTGCAGCTTTTGTCGAGTGGGACGAACAGGACAACAAACTGGAATCTCGACTTAACGGTGTGCTTATCGACCGTTTTGATGAAAACGAGAAGGCCGGTTATCCCACCTTGTGCAAGGGGCGTTTCTCGGTTGATGATGAAATCTACAATGTGCTGGAAGAACCCACCAGCCTGAACACTTTAAGCTTGTTGCCGCAACTTTATAAAGAAGGCATTGCTTCGTTGAAAATTGAAGGTCGGCAGCGCAGCCCGGCTTATGTGGCGCAAATTACCCGGGTGTGGCGTCAGGCTATCGATACGGTCATGGCAGATCCCGACAACTTTGAAGTAGTGGATAACTGGAACTCAGTTCTGTCATCACTCTCTGAGGGCAGTCAAACGACGCTCGGCGCGTACCACCGGAAATGGAAGTAACCAACATGAAGTTTTCATTAGGACCTATTCTGTATTTTTGGCCGAAACAGCAAGTTTTTGATTTTTACCAGCAAGCCGCGGAATCAGATGTTGACCATGTGTATCTGGGCGAAACCGTTTGCAGTAAGCGTCGTGAGTTAAAGCTGGATGACTATCTGGCGATAGCGCACATGCTAAGAGAAGCCGGGAAAAAAGTAACGCTGTCGACAATGACCTTGTTGGAAGCTCCTGCGGAGCTCCGGGAGCTGGGTAAATATTGCGATAATGGCGAGTTTGATGTCGAAGCCAATGATGTCAGCGCTATTAACTTATTGCAGGAGCAGGGGCTGAACTTTACCGCCGGGCCGGCCATTAATATTTATAATCACCAGAGCCTGCGCCGTCTTATTGATATGGGCATGACCCGCTGGGTGGTTCCATTTGAACTTTCCCGCGACTGGCTGCAGGACGTCTTACAGCACAACCTTATTGACACCGTGAGGGACTGCTTTGAAGTGGAAGTTTTCTCCTTTGGTCATATACCTTTGGCCTGGTCTGGTCGCTGCTTTACTGCCCGCTCGGAGAACCGCCCGAAAGATCGGTGCGAGCTGTGTTGCATAAAATACCCGGAAGGCCGGGAAGTGAAAAGCCAGGAAGGTCAGCAGGTGTTTGTACTTAATGGTATTCAGACGCAATCGGGTACACGCTATAACTTGATAAACCAGCTACCGGGTATGAATGGCCTGGTCGATATTGTGCGTATCAGTCCGCAACCCGAGGGGACTTTCGACTGGCTACAACGCTTCCGCACTAATATCAATGGGGAACACCCCGTGACCCTGACGAGCAAAGAGAACAATGGCTATTGGTTGCAACTGGCGGGGCTAGCGACAGGCTAGAATCTCTAAATAGGTATTAACTGACTTTTAGTGGTAGAGCGTCGATCTTCGTCAAAATAAAAGGTATATTAAAAATGTATCTTTTATTAATAAGCGGTGACAGTGATGCAAATCACAGACAGACAAAAAGAAGAGCAGTTAACTCCTATTCTGCGGCAGGCGTTTCGGCCTCTGTTCCTTTTGGGTGCAGGGTTCAGTGCCGTAGCGATGCTGCTGTGGGGGTTAGCACTTGGTGGAAAGCTCAGTTTGCCTGTATACGGCAACATCATGTTCTGGCACAGCCATGAAATGATATTTGGCTTTGTTATTGCCATAGTCCTGGGTTTTTTATTAACTGCGGTGCAGAACTGGACCGGACTTAGGGCACCACATGGCAAAACTCTGCTTATTCTGACCGTTTTATGGGCAGCCGCCAGGTTAATGTTGCTGTTGGGCGGTGAACTGCCGTGGTGGTTGGTTGCAGGCGTGGATGTCAGCCTCTTACCTGTTGCCGCGTTGCTGTTCGGGCGTATGGTGTTAAAAGTAAATCAGACCCGGAATTTATTCTTTGTGCCCATTTTGCTGTTGCTGACGGTGTGCAACTTGCTTATGCACTACGGCTTACACTTTGGTCACTATCATATTCAGGTGCTTGGTGCTTACAACGCAGTATTTCTGGTGACCTTGTTAATGGCTATTATTGGCGGACGAGTGCTGCCAATGTTTACTGCCAACGGTACTCAAACGCCCAAAGTAACGCCAATTGTCTGGCTTGATCGCATCGCCTTAGGCAGCTTGTGGCTTATCTTTGCTGTGCACTTTCTGAATCTGCACACGCTGTTACCTAACCAGATAATGGTCGTTTTATTTGGTGTTTCAGCTGTGGCTACCGGTGTAAGAGTTGCGCGCTGGAAAATCTGGATAACCTGGAGAGTACCGCTGCTTTGGTCATTGCATTTAGCTTACTGGTTTATTCCGGTTGGGCTGGCCTTATTTGCATTGCGTTACGCGGGCTTTGACCTGACTCAGAGTGTTGCGCTGCATGCCTTAACCGCCGGAGCTATGGGAAATATGATCCTAAGTATGATAGCGCGCGTTTCGTTGGGTCATAGTGGGCGTCCGTTGCAACCAAAACTGATAATGACCGGCGCATTTCTACTGGTGTTAATAGCCGCTTTAACCCGGGTCTTCATAATGTGGCTGGTTCCTGATTTAGCCAGCCAGTGGTTAATGTTTAGCGCTATAGCCTGGACAATGGCTTATGGTATTTATGTTGTGGTTCATTTTAAGGTGCTGACAACCCCCCGCGCCGACGGTAACGCAGGTTAAGTCTCTTGCGGAGAGTGGTCGGGGCGCGTAGCCAGCCAGCACCCGACCACAACCAGAACAACCCCGACAATTGCTTTTAACCACACCGGAACCTGCGGAACAAATAACCATAGCACCAGGTACCCGGTTGCCATCATGACTAAGGCGATTATCTTAGAGCGGCGTTTAATGACCCGGTGTTCGCGCCAGGCTTTTATGTCCGGGCCGTATTTAGGGTGGTTAAGCAGCCAGGCTTCAAGCCGGGGCCAGCCTTTACTAGCAGCCCACAATGCAGCAATGAGAAAAGGTACTGTGGGCATTACCGGCAGGGCAATGCCAATAAGTCCAAGCAATACAAAAAATAGCGCCAGAGCGCGCCACAATAACCGAATTAACAGCTCCCGCGTCACGACTTCATTCCTAATCGGCTGGCCATTTTGTGCAGGTTACTGGCATCCAGCTGCAGGTCTTTAGCGGCCTGGCTCCAGCTGTTGTTATGACGGCTCAAAGCCGCTTCTATCATCTTACGCTGAGTATAATTTACCGCTTCTTTCATCGACACGTTAGCCGGAGGTAAGTTGGTTCCTGCGGAGTTTTTTCCAGAGTCGGCGGTGGCTGACAAAGGCAGTTGCACATCCAGATCCAGCATGTCGGGTTCAATAGTGGCAATATCGGTTTTTTCCACTCCGTGGCTCAGTAGCTTAATAGCGGCCCGGCTTATAACATGTTCCAGTTCACGCACATTACCCGGCCACTGGTATTGTTGTATAGCAAGCTCAGCCTCCGGCGATAAGCGCAAAGCCCGCAACCCCAGACGAGCCCGGTTTAGCTCGAGAAAATGCCCGGCCAGAATAGACACATCGTCACCGCGCTCGCGTAATGGCGGAATTGGCAAAGGATAAACCGAAAGGCGGTGGTATAAATCAGCACGGAAAGTTTCATTACTGACTTGCTGGCGCAGGTTGCGGTTGGTGGCTGCTATAAGGCGAACATCTACTTTTCGGTATTTGTCAGAGCCTAAACGCTGAATTTCACCATTTTGCAGTACTCGCAGTAACTTGGCCTGTATGGATAAGGGCAGCTCGCCAACTTCATCCAGAAACAGCGTGCCGCCGTGAGCGACTTCAAAGCGTCCTGAACGATCGCTGGTTGCCCCGGAAAACGCCCCTTTTACGTGACCAAAAAGCTCGCTTTCTGCAAGTGACTCCGGCAGAGCCGCACAGTTCACATAAATAAGGGGTTTGTCGCTGCGTTGCGAGAGCAAGTGCAGTTCACGGGCAAACAGCTCTTTACCGACACCGGTCTCGCCCAGCAGCAACACGGGCAAATCGGCACTGGCAACTACCCGCAGTTCTTTGAGTACACTTTCAATGGCTTTGCTGTGCCCGATAATTTCCGATTCGTTTCTTTCTGTGGTTCCGGATTTTGGCATGGTGCGCTGCTGGCCTTGTCGCAGAGCCCTGACGTTTTGCTCCAGCTGGCCAATGCGAACGGCGGTCTCAACGAACAAGCTAAACTTTTGCAATTCAATCATTGAGTTGTCGGTAAAGGTTCCGGGATGCAGGGCGTCTAACGTCAGCACGCCCCAACACTTATTCTCCAGATACAAACTCATACCCATGCAGTCGTGAACGGGTAGCGCATCACCAGGCTGATCAGCGAGCAGTCCGTCGTAAGGGTCTGGTAATGAAGAGTCGTGCTCAAACCGCACGGGGTTACGAGAAGCCAGTAATGCTGCTAACCGGGGATGTTGTGCCACAACGAAGCGGCGGCCCAGGGCTTCGCGTACCAGTCCCTGAATAGCAACCGGTTGCAGCACTTCATTATCCAGCTTTAATAAAACCACTGCGCCGCAGTTAAAGTGGCTGCGCAAGGTGTTGACTAAATTTTGTAAACGAACGGCTGCAGGCTGCTCGGTAAGCAGGTCTGCTAATAGACTTTCTTGCAACATGGTTAAATTGACTGCCCAGGTTAAAAATACCCTTCTTGGTTGGGTTGATAGTACCGCGGCACCCCGGAGAGTCAATAATCCTAACGGGGTAGGAGCTGGCCTGTTTGTTGCAATCCTTACTGGAGTAAGAAACTTTATTTAGCAAACAGGAGTGACCATGAGTACTTTCGATGACCGTTTACAGACTGCCGAGCAACAATGGCAGGACGCTTCACCCAAGCATTTGATAGAGCATATTTATCTGCGTTTTCATCAGCGCCATCGCGAACAGCTTCCTGAGTTAAAGCAATTGGCCATGCGCGTTGAAGCCGTTCATGGTGATCACCCCGAAGCCCCGGTTGGTCTGACTGAACACCTGGATAATCTGATGCAGGAGCTGGAAAGCCACATGACAAAAGAAGAGCAAATTCTGTTTCCTTTGCTGTCACGTGGTGTTTATCCGGGCGGGCCAATTTCAGTAATGGAAAGCGAACACGTTCAGCATGAGGGGGAGCTTAATAGAATTGATGAACTGACCAACAACTTAACGTTGCCGGAAGGCGCCTGTGGTACCTGGACAGCTCTTTATAAAGGCTTAAAAGAGCTGCAGGATGACTTGCACGAGCATATTCACCTGGAAAACAACCTGCTTTTTGTCGAAAAGAAAGCATCGCCACCTGAGCACGGTAAAGACTTTTGTTGTGGTTCGTGTCAGTAACCCTGCTTAAAGTACATCACCTTTTCTAAATATCGGCGGCTCTCCGACAACGGATGCTTAGACGTTAAGTCCCGGTAAACAATGCCGGGCTGACTTCGGTTTATAATTTGAACTGCGTTGCTGCGGTTGGAGGAAAAGGTTTCCAGCACATTACCTGCGCCACCGTTGTACGCTGAAACAATTGCGTATTCGCGACTGCGCGGATGTTGCACACCTTTTAGGTACTGGGTGTTCAAAATGTGCAAATAGGCACTGCCAATATCAATGTTCTGAGCCGGATCGAACAATTGTTGAGACGTGGGCTGTCCGGGAATTTTACGAACACGCTCAAACACGTCACGTCCGGCGGTCGATGCCACTACCTGCATTAAGCCGTAAGCGTTAGCGTGGCTCACCGCATAAGGATTAAAGCTACTTTCGGTTTCAATAATGGCATAAATAAGCTCAGGCTCAAGGTTATAGCGTCGCGCTGCGGCTATAACGTAGTCGGCATACTGGTGTTTGCGCAACTCCTGGTGTTCGTCGACTAAAGCAATTTGAACCTCATACACCTGATTGTTTTTAGCGCGCCGGGTGCGCAGCTGGTTTTTCACCAAATACTCGGCAAAGCGATTCGCCCGCCATTCGTATTCGACGACCACATTGTCCTGGTCAACAACTTGCCCGCGCAAAAACGGTTTTCCCGTTTGCTCAGGCTCTTTATCGGTAAAAATATCAACCGCGGTGAGGTCGGTTGGCGTTAACAACGTACGCACAATAGCGGCTTTGAGTTGTTCCCGGGTTTTGGCCGGATCATTGCTGTCATGCAATGTCGCAACTGTCAGCAGGCCCTGCTCAAAATCGACAACGGCTTTGGCATGAAAGTTATCGCTGTATTTAACGTACTTCTTCTCACTGGGAACTGTGTTTTCCTCATCGCCCCAAATGGCTTCAGCAACGGCGCGCAAGTCGCGCAAGGCCTCGCGTAAATCCTCAATGTCGCTAATAAGCTGTTGCGGGTTGCTGCGATAGCTGTGCAAACGCTCACGCGCCATAGATTCCACCACAGCGGTTGGGTCGTTACCGCTAAGCACGCCGGAATTGACCACGCGTTTTACGTTATCAGGTGTTATTTGGCATCCTGCCAAAATTAGCGTTGTGGCTATAGCCGCCAGCAGCGTGGTTAATTGAGTCTTTTTATTCATAGTGCCTAAATTGAGCTTCACTTCCCTTGTTCAAGCTTTTACATTAGAGAGGCATAAAAAGAAACCCTAAGCACAGTTAAAAAGTGCATAAAACAACAGGAATGAAGATGCGCAGTCTCAAATTTGCGGCGCTGATAGCCGCCTCATGGTTGGTCATGCCGACTCAAGCACAACAACTCTCGGGCGAGAGTTCGTTACTCCCCGAAGCAAACTACAGTAATTCAGAAGTTACCGTAGAGCAGGTTTTGGGTTACCCCATGGGCACCAAGATTACCAGCCCGGCGGATATGAGCCGCTATTTTGAAGCATTGCAGCAGGCTTACCCCAAACAAGTAAAGTTGCTTGAGTACGGTAAAAGCTGGGAAGGGCGTACGCTTTATTATGCGGTTATCTCCAGTGAAAAGAACATAGCCGACTTTGACAGCTTTATGCAGGGCATGCAGGCCTTAGCCGACCCACGTAAAACTGATAGTGACGAAGCTGAGCAGCTAATTGACGAATTGCCCGGTAGCATCTGGCTGTCCTATGGCGTTCACGGCAATGAAATTTCTTCCCCTGAAGCGGCAATGATGACGGCCTATCATTTACTGCATGACCAGCGTGAGCAGACCCAACGCTGGTTAGATAACACCATGGTGTTTATTGATCCACTGCAAAACCCGGACGGACGTGCCCGCTTCGTGGATCGTTACTACATGAGTGTTGGGCTTGAGCACTCTGGCGATCGCCGCAGTGCGGAGCACAACGAGCCCTGGCCAAACGGGCGCACGAACCATTATCTGTTTGATATGAACCGTGACTGGATTGCGCTGACTCAGCCCGAAATTAGTGGGCAAATTGATGCCTTACTAAAATACTATCCGCTGGTGTTTGTTGACCTGCACGAAATGGGTGGCGACTCCACTTACTATTTCACACCCGAGGCTCGTCCATATAACCCACTGATTACCGAGTCACAACGCGAAACGCTGAACTGGATTGGTAAAAATAACGGCCAGTGGTTCGACGAAAAGGGCTTTGATTATTTTACCCGCGAAATTTTCGATGCTTTTTATCCGGGGTACGGTGCCAGTTGGCCGCTGTATCAGGGCTCGGTAGCAATGACCTACGAAATGGCTTCGGCGCGCGGGCATTTATTTGACCGTGCAGACGGTGACGTACTGACCTACGCCGACGGTGTTCAGCAGCATTTTATAGCGTCTATCTCGACTATTCAGACAGTTTCCGAACGCCGCGAAGCCTTATTGCAGAAGTTCTGGGAGTACCGCAAGTCAGCGGTCGAAGCAGGCGAAGACGGTGATGTCCGTTCTATTATTCTGCCCGCCCAGGATGACCCGGCTGCCGCACGTAAACTGGCCTCATTACTCGTTGAACAGGGCGCGGAAGTGAAGCTGGCGGAAAAGGCGTTTGGCGTGTGCGGTACTGATTATGAAGCTGGCGCTTATATCATTGATATGGCACAGCCCGCACACCGCATGATACGTACCTTAATGGATAAACAGGTGGATATGGCGGATGACTTTCTGGCAGAGCAGGAGCAGCGCCGTAACAATAACCTGCCGGATCAAATTTACGACGTAACCGGCTGGTCACTGCCGTTAATGTTCAATGTCGACAGCCACACCTGTGATGATTTACCTGACGTCGCCACAGCCTTTGTAGAAGAAGGTCGTATTGAGCCTGGCAAAGTGACTAACCCGGACGCCAAAGTGGCTTTTTTGGTTCGCTGGGGTGACATGAACGCAGGACGTTTTCTTACTGCGGCGTTGCGCGAAGGGCTGGAAATTCGCCAAAGCGAATTAGCCTTCACCCACGAGAGTGCCGGTGAATTCCCTAGTGGCTCATTGATTTTAACCCGCGCTGACAACTCCGATGACTTTCAGGCCAAATTACAAAAGCTCGCTGAGGCGTCAGGCGCAACCGTTGAAGGCGTTGATACAAGCTGGATGACTGAAGGTCCTAACTTTGGTTCGCATAACGTAAGCAAACTTGAAGCACCGAACATAGCTATTGCCTGGGATGAGCCGGTTAGCCCCTACAGTGCCGGGCATACCCGCTTTGTGATTGAACGACAGATGGGGTACCCGGTAACAGCTATTCGTACCATGCAGTTATTGCAAAATGATCTTAATGGTCTGGATGTTTTGATATTACCGCAAGGCGCATACTCCGGCGTATTTAACGACAAAACCGTTGAGAAGATCCAACAGTGGGTACAGGACGGAGGTGTGTTGCTGACCTTAGGCAGCGCCTCTGCCTGGGCGGTTGAGACCGGTCTGCTTAATACTCAACTGGAACGCAAAGTGCCGGAAGAAGGTGTTACTGAGCCTGATGAAGAAATTAAAGTAGACGGTAAAGTGATTGAAAGCCGCGAGCAGTTCTTAACGGAAATAAAACCGCACGGCGCTGACCCCGACTGGGTGCCGGGTGCTTTGCTAAATACCGAAGTAGATACAGACCACTGGTTAAGCGCCGGTGTTAAACCGCAGGTTGTGAGTATTTATAACGGTAACGACGTATTTACCCCCATTGATATTGATCACGGTCGCAACATTGCGTGGTTTGCTGGCGCGGATAGCCTGTTAGCCAGTGGCTTTTTGTGGGACGATATAGCTCAGCAATTACCTTACAAACCGCTGTTAATGTGGCAGCCAAGCGGTAAAGGCATGATTATCAGCTTTACTCAGGAACCCACGTACCGTGCCTATATGGACGGCTTAAATACCTTGCTGATGAACGCCTTGTTCCTGGCACCGGCAAAAGCACAATAGGAGTGTGACATGGCACAGTTTGGAATTATTGGTCTGGGCCGTTTCGGTGCCCGGACATCGTTGGAGCTATTAGAGCTAGGTCATGAAGTTATTGGCGTTGATGCAGACGAGAAGCTGGTTGAAGAACTTGCGGATCAGCTCACGCACTCGGCAATTTGCGATGTTACCGACGAGAAAGCACTGAAGGAGCTCGACTTATCGAATTGCGATGTGGTTCTGGTTGCTATTGGTGAGGATTTACAGGCCAGTTTGTTGTGTGTACTGCACTTAAAAACCATTGGTGTGAAAACCATATGGGCAAAGGCCACGTCTAAGTCGCATCACCAAATTTTGTCAAAACTTGGGGTAAGTCGCATTATTCACCCGGAAGAAGAAATGGGCATAAGAGTTGCTCAGGCTCTGAATTACCCCATGGTCAATGAGTACATGTCGCTTGGGCACAATTGGTTTTGTGTCGAAATCGCATTAGGCGAAAATCTTGAAGGCAAAACACTCAACGACATCTTGCCCGATAACACCGATAACTTCCATTTGCTGTTATTAAAAAAACGGGACGAAGTAACGGCTACACCGAGCCCGGAAACAACCATAGAAGGCCATGAAACGCTGGTTATGGCGGGTAGCTTAAAAGCGCTGAAATCAATTGCACCGAAGTTGGTCGAAGAGTCATGAAGCAATGGTTACCCTCTTTTTTTATGGCGTACACCAGAGCCAGAAGGAGTCGGCATAAAAAGCTTAAAGTAGGCCCGCCGGTTGTTCTTGCCGGCGGCTTCTTTGTCTTAATTTTGTTCGGTGCCTTATTACTAAAACTCCCTTTTGCGACGGTTGAACCTATTACCTGGCTAGAAAGTTTGTTTACAGCGGCATCGGCGGTCACGGTAACAGGATTGGTGGTGGTCGATACCGGTCAGGCTTATACCCCCTTCGGACTTACCGTTATTGCAATGTTGATTCAGACTGGCGGTATTGGTTTTATGACATTCGCCATTCTGGCGGTTATGTCTATGGGCGGAAACATTGGCATTAGCTATCAGCTCGTAGCAAGGGAGGCAATGCAGCAGACCAGTTTAAAAAATATTGCTAAGACTGCCAGAACCGTTTTCTACCTGGCATTAATTGTTGAGCTTCTGGGAACCGTAGTTTTGACGTTAACCTGGTGGGGTGAGTTTGGTTTTTGGGGAGCGCTAGGTGAGGCCGCTTTTTATTCAATATCAGCTTTTAATAACGCGGGTTTTGCCCTATCTGCAAACAGCTTAAGTGACTACGTTGGCAGTATTCCCGTGAACTTAGTTGTCACGTTCATGTTTATTGTCGGCGGCTTAGGTTTTTCAGTATTGATGAACATATTCGAGAAGCGACGCTGGAATCAGTTTTCGGTATATACACGCAGTATTCTTATAGCCACTCTTTTAATTAATATTCTTTCTGCCTTTATCTTTTGGTTATTGGAGCATAGTAACCCCAACACCCTGGGGTCTTTATCAACATTACAGCAGACTTTAGCCTCCTGGTTTCAGGCGACAACGCCACGAACCGCGGGCTTCAATACGGTCGATATTGGACAGCTGCGCGAACCAACCTCAATGTACGTTATGTTGCTAATGTTTATTGGTGGTGGCTCAATGAGTACGGGCGGCGGTATTAAGCTAGGTACTTTCATTGTTTTGATGATGGCAACTTACGCGTTTCTGCGGCGCAGACAGCACGTGACACTTATGCAGCGTAGTATTGAACAGCAAATGGTGATGAAAGCTCTGGCGGTTTCAATGATTACGCTACTAATGGCGTTTCTCGGCATCTTTTTTCTAATGATTTTGAATCCGCTGCCGTTTATAGATGTAAGCTTCGAAGTTTTATCGGCATTGGCGACGGTCGGGTTGTCACGGGGAATAACGGGCGAGTTAACTGAAGTGAGCCAGGTTTTAGTCATTATTCTGATGTTTGCCGGACGAGTAGGGCCGCTGACTTTAGTGTACTTTTTAACAACTCCACACCGAAAAAGGGTTCGCTATCCGAAAACCGAAGTGCAGGTGGGGTAGTTTGCTAAGTACAGAGTAATTTTAAAATACTGATTAAAAAACAATAACAAGAGAAGCTCCGAAGATGCTGAATAAATTAAAGTTCACGCAAAAGGTTATTATTGTTGCGTCATTGATACTGGTACTCGTGCTGGGGGTCTTCACGCTGACCAACTTTTTGCAGATGTCGAATCAAACCCGCAGTAATTTGCAGCATCAAATGCAGGCTTTGTCTGACTCAGTATCAAACAATATTTCGCAGTGGTTTAATGACCGCATGAGCATTGTTCAGGCAACCGCCGATGCTTACCGTGTTGATGATTCTACAGATCGTGCTTTAGAGCGGGTTCAACAGTCAAAAGCCGCTGGTAAGTTTAAAAATGTGTATTACGGTCTGCTCGACGGTACTTTTCTGCTCGATGACCCCAGCATCGACCTGCCGGACGATTACGATGCCCGCAGCCGCCCCTGGTACCAACTGGCGGTTGATGAGGGGCAGCCAACCTATACCGCACCTTATATTGACGTTACCACCAATGAATTGACTATTACTGCGGTGGTGCCCATGCGTCGAGATGGTCGGCTGGTGGGAGTTGCCGGTGGCGATATGATGCTGGATGAGATTTCTGACATTGTTAACGACATCGATTTTATGGGGCTGGGTTATGCCTTCTTAGTAAGCGGTGATCGAAATATTCTGGCACACCCCAACAAAGACTGGATTGAAAAGTCCGTGAACGATTACGCCGGGCAGCCAGTTGCTTTAAATTCTGATTTTTCCGAATACCGTATTGATGGAGCGGACCGCCTGGTGTCATTCCATAAAATAAAAGGTATTCAGGGAGTTGAATGGTATCTGGGAGTGGTAATTGACCGCGAACAGGCCTACAGCAACGTGTCATCCTTTGCCTGGACCGCCATTGTCTACTTGGTTATTGGCATTGTGGCAGTCGTGGTGTCATTAACTTGGTTGTTGCGCTTATTGCTTAAACCTTTGCGTCGCTTAAATGAGGCCGTAACTGATATGGCCCGCGGAGAGGGTGACTTAACGCAGCGGCTGCCGGTTGAGTCCAGTGACGAGTTTGGTCTTGTTTCACGCCGTATGAACGAGTTTATTGAGAAAATCCAGCAAGCCTTGCTGGAAGTGAATGCGGCCGCACAACAAGTGGAAGGCAATATTCGCAGCATGGTTAAGGCAAGTGACGATTCAATGGAAATTGGCAGTGAACAGGCCGGAAAAGCCAGCTCTGTTGCAACGGCAGTCAATGAACTGGGCGCGAGTGCTAATGAAATTGCCGAGAATGCTGCAAAAGCCTCTGAGCAGGCAAGCTCTGGTACCGAAAAAGCGTCATCTGCCAGAGATTCTTTGCAACACAACCGACAACAAATTCAGCACTTGTCTGAACGTATGGATGCCTCCAGCCAGGCAATTCATACCCTGGATGAGGACACACAGAACATTGGTAAGATCATTGAGGTTATTAAAGGCATTACTGAGCAGACCAACTTGCTGGCTCTAAATGCGGCTATTGAAGCGGCACGAGCAGGGGAAGCCGGTCGCGGTTTTGCGGTGGTAGCGGATGAAGTGCGCAGCCTGGCTCAGCGGACTTCGTCGTCGGCAGGCGAAATAGAGACAATGATAGAGCGGGTTCGAGCCGGCACGCGCAGTGTTGTCCAGGTTATTCAGGAAAGTCAGGAAATAAGCAGTGCCTGTGTGTTAAGCGCGGAAGAGTCTGCTGAGCACATGTCTGAAATTAACGCTATTATTGTAACTATTGATGACGTGAACCACTCAGTGGCCTCGGCAACAGAACAGCAGACTTCAGTGATCCAAACGCTTGATCGTGACATTATGGATATTAGCAGTATGAACGATCAGAGTGTCGACAATCTAAATAATACCAAGCAGGCTTGTCGCGAGCTGAATACGGCCTTTGAACGCTTGGAACAATTGGTGACACAGTTTAAACTGAATTGATCGAAATCAACTATTGGAGCAAACCTATGAACAAAGCATGGATGATTGGCGCCATAGCACTACTTGGCGGACCTGTTCTGGCAACAACGGCTCAGGCAGTAGAACGTACAGAAGCATCAGAGCAAGCCCAGGCTTATATTATTTCTCCGCAAAACGGGGAAGTGGTTGGTAAAACCTTTAAAGTGAAGTTTGGCTTAAGCGGTATGGGCGTAGCGCCTGCTGGTGTCGATGTGGAGAATACCGGACATCACCATTTGATGATTGATAAAGACGAACTGCCAGCCATGGACAAGCCTATGGGCGGCGACGTGACTCACTTTGGTGGTGGTCAGACAGAAACTACCGTGACTCTAGAGCCGGGTGAACACACGCTACAAATTATCTTAGGTGATAAGAACCACGTACCGCATAATCCGGCCGTGGTGTCAGAAAAAATCACTATTACAGTGACAGACGACTAATCCAGCTCAAGTTCGAGTTGTAACTGCTCGTTGGGGTCAGGCAATGTTGCACTGATCCCCAACAGCCTTACCCCTTTCCCTTTTCCACGCTGCCAGGCTTCATCTAATAACTGATAAAACAGGCTGGGTGAAATAAACTGAGAACTGCGGGAGACCGTTGTTTGTGTGAAGTCCGAGAATTTCAGCTTTAGTGTCTGGCTACGAATGGGCTGCTCACGCCAGTGAGTGATTTTCATTCGTTGACGCAGTTTCGGTAATAAATTGTCCTGAACATAAGCCTGAGCTGTCGATTCCAGTCGCATATCCGTTGCTAAGGTTTGTTCAACTCCGACACTTTTGCGAATACGCTCTGTAACAACTTCGCGGCGGTCCCGGCCATGGCAGCGCTCAAATAGAACATACCCGGCTTTATCACCAAGAATGGCCTGCAATTGCTGCAGTTCGATATTCTGGATATCTTTTCCTGTAGAGAGCCCATAGTTAGTGAGCACTTGCTGACTTTTGGGTCCGACACCGGGAATTTGTTTGAGGTTTAATGTCGCAATGTAGTCCATAACTTCCGCCGGACGAACCACAAACTGACCATCGGGTTTGCGCTCTTCGCTGGCAATTTTGGCCACCATTTTCTGATTAGAAATGCCGGCAGAGCCGGTTATTCCCAGCGTTTTAATTTGGTCACGAACAAAATTCATGGCCAAAGTTGCGCTGCCTTTAAAGCCTTCCAAATGAGTTAAGTCCAGATAAAACTCGTCGATAGAAGCCGGTTCAATGCGGGGTGTGAGTTCATGCAGAATATCCAGAACCTTATTGGACAGTTCGCGGTAGTAGTTGCCGTCGGGTCGTATAAAGGTTAATTGCGGGCACAAACGGCGGGCATGACTACCCGGCATCGCACTTTTAACCCCAAACTGACGAGCCAGATAATTTGCCGTTGCAACAACCCCCCGTTCCCCACCGCCGCCGACAGCAAAAGGGCGTGTTTTCAGGCTTGGATCGCGTAATTCTTCTGCCGAAGCAAAGAACGCATCCAAATCCAGCAAAGCTATTTTGCGAGCAATTTCAGCCAAGTGTTTATCCTTTGCACATTTGGGGTTATAATCGCATTCACTAACTGGGCGTGCAAGAACACCAGCCATTTGTAGGAGAAACCAGTGAAAGCTATGAATTCATTTTTCGTTAAGAGCGTTTTAGGCACCATTTCAATGCTGTTTGCGCTAACTATCAGTGCAGCATCAGTGCAGGATGATATGTCCCGTGAAGCGATCGCTGAGCGTATTAAGCCTTTAGGTAAGCACTATGTGGCTGGTGAAAGCAGTGCCGCTGAAGAAAGCAGCGGACCGCGTTCAGGCCAGCAAGTTTATGATAAGTACTGTACAGCCTGCCATACCAGCGGTGTTATGGGAGCTCCAAAAATGAACAACGCTGCCGACTGGCAACCACGTTTAGACCAGGGCATGGAAACGGTATTGAAGCACGCAGTTGAAGGCTTTAATGCCATGCCGCCTAAAGGAACCTGTAGCGACTGCTCAGAAGAAGAAATTCAAGCAGCAATTGATTACATGACTGAAGAAATTTAGTTGCGTCAGCAATTGCAGTAAAAAAGGCCACCACTCGGTGGTCTTTTTTTTGTGTCAATCGACGTTAATTTTTCCTAGTAACTTCCCTCGCTAATTAATTTTTAACCAAATCTTTTCTATTTTTTGACACCAGTCTATACTGTACGACTGTTAGTAAAAACAACAAGTGTTAATTAAATGTATTTCGCGGCAAGGAGTGTCAGTGTCTAAGGGTGAACCTGAATGACAGACTGTACGGATAGCGAGGAACAGCTTCAGATTATAAAAACTGAAAATGAACGCTTGCATAAGGTCATCGCCCGTCTAAAGGGGTTGACCCAAAAGTACCGGTCTGCTGAAGTCGTACAAAAAGCGCTGTTTCGAATCTCGGAACTGGCGGCTTCTGCGCGCGAAATGGATAACTTTTATCAGTCTCTGCATGAAATCATCGGTGAGCTGATGTACGCCCGCAACTTTTACATCTGCCTTTATGAACCTCAGGAGGAACTGGTTGACTTTGTCTATTTTGTTGACGAAATTGACCAAGACACCATATTCGAACGCATTCCGATTGATCAGCTCAGTAAAGGCTTAACGGGTTATGTTCTGCGAAAAGGGCAGTCTTTGCTTTGCCCTCCGGAAGTGTATCAGCGCTTAATTGATAACGCCGAAATAGAAGGTTTAGGGGCAGAGCATCAGGACTGGTTAGGTGTTCCGTTAAAACGTGGTGACGTGACCATAGGTGTTATGGTGGTGCAGAGCTACAGTGCCAACGTTCGTTATGACACCTCAGATGAAGATTTGCTCACCTTTGTATCGCAACACGTGGTGAATGCCTTAGAGCGATTAAGGCAGCGCGACTTAATGCAAAGTGAAATAGAACACCAGACAGCCGAATTACGCCACGCGAATGAAAGCTTAATGAGCGAGATTACCATTCGTGAAAGGGCCGAGCAGCAAACCTCGGTGCTTTTTGCTATTTCCGAACTGACCAATACCTCTGACGATATGAATGCCTTTTATCGTCAGTTGCACAGACAAATCGGTAAATTGATTCACGCCGACAACTTCTTTGTCGCGCTTTTATCAGACGATAAAAAGTTTATACATTTTCCTTACCATGTGGATGAAACAGGCGCTAAAGCCGAACGCCGACGAGTCGGCAAAGGCCTAACCGAATACGTTATTAAAATGCGTGAACCGGCCTTTATCGACGCTCCGGTGCGTCAAAAGCTGCTGAAGAAAAACGAAATAGAGCTAGGTTACGGTGGTATGAAACTGGCTAAGCAATGGCTCGGTAGCCCGTTAATGATGAACGGGCAGGTGTTTGGGGTTATTGCGGTTCAGACCTACGACGGCGACTTTTTATACCATAGCGATGATTTAGAACTGCTGAACTTTGTTTCACAGCATGTTGCCGTGGCTATTGACAGAAAACGTTCAGCCGAAGAAATACAACGCGTAAACCAGTTCCTCGAAAAGAAAGTGGCGGAGCGTACCGAAGAGCTGGTGTCCGAAATAGAACGACGGAAAAAAACCGAATCCAGCTTATTCCACGCAGCGCACCACGATAATCTGACCGGCCTGCCTAACCGCATATTGTTCAATGAACGTTTGCAGCAGGCTGTGGCGCATAAACGACGGCACCCTGAGCACCATTTTGCGGTGCTATTTGTTGACCTTGACCGCTTTAAAAATATAAATGACACGCTCGGGCACTCTGCCGGCGATGAGTTCTTGCTGGAAGTTAGCAAGCGTATTGGTGACTGCGTACGTGACAATGACATGGTGGCGCGCTTAGGTGGTGATGAATTCGTTATTCTGCTGGATACCATTACCAGTATTGATGACGCCAAAGACGTTGCCAAGCGCATGATCCAGCAAATGAGTGAGCCTTTCCATCTGAATGGACAGGAGCATTACTCCGGCGCCAGTATCGGTATTGCCGAGTGTCTGGAAGAGACCGATTCGGCTGAACGGCTGTTGCGCGACGCAGATGCCGCCATGTACCAGGCTAAGGGTATGGGGCGTGGACGCTATGTATTATTTGATGACAGCATGCACGAAAATCTGGTGGACAGTGTTCGTAAAGAAACGGCACTGCGCCATGCTAAAGTTGAGAAAGATTTCGCTGTCAGTTTTCAGCCAATAGTGAATTTAACCTCAGGCGAGGTCAAAGCCATAGAAGCTAAATTGGTGTGGGAAGACCCGCGCTACAGCTTTAACAGTGAAGAGTTGTTACCTCTGGCCGAGCGCACCGGCCTTATTGTGAAACTTGACCGCTTTGCTTTACGAGCAGCCTGCCAGTGGCTTGTTGAAAATAACGTCAGCGCCGACACTATGCTGCACCTGAATTTATCTGTGCGTCATTTATTGAAAACCAGTCACTTGAATGAGCTGGTGAATATCGTGACGGAAAGCGGCGTTAAACCAGAGAGTATCGCACTGGAATTTGATGAAACCGACTTGGTCCGAGACGGCCGCCGGGTACTGGCCAGTTTGAGACGGCTTTCCGAATTTGGCTTTAAGCTGGTTATAGACAACTTTGGCAGTGGCTCCGGGCCGCTTCAGTTCCTGTATAACTTTCCGTTTACCATACTTAAACTGGATCATCATTACATTGCCCGGCTGAGCAGTAATAACCGGGCGCAAGCTATGTTAAAACACATTGTGACCTTGTGTCATGAGCTCGATATTGCTGTTTATGCCGATGGACTGGAAACTGAAACGCAAAAAAATGATGTGGAAAAGCAAGGTGTTAAGATAGGGCAAGGCAGCTTCATTGACGAAAACTATGAAGGCACTGTAGCCAAAGACGACGACACCTCTTCCGTATCAGCTTAGTTGTGCGCTACTTTTTCAGTGCGTTTTTCAACATTTCCAGACCCTGACTTCGTTGCTCTTCGCGTTCCTCGTCAGATTTTTGCTTGCGATGTTCCCATTCTAAATCGTCCTGCGGTAATTCCAGCAAAAAGCGGCTGGGTTGTGGCTCCGTTTTTTCTCCAAACTGACGGCGCTCCTTAGCCATAGTAAAGACTAACTTATGCTGGGCGCGGGTAATGCCGACGTAAGCCAGGCGACGCTCTTCCTCAATATTGTTTTCATCAATACTGCTTTGGTGCGGCAGCAGGCCTTCTTCCATGCCCACTAAAAACACTTGTGGAAACTCGAGACCTTTAGAGGCATGCAACGTCATTAGCTGCACCTGTTCAAACTGCTCGTCGTCTTCGTTACGGGACATCATATCGCGCAGCGACAAGCGACTGACCACCTGATTCAATTCCATGGGGTCATGTTCGGCGTCGCCTGTTAGCATGTCCGATACCCAGCGGTGGAGTTCGTAAACGTTTTTAATCCGCATTTCGGCAGCTTTCGCGCTGGGGCTTTGCTCAAACAACCAGTCTTCGTAGCCAATTTCGCTCAGCAGTTGTTTTACCGCGTCACTGGCGTCTTCCTGATGATCGGCGCGGCGGGCCAGGGTATCTATCATGTTCCGGAACACGTCCACATGCTGAAACACACCGGTGCTAAGCTGCGTTTTTAAATGGGGCGACTGACAGGCTTCAAATAAGCTACAGCCTAACTCCTGCGACAAGCGGCCAATACGCTCAACGGTTTGTGGGCCAATGCCGCGTCGCGGGGTATTAATAATGCGCAGAAACGCGGTGTCGTCGGTTGGGTTCACCAGCAGACGCAGGTACGCCATAATGTCTTTGACTTCCGCGCGGGCAAAAAATGACTGGCCACCGGTAATTTTATACGGGATGCGGTTGTTCATCAGGGCTTTTTCAAACAGACGCGACTGGTGATTACCCCGGTATAAAATGGCAAAGTGATGATACGGCGTTTTGCGAAGGAACCGTTGTTTTACAATTTCGGCAACCACGCGTTCCGCTTCATGCTCTTCGTTACGACCAAAAATAACGCTTATCGGCTCGCCGTATTGCATTTCCGAGAACAGCTTTTTCTCAAATACGTGCGGGTTGTTTTCAATCAAAATGTTCGCGGCTTTCAGAATACGCCCGTGCGAGCGATAGTTTTGCTCCAGCTTAACCACGTCCAGTTGTGGGAAATCCTGTTTTAACAAAGCGAGGTTCTTTGGCTGCGCGCCACGCCAGGAGTAAATGGACTGGTCATCGTCGCCCACCACGGTAAAACGGGCGCGTTCGCCCACCAGTAACTTGACCAGTTGGTATTGACTGGTGTTGGTGTCCTGATACTCGTCCACCAATAGGTACTGAAACTTTTTCTGCCAACGCGCGCGGGCGTTCTCGTTGGTCGCCAGTAACTGCGTTGGCAGGCGGATCAAGTCATCAAAGTCCACGGCATTACAGGCGCTCAGGTTATTCTGGTATTGCTGATAAACCTGAGCAAAGGCCTTTTCCTGATCGTTCCCGGCTTTTTGTAGAGCCAACTCCGGCGACAGCATGGCGTTTTTCCAGTGGCCTATCTGGTGCTGACAGGCTTGAATCAGCGCTTTGTCGCCCTCAAATACATCTTCAGTCAGGGCGTTAAGCAGGGCGTAGGTGTCCTGGTCGTCAAACAATGAAAAACCGGGCTTAAACCCCAGGGTGCTGAGTTCCCGACGAATAATATTCAGTCCCAGAGTATGAAAGGTGCACACGGTTAAACCGCGCAGCTGCGCTTTCGGCAAGGTTTGCGCAATACGCTCTTTCATCTCTTTGGCGGCTTTATTGGTAAAAGTCACTGCACCAATTTGCCGGGCGGTATAAATTTGCTGGCGGATCAGGTACGCGATTTTCTCGGTTATTACCCGGGTTTTGCCACTACCGGCACCGGCAAGCACCAATAAAGGGCCTTGGATGTAATGTACAGCCTGGTTCTGGCGATCGTTCAGCATGGGCGCCGCGGAGTTCCTGATTCGTGAAAAAGCTGATAAGAAGCTCGGATTTTACCTGAATCTCCTGCTAAGCTAAACGCATAAGCAACGATTTACACAAAGAGAGACTTATGGACAACAAAACAATAGAAAATATTGCTCGCCAAATTAACGACAGCATGCCTGCCGGCGTGAAAGAACTGGCCGGAAACATGGAGCAGCGGGTTAAGCAAACACTGCAATCACAGCTGTCGAAACTGGATTTAGTCACCCGCGAAGAGCTGGACGTACAGCAGCAAATGTTACTGCGCTTACGTGAGCGTGTTGAACTGTTGGAAAAAGAGCTGGAAGCGACCAAGAACCAAAGCAAGGACTAAGTCAGACGTATGATCCAATGGATTAGTGGAAAAGTTGTCGAGAATTACCGTTGGAGTTCTGGCGTTTTCAGTTTAAGAGTTGTGGCCGAGCCTTTTGATTTTAAGGCCGGACAGTTTGTCCGTTTAGGTTTGAATGTGGGGGGCGAGCAATTGCTGCGCGCCTACTCGCTGGCCAGTGCACCGGGTGAAGCCATACTGGACTTTGTCATTGCCGAAGTGGAAGGTGGCGAGGTCAGTACCAAGTTAGCTCAGTTGCAGCCGGGTGACAGCGTGGATATTACCCAGCCCGCCGGTGGCTTTTTCACGCTGGACGAAGTACCGGAAGGCGGCAGCTTGTGGATGCTTTCTACCGGAACCGGCATTGGCCCGTTTATTTCCATGCTGAGAACCGAAAAGCCATGGGAACGATTTAAACGCATCAACCTGGTGCACGGTGTTCGTGTGGCAGAAGACCTGGTTTATCAGGGGCAAATAGAGCAGTGGCAACAAGAATACCCCGGGCAGTTAGGCTATCAACCGGTGATTACCCGTGAAAACATTCCCGGAGCTCTCTCTGCGCGCATTCCTGAACTGATCAACTCAGGACATTTAAGCAACGCACTTGACACGCCGTTAGACACCAGCGCACAAGTCATGCTTTGCGGTAACCCGGATATGATAAAAGAGTCACGTGCCGCGTTGGCTGAATTGGGGCTTGCCAAAAACACCCGCCGTAAGCCTGGTAATGTGACCTCTGAAAATTACTGGTAATGGTTATATTTGAAACGTTTTCAAGATTTTTTGGGCGGCAAATGTTTGCCTCAAAAACGGCAAACCACCGCTTGGTTTATTGGTGCCGCCAATAATTTTACCCTGAAGTTTTGAAAAAACGGGTGTGCTTTGTATTCTCTCTCTTAAGCTCGTTAGTTGCTAACTCGTTATCCATTTGAATATTTACTGGCGGATAAGAAAATTTATTAAGTTTGACTCAAACCTGGCGCGTAATTTGCTCGTTAATTCATAAAGCATAGTAACTTTGACGACAAAAGCGTTGGCGGATTTATGATTGTATCAAGGACTGAACATTTTCTATCTTCATTAACTTCGGATAAATTGCCTGCTAAAGACAACCAGCAGGGTAATACCGCTACTGACGTTAATAATGAGGTTGAATTAAGCTCTGAAGGCTCCAAATTGAGCGAAGTGTATGATGAACTTAAAGGAAAATTTAATGCTCGTGCTATGTCTCCTAATGAAATGGCCGACCTGGCGCATCACCTTGAGTCTAAGGGCATAATTAGCTCATCTGAGGCCGCTGTAATGGCATTTCACTTGGATCCTTCACAAATGTCTTCTGAAGGGAAAAAGCTTGACCGGGATAAACCGATTGATCAATTGGAGCGATGGACGGGGCATCTTGAGTTCGCAAAGAATCATAATATGACAGAAAGTATCGAAAATACCCAGACTATTGTGAATATATTGAAAAACCTCGCGTAATACGAGTAAATTTATGTATCGAGGCTCTAACTGTTCTTTCTTCATTATCTCTATAGCCTGATTTAGCAACGCTTTAAGGCTAGCTCCTACGAAATTGGGCTTTAAATTTCTCCATTCGGCTTTTTGCCTGCTCGTAACTCTCGTTATATTCCAAAAAATAGGAGGTCGATAGCCGCTGTGATTCTATCTCTGTCGTGGGATAGATCATCGACTGTGTTAGTGAGCTGAGTTTTAGAAACACTGGCCATATCTTGTGTCATCAATGCGAAAGTCTTTCCCTCAACGGTAACATCCGGGTTCAGCTTGGTGAGTTGAAAGGATTCAGCCAGCGCAGCGGGTATCAAAGGTATCACTAAGGTTGTCGATAAGGCTGACAGCAGATCACTCTGCACATCAATAAGATAGGGGTAGGTTGTGCGTGTCGTTGTATTGTTATTGGCATAGACGGTGAATTGAGCCATCAGAATTTTCGCACGCTGTCGCTGAATGTTCCGTTGCGCTCTACAAATTGGTTATACGCCTCCATTGCGTCAGAGTTTTCTTTCAGCCACTGCGCTTGTTCTTTTAAACGAATTTGTTCCTTCAATGCAGACTCAAGTGTCGCCGATAAATTGATGTCAAGCGATTTTGCTTTTGCCAGAAGTTCAGCGTTAATACTGACATTGGTCGGCTTCTTTGAAGCAGAAGCGGTTGTGTAATCAGCCATTTTATCACCTGTTATTAAAAATGCGTAATTCATGCGCATTAACCATGCGCATGAATTATAACAGAGTTAATTTCAGATGGTTAACTCTTCATCCTTGAGGCTCATACCAGGCTGGTAATGAACACTGATTAATTCAGGTTGAACTGTGTTGTCGCTATTTCTTCCAGCTTGTCATAAGGGATGTAACCAGGAGTTACCTGCTGGCCAATGATAATGGTCGGTGTGCCGCGAAAGCCTAGTTCGCGAAACGCCGACATGTTTTTGCGAATAACCGCTTCGCTTTCACTAGACGGTGACAAAAAGGCCTCGGTACCCGTGACTTGCGCAACGCTTTGCAGTGAGTCAGCGGTATGCATGCCCGACTTTTTCATCATTAGGTTATGGGCTTCAAAAAAGGCCTTAGGGTCATTGCGCCACAGGTTCAGCCCATAAAGTGCTGAGTTGGTTTTGAGCCCATCAACCTGCTGTTGGCGTAAAGGCACAAAAATGTTCACGATCTGAATAGATGGGTATTCCTCAACGAGCTTATGCAGACCGGGTTCTAACTTTTTGCAAAATGGACAGTTGTAGTCGGTAAATACAATGATTCTATGCGGTGCATCTCTGTCACCTAAAATTGGATGTGCAGCAGACTGATACAGCCACTCCTGATGGTTAGCGAAGGCGTTTTTCTGCTCACTTTGCTGTTCTAAAAAGCGCTGTAAGCCTCGGTGAATGTTTGGAATAAGCTCCGGATTCTCACGCAATAGCTGTTCGACTTTTTCCAAATCTTCTTCTTGTTGTGGGTTTAAATCTTGCGCAAATACGTTGCTGCTAAAGATAAAAGCAACGATGAAAAACGTTTTATAGATAAAATTCATACAACTTTCCTACTTAAAAAATTAGTTACTTCAAAAAAACTGGTGAAACCAAAGGCGAATAAACAAACCGGGAGGTGTTGTGACCCCGGTTGTCGCCGACACAATGTCACCGTTTTCAATAATGATGATGGTTGGCGTAGCAGATACCTGCCAGCCATTTGAGACGCGGTTGAGGTTGTCGTTAACAATAGGAAACTCATACCCTTTCGCCTGCGCATAGCGCGTCAGCTTGTCATTGTCGCCGGAGCGTAATGCCACGCTGATTGTCGGGTAGTGGTTGCCAACGTAATCAACCGTAGGCGATACCGCCGGACAGACCGGGCACCAGGTCGCCCAGAAGTACAAAACGACCGGGCCGTCCTTACTCATTTCGCGTAAGTTATATTGTTCGCCGTTTATGTCTGTTAATGACGAAAGCTCGGCCGGAACAGATTCCGGCACGTCACTATTGCGAAAGGCATCGACCACGAACGCCACTGCTGAGAACAGCACAATATAAAGCGCTGCAGTTCGAAGCCGTTTTGTCCAGGACGTTTTGGCTTTGCTCTTACTCACTGGCATCCTCCAGCGCGTCCATGACTTTGTCTTTACTGAGCACTACGGGCAGGGTTATGCCGTCCGGAGCACCGGGTCCATAAACTTTGTTAAAGGGCACACCAAAGGTGTTGTTGGCTTTCAGGTATTGGGTAATGCTCTCGTTGGCTTTGGTCCAGTCGCCACGTAGGCGGGTGACATGCTCCTGACCCAAGGCAGTGAATACCGGGTCTTGCAGTAATACGCCCACTTTATTGGCCTGGCAGGTGATACACCAGTCCGCGGTCACATCGACAAATACGGTTTCACCGTTGGCTACGGCTTCATCAACACGCTCTTGCGTTAACGGTTGCCATTGGTGATCCTGCGGCAGTTTGTTGACCCATCTATCAGCGGTAAGAATTAACGTGATACCGACAACGGCAGCTAATACTAAAAAGCCGCCAATAGATAAAAACAGCGCCTTGCGGCCATGCACTTTACCGATAATAATCAATGTCAGAATAGACAAAACGACCGTTAGCGCCAGGAATAACTCGTTGCTGATAAAGTTTTTCAGCAAGGTCGTCAGCCAGACGGAGGTTGCCAGCATCATAATGGCGAAAATGTGTTTCACCCATTGCATCCAGCGACCGGGTTTGGGCAGTAACTTGGCGGTTTTCGGGAACACGGCTATGAGTAACCAGGGGAACGCCATACCAACCCCAAGAGCGGCAAAAATCAGCAGAATAACTGATGATTCAGCAGCTAATGCAAAGGCCACCGCGGTACCCAAGAAAGGCGCTGTACAAGGTGTAGCCAAAACCGTTGCCAGCATGCCTTGCAGGAAGTGCCCTTTGTAGCTGTTATCGCCGGCGGCTGCAGCACTGGCGCTTAAAGAGGACGGCAATTTAAATTCAAAGGCGCCCATTAAGTTCAATGCGAATAGCCAGGTAATAGCAATCAGTACGGCAATGAAATAAGGGTTTTGAAACTGAATTCCCCAGCCGACAGAACCGCCTGACCAGCGAAGCACCATCAGCCCCAGGGCAATGACGAGAAACGAGCTGATAATACCCATTGATGACGCAAAAAACTGCTTACGCACCACCTTCGGCTGTTGTGCACCAGACAACATAAGGCTTTGAACTTTCAGGCCTAATACCGGCAACACGCAGGGCATAATGTTCAAAATAAGCCCACCCGCTAACGCCATAAGTAAAATGGCCCACAGCGGAGGTGCGTTATTTGCAATAGTGCCTGCGGTTAGCTGAACGTTATATTCAGCGGCAAACTTTTCATCACTGACCGCAGTGATGAGTGCAGCGCCACTAAGGTCTGGTAGCTCCAGCCAGTGGCTAACGTCAATATTCGCCGTGAGCGTATTGCCTTCCACCTGAATATCCGGTGATGAAAACTCTGCATCGGCCAGAGCGTCGTCGCTGCTGTGTATAAACAGCTGAGGATCTTGCCAGCCGTTGTCACGCTCTATGGTCAGTTGAACGCGTTGGTTGGCGTCGGACCAAATAGCCTGCTTCACGTTATTGCTGTCGTATTCCCTGGGCACTTTGCCCATGGCCTGATTAAAGGCAAACGCGCGATCACTGTCGACGGTCAGGGTGTCCAGAGCAACTTGCAAGTCAATCGGGTAGTCCGTTAAAACACAAACGGTGGTACAGGACGACATAGTCAGCGTACCGCTAATGTGCGCCTGCCTGGCATCCGGGCTTAGCTGTATCATTAGCGGAAAGGTCAACGACCCCTGATACCCAACGGTATCTATACCCTGAATGCTGTAGCGTGAAGGCACCGGCCAGTGCCATTCAATATCGTCAATATTGTCTGACTCAGACCAGTCAAAGGTTGGCGGTATGCCGCCTTCGCCGGGTGAACGCCAGTAGGTTTTCCAGCCTTCATCCAGCTCAACATGTAGCAGGGCGGGTAGTAAGTTCCGCTCAGTCTCATAGTGGCCGGTAAGTTCCAGCTTCATCGATACCGGCGGGTGATCTTCATGACTGAGCCAGCCAGTAGACGGTGTTTCCGCTATGCTTTGTGCGCTGTAAAGCAGCAGCGCAGCAATAAGCGATACGAGCCATAACGGTAAAATTTTATTCATACATTACTCCTGAAGTTAGTATTCCAACGATGAAAATCCGTTGGAAGTCTTACTCCAGAAAGCAACAAAATACGGCGTGGGGTCGCCTTTTACAGGAAAAGAAAAATAGCGGAGGCGCTAACTGCTTGTTAACAGCGGTTTTCAGCGCCAAAGTCAGAAGAAAAAAGAAAGACAGTGCCGCGTAAGTGATGTCGGACTGGAACTGCTGCAATAAATGCGCTGTTTTGTCGCAGTCGGCTTTGACGCTTTCGTGTTTTGCACCTAAGTCTGCATGGCTTCCGACAAGCTGTTCAGCCGCCGGTGCGCCCTGATGCTTAGGACAGCTTTCCAGCCAGCCAAAGTTCTGTCCCCAACACAGCACAAAAACCAGCAATAGCAATGGTGCTATATACCGACCTTTTCGACACTGTTGATTCAGTTGGTGGAACATGGCTTTTGGTGACCCTTGGTTATTCGGTTTACTCTTAATTAAGGCAAGATGATGACAGAAGTGGGTATAAAAGCAAGTGAGAGAAGTAATGATATCGGTCATTGCTTGAAGTGTTTAGCTTACAGACAGGAATGTTCCCGAGGCTTATAGTTACGCCGTTGTTTAGTCACGGAGAGACAGATGGCGTTAGCGCGAGTTTATACCCGGGCATTGATAGGTATTCATGCGCCGGAAATTCGGGTTGAAGTGGATCTGGCAAGGGGAATGCCAGGGTTTACGATGGTCGGCATGCCGGCAACCACAGTTAAGGAGGCTCGTGATCGGGTCAAAACCGCCTTGATGAACGCGGGGTTTGAGTATCCACCGGCCACGCGTATTACCGTCAATTTAGCGCCGGCTGATATTCCTAAAACCGGGGCTCGTTACGATTTAGCCATAGCGGTTGGGATATTAGCGGCTTCCGGGCAAATACCGGATGCTATTCTGGAGCAAGCGGAGTTTTATGGTGAGCTCGCCCTGACCGGTGAGTTACGCGCAGTAAATGGTTTAATTCCAGCGTTGCTAGCGTGTCGTAATAAAAAGCGGCAGGCGTTTGTGCCTATTGCTAACGAGCAGGAAGCCGGGTTAGTACGTGAACAAAAGAGCTGGCTGGCGGCCGACTTAGTCAGTGTTTATGAACATTTGCATGATCACCAGCTGCTGAGGGAATCAAAGCCGATAAATTGGGCAAAGGAATCATCGAACGATGATGGTGATTTAGCCGATGTTGTAGGGCAGGAGCAAGCTAAGCGCGCATTGTTGTTATCTGCGGCAGGTAAGCACCACTTGTTGTTCGTCGGGCCACCAGGCACGGGCAAAACCATGCTGGCGCAACGGCTTAATGGCATATTACCTCCACTGACCGAGCAGGAAGCTATGGAAATTGCCGCGGTTAAGTCGGTGTCTTTTGACTATCATCATGCGGAGGCTCTGACCCGGCGAGAACTGCGATCTCCTCATCATACTTGTACTGCTGCGGCGTTGGTCGGAGGGGGCGCGGGTAATTCTGTCCGGCCCGGAGAAATATCCTTAGCAAACAATGGGTTATTATTTTTAGATGAAATGCCCGAGTTCAGTCGACATGTATTGGACTGCTTACGTGAACCTCTCGGAAGCGGTGAAATAACGATTAGCCGAGCAGGCTACAACGTCAAATTCCCGGCTAACTTTCAGCTGGTTTGCGCGCTGAACCCTTCTCCTTGCGGTCAATTCGATGGCTCCTTAGCTAACTGCCGTTCCACACCTGACCAAATTCTCAAGTATTTAAATAAGCTTTCAGGTCCTTTGCTGGATCGTATCGACATCCAGGTGATGGTGCCACGAGAAACGGAATCAATGAGTCTGAATGGTGGAGCCAAACGCAATAGCCAAATGACTTCTGCAGAAGCAAAAAGCTTAGTAGAGAAAACCAGGCAGCGCCAAATACAGCGACAGGGCTGTCTGAACAGTCAGGTTAAGCCGAAGGCGCTGAAGCAAATATGCGAGTTGTCAGACAAAACGGAAGCATTTTTAGCAAAAGCCTCCGAAAAGATGAAGCTGTCCCACCGAGCTTATCACCGGACTCTGCGTTTAGCCCGAACCATTGCTGATTTAGCCGACAGCAAAAAAATAGAACAACAGCATCTGGCGGAGGCATTGAATTATCGTGCGCTGGATCGGCTAATTGATCAGGTGCAAAGTTTGTAGCCTGATGCTATTGCATCAGGTGCGATCTGCCCGCCAAAACTCACGCGTAAATAACAACCTTATGGTGATGTGACCAACACCGCACCTGATGTGAACATCAGGCTACGTCAGTGAGCCACTGCTTAAACAGCTCAACAAAACGCTCCAGCTGTTCGCGGCTGACATCCAGATGGCACACCAACCGCAGCTTTTGGCCGCCGGGCAGTTTAATGTCGTGTTCTGCCATCAGTTCCCGCAAGCTGTCCGCCGGTAAACTGTCTGATAGCTCGACAAAGGTCATGTTGGTACCGGAATAGCGGACTTTGGCTTCGGTACCTGCCAGCAACTCAGAAAGTTGTTCAAACAACCATTTCGCGTTGTCGTGATCTTGCTGTATACGCTCAAACTGATGCGTTAACGCGTAATCAATGGCTACGGCAATAAACCCGGCCTGACGCATACCGCCGCCCACCATTTTGCGCCAACGACGCGCGTGGGCGATCAAGTCTTTCGAGCCGGCCAGCAGTGAACCAATAGGTGCGCCCAGACCTTTTGAACAGCACAAAGACACACTGTCGAAAGGCGCGGCAAGTTCCGCCATGCTGCGTCCGCTGGCAATAGCGGCGTTGGGTAAACGGGCGCCGTCTAAATGCATGGACAAACCATTCTGGTCGGCCAGAATACGGGCTTTATCAAAATAGTCCTGGTCTATTAACTGCCCGCCGTGGGTATTTTCAAAGGCCAGCAAGCGGGTGATAGGAAAGTGTGGGTCGTTGGGTTTTATACGCTTTTTTATAGTCTCCAGCGATAAGGTTCCGTCCGCTTCCACTTCTACCGTCTGTGGCACTATACTGCCTAAAACTGCAGCGCCGCCGGCTTCGTAGCGGTAAGTGTGATACTCCTGACCGACAATGTATTCTTCGCCGTTGCGACAGTGGCTCATTAACCCCAGTAGGTTACTTTGTGTACCGGAGCTGCACAGCAAAGCATCTTCCTTACCGAGCAATTCAGCCACGCGCTTTTCCAGCGCGTTAATTGACGGGTCTTCACCATAAACATCATCACCAACGGTCGCTTCGGCAATGGCGGCACGCATTGCAGCGCTGGGAAGGGTTACGGTATCACTGCGTAAATCCAGCATAACAGCCTCATTTTGGGGTTAGTTATAACAACTATCATCCGGTTCTAAGCACAAGGTTGTTTAGCGAGCTCAGGCAAGGGATAATGGTGTAATATTGAACCAGACACTCGACAACAAAGCGAGCCAATATGAAAGTTTTTAATAATGTAATAGAAATGGTTGGTAACACGCCAATGGTGAAAGTCACCAATATGGATACCGGCCCGTGTGAGCTGTATTTTAAACTTGAACTACAGAACCCCGGCGGTTCTATCAAAGACCGGATTGCGGTGGAAATGGTTGAGCAGGCCGAAAAGCAGGGCAAATTAAAGCCGGGCGATACTATTATTGAAGCGACGGCCGGTAATACCGGACTGGGGCTGGCATTAGTCGCGTCAAGCAAAGGCTACCCGCTGAAAATTGTTATGCCTGACAAAATGAGTCAAGAAAAAGTGAATAACCTGCGCGCTATGGGTGCCGAAGTGGTACAGACGCGCTCCGACGTACAAAAAGGCCATCCTGAGTATTATCAGGATATGGCAGCACGCATGGCGGAAGAAAACGGTTACTACTATGTAAACCAATTTGAAAACCCCGCAAACGTCGATGCTCATTACAAAACCACTGGTCCGGAAATTTGGGAGCAAATGGAAGGTAACCTTGATGCGTTCGTTTGTGGTGTTGGTTCTGGCGGAACCTTAACCGGTGTTGGCCGTTATTTACGCGAACAAAAAAGCGATATCGACTTAGTGCTGGCTGATCCGGCAGGCTCTATTTTAGAACCACTGGTTAACCGTAACGAAGAAGTGGAAGCGGGCAGTTGGTTGGCCGAAGGCATTGGTGAAGATTTTATCCCGACCATTTGTGACATCAAATTAGCCAATACCGCGTTTGCCATTTCTGATAAAGAGGGCATGCAAACCGCGCGTAAAGTACTGGAAAAAGAAGGCGTTATGGTGGGTTCATCAAGCGGTACTTTAATTGCAGCGGCGCTGCGTTATTGCCAACAACAAACCGAGCCAAAACGCGTTGTGACGCTAGCTTGTGATACGGGTAACCGTTACCTGTCCAAGTTGTTCAATGACGACTGGATGCGTGAGCAAAACCTGCTGTAATACTTGTTGTAAATTAAGGAACCTGAATCATGGCAAATGAAAAAACAATGAAATTCGCGACGCGCGCCATTCACGGCGGGCAGTCTCCTGAGCCGGTAACAGGCGCGGTTATGCCGCCAATTTTCACCAGCTCAACATACGCACAGGAAAGCCCGGGTCAGCACAAAGGTTTTGAATATTCGCGCTCACATAACCCGACGCGTTTTGCCTGGGAGCGTTCAGTTGCTTCTTTAGAAGGTGGCAAGCAAGGTCTGGCTTTTGCGTCTGGTATGGCGGCAACCTCGACTATTTTGGAGTTATTAGACAGCGGCGACCATATCGTTGCTATGGATGACTTATACGGCGGTAGCTTCCGCTTATTCGATAAAGTGCGCGGACGCTCTGCTGGCCTGAAATTCTCTTATGTCGACTTAGCTGATTTAAGCGCAGTGGAAGCAAGTATTCAGGACAACACCCGCATGATCTGGGTGGAAACGCCAAGCAACCCGATGCTGAAACTGGTCGACATTGAAGCTATTGTAAAACTGGCTAAGAAAAAGAATCCGGACATTATTGTGGTGGTGGACAACACTTTTGCCACGCCGTTTAACCAGCGTCCGCTGGAAATGGGCGCCGACATGGTTATGCACTCGGCAACCAAATACCTCAACGGTCACTCTGATATGGTTGGCGGTATTGCGGTTGTTGGCGACAATGACGACCTGGTCGAGCGCATGCTGTTCTTACAGAACTCAGCAGGTGCTATTGCCGGTCCGTTTGATTCATACCTGGCATTGCGCGGCGTGAAGACGTTGGCATTGCGTATGCGTCATCACAACGAAGCGGCAATGGAATTAGCCAAGTGGCTTGAGCAACATCCGAAAGTTGAAAAAGTCATTTACCCAGGGCTTGAGAGCCACCCCCAGCACGAGTTGGCTAAAAAGCAGATGCAGGGCTTCGGCGGTATGGTTTCTATTTTACTGAAAGGTGATTTAGAAGCGGCGCGCAAATTCCTGGAATCGGTAGAAGTGTTTGCTCT
This sequence comes from Idiomarina sp. Sol25, assembly GCF_033052775.1. Taxonomy (NCBI): domain Bacteria; kingdom Pseudomonadati; phylum Pseudomonadota; class Gammaproteobacteria; order Alteromonadales; family Idiomarinaceae; genus Idiomarina; species Idiomarina sp. Sol25. Next base: position 164,024 of record NZ_JAUPEW010000005.1, read on the forward strand.
GGCAGAAAGCTTGGGCGGCGTTGAATCACTGATTGAGCACCCGGCTATTATGACTCACGCATCGGTTCCAAAAGAGAATCGTGAGAAGTTAGGCATTCTGGATAATTTCGTGCGGGTGTCGGTTGGCATTGAAGATCTGGATGATCTGAAAAACGACTTAGACAACGCGCTTAATGCATTTTAATCGCTATTAACGATTAAAAATTCAATTTTTAATATGTAAAGCCGGCCTTTGAGCCGGTTTTTTGCTTTTAATTTCATAGGTTTATACAAAGTTTTACAGTTTAGTCATAATTGAGTAGTCTTTATCTATCGGTAATTACTTGCGAGTAAAAACTGATTTAGAACAAAAAATAAAAACGCAAAAGCGTTGCATAAATAACGAAAAGGAAAGACTTATGCTATTGAGCCTCATGGTACTGCAAGGACTCGTAGCCGCTCTATTGTTTTATACTTTAGTGGGCCAGCATCAGAAAAAGCCGCTATGGAATTTGTTAGCGGTATTAACCGCCGGTTTCATTCCGCCGGTAAACTGGGCGCTTCTCGTGTTCGCTATTGGTGTCAGAATGTGGCGTCGTTCGCCGCAAACCAACACATCACAAAACATAACGGCAAAGCTCAGCCACTAAGTGGCTAAAGAGTAAGGCAATTTAGCAGTATGTCAGACACAACCAATGTACGACCCTTTCATTTAGCCATTCCTGTCAGCTCACTCGATAATGCCCGTGCGTTTTATGGCGATGTGCTTGGGCTGTCACAGGGACGCAGCAGTGACGAATGGATAGACTGGAACTTTTTTGGTCACCAGTTTGTGACTCACGTTGCACCCAATGTTGCCGGTTTAAAAAATCACAGCGGCGTTGATGGTCATTCGGTTCCCGTTCCGCATTTTGGTGTAGTCTTATTACGTGACGACTGGGAAGCGTTGGCAGAACGTGTGAAAGCCGCGAATATTGAATTTGTCATAGAACCCTACATTCGCTTTAAAGGCAAGCCGGGCGAGCAGGGCACCATGTTCTTCTACGATTACTGCGGTAACGCGCTGGAATTTAAGACCTTTAACGACGACAGTCAAATCTTCGCAACCTAAGTTTTGAACGCGGTTTGACTACTGGCGCAGCTTTACATTTTCCGGCTGCGCTGCAACGTTACCACCACTTAGCACCAGGCCTACTCGTTTACCCTCAAATAGCGCCTTATTTTGTATAACCGCAGCTAAAGCGATAGCAGACGACGGTTCCACAATAATTTTCAGATGATGCCAAATCAGCTTCATGGCGCTTAGGGTGTCTTCGTCTTTCAAGACTAAGATATCGCTGATACGCTGCTGAATAATGGCAAAAGGCAACTCACCAATTTGAGTCAGTAAACCATCGCACAGGCTTTTCGCGGGTAACGCCGGTTGCCGCTCTCCGGCTTTTAACGATAAAAAGGCATCATTCGCTAATTCCGGCTCCGCGCCGAACACTTGTATTTCGGTATCGTCGCAGGCAAGACAGGCGCCTGAGAGCAAACCACCACCACCCAGTGGCGTTATTACCGCATCCAGTGCGTCAGTTTGCTCCAGTAACTCAAGTGTTGCTGTGCCCTGACCGGCAATAATGTCGGCATGATCATAAGGCGGTATAAAGTGGCTTTCACCTTCGTTCTGCCACTTAGCCACAATGGCTTCACGCGCTGCCATACCCGGCTCTATGTTGGTAATTTCCGCACCGCCGGCTTCAATGTTTTGCCGTTTTATTGCGGGAGCATTAGTGGGTACGCCGACTTTTACTTTTACACCCAAAGCTTTACCTGCATGGGCTAATGCCGCACCATGGTTGCCGGAAGATACGGTGATAACCCCTTGCTGGCGCTGCTCCGGGCTAAGTTTAAGTAACGCGTTAGTGGCACCACGGAACTTAAAGGCCCCGGTACGTTGCAAATTCTCGCATTTGAAAAATAATTCGCAGCCCAATTGCTGATTTAACGCAGGGTTTGTCAGCACAGGGGTCTTGACGGTATAGCTATTAATTCTTTGCTGCGCTTGTACGACATCGGCATGGCAGGGGAGCGATAACTTCGGCATAATACGAGCCCTTAACGAATAAAACGACACAGTGATAAGCATACACTGTCTGGAGCCGGAACGTGAGTCAACTCGATACCTTTCAGCGCATACGCGAACTACCGCGTGAACAGCAAATTGTTATGGCGTTATATTTGTGCGAACGCATGGTTCCTAATTACGACTTCTTCCATCAGTTAACCGGCTTTGGCGACAGTAAACCTTTGCACGGCACGCTAAATGCCTGCTGGGACTGGGTCGCGAACCCGAAGAAAACCAAGGTTAACTTTGCCCGCTGGCAGGAAAAAGTGGACGAACAAACGCCCAGTGAATACGGGCACGATATGCTGGGTGTCTACCCGGCAATGGATGCCTGCACGGCGTTGAGTACGTTGTTGCAGGGACTGCTGGACGATAACGCCTCTAATTTTCTTGATGTGGCAAAAATATCGCAAGCCAGTGTGGCGAAGTTTATTGAACTCAATGACGCCGAAGAAGTGGGCACCGAGCAGTTAAAAGAGCACGTTCAGACACATGAGCTAATGGAATACGAAGTGGCTATTCAGCAGGCCATGATCAACTTTCTTGAACAACAGCCTGCGGTAAACAGAGCTTTGGTAAGCCAGTTAAAAATGATGCTTAACGACGAGGGGGTGTCGAACCTTGGTCTGGCTTTGGACGCTGAAGAATAGACAGCCAGGCGAAAATGCCAAAGGCCAGAATTTGCCAGCTGTCGCCTTTGCGCCAGGGGAATACCTCTTTCATGGTGGCTACAAAAATACCAAGCAGCAGTAAGTGGGTAATAACCATAATGGCTAATAGCAAGCTCAGCAAACCAATGGACTGAGTGCTGAGCTCGCCGTTTGCCCCTGCAAGCAGAGCAAAAAGACCCAGCCAGATAACGGCAAAAACCACTTTACCCGCAATAATAATAACTTTCATGCTATGTCCTTAGTCAGTAAACGAAAGCAAACTTGTCCGTGAGTTTTCTCTTTGGTCACGCGCCAGTTTGCCGGTAATTTAAGCGGCCACTCTTTTTCTGTTTCCAGATACACCCGATTGTCGGCTGTCAGCCAGTTATTTTCATCCAGTAGTTTTAACGTTTTATCAGCCAGCCCTTCGCGAAACGGCGGGTCAATAAAAACAATGTCGTATGCTTCAGCGGATTGAGTTTGCAGCCAGTCGAGTGCGTTATGAGTAATAACATCAATGTTTTCACTGCTTAACAAGCTGACATTGTTCTGTAACTGCTGGCTTACCGTTTTTACGGCCTCAATCAGGGTCACTTGAGCCGCTCCACGCGACGCAGCCTCGAAACCTAAGCTGCCACTGCCGGCAAATAAGTCCAGCACCCGGGCGTCGGTAATGTCCCACTGCAGCCAGTTAAACAGAGTTTCGCGTACGCGGTCCGTGGTGGGTCTTAAACCCGGGCTGTCGGCAACGGGAAGGCGACGACCGCGCCATTGTCCGCCAATAATCCGATAGTCGCCGCTGGCGCTTGTCTGGCGTTTTTGTCTCACTCTGTGGCTTCCTTTATTCAGACCGTCGTCAGTTTGTTAACAGCATGGTAAACTAAAGCCTATAGTTTAACGATTCCTGCGTGTCAGTTCCAAGGAAACCAATATGTCGATGTTTTCGCTGTTTAAGAAAAAGCGTAATAAGAAAGCACCCGAGGCCGAAGAGAAAAAAGAAGAGACGGTAGTCGAAGAACAGGAGCAGCAAGAGCCTGAATCAGAAGCTGAACCTGAATCTAAGCCTCAGCCTCAGGACCAGCCAGAACCAGAACGAACTGAGACACGAGAAGAATTGCCCAGTGCAGTTGACGATTGTGCGCAAGTTACTGCTGAATCGCATGCGGCAAAAACTGCTCCGGAAGCGAAAGAAGCAGCTCAGCCTGAAGTGGTTAGCGAGCCTGAGCCCATAGTTGAACCAGAGCCAGAATCAGAAACTAAATCCGAAGCTAAGCCAGAACCAACCGAAGTCGCACCAAAAGAGAAGGGTGAGAAGAAAGGTTTCTGGGCACGTCTGACCCAAGGTTTACGCAGAACTTCCGGTTCTATCGGTTCAGGTCTTATTGGCGTATTCCGCGGTAAGAAAATTGATGACGACCTGTTTGAAGAACTTGAAACTCAGCTACTCATGGCGGATTTGGGCGTCGCGACCACTACCAAAATTATCGACAACCTGACAAAACAAGCCGACCGCAAGCAGTTAAAAGACGCGGAAGCTTTGTATGAGTTGTTACAAGAGCAATTAGCTGAGATTTTAAAGCCAGTCGACAAACGCCTGGAAATACCGGAATCTGATTCTCCTTATGTGATTCTAATGACCGGCGTAAACGGTGTGGGTAAAACCACCACTATTGGTAAGCTGGCTAAGCAATTTAAAGCAGAAGGTAAGTCAGTAATGCTGGCTGCCGGTGATACTTTCCGTGCGGCGGCGGTAGAACAGCTGCAGGTTTGGGGCGAGCGTAACGACATTCCGGTTATTGCTCAGCATACCGGAGCCGACAGTGCCTCGGTTCTTTATGACGCGCTGCAGGCCGCCAAAGCACGCGACGTTGATGTGCTTATTGCGGACACCGCCGGACGCCTGCAAAATAAAGCCAACCTAATGGAAGAGCTGAAAAAGCTGGTTCGGGTAATGAAAAAGCTGGATCCGGAAGCACCGCACGAAGTGATGCTGACGCTTGACGCTGGTACCGGACAGAATGCTATTAGTCAGGCAAAACTCTTTACCGAGGCTGTGGGCGTTTCGGGTATTGTGATGACCAAGCTCGACGGCACCGCAAAAGGCGGGGTGATTTTCGCGGTCGCAGACCAGTTCGCCATACCTATTCGCTATATTGGTGTGGGCGAAAGCTTAGAAGATTTACGGCCTTTTGTGGCAAAAGACTTTATCGCGGCGCTATTTGACCGTAACGTAGACGAATCAGAACAGACAACAGCGAGTTAATCATGATCCGCTTTGAGCAAGTCAGTAAAACCTATCGTGGAGGCCATCAGGCGCTAAGCCATGTCGACTTCCACGTAGAGCCCGGTGAAATGGCTTTTTTAACGGGTCACTCCGGCGCAGGTAAAAGTACCTTGCTCAAACTCATCAGTTTAATGGAAAGACCAACCGCAGGCCGGGTGCTGATTAATGGGCACGATTTGCGAAAGATTAAGCCCTCGCAAGTGCCTTATGTGCGTCGCGATATTGGCATGATTTTTCAGGATCACCGCCTGCTGATGGATAAAACGGTGTTTGATAACGTTGCGCTGCCGCTGATTATTGAAGGTTACAGCGTTCAGGAAGCGCGCAAACGTGTTGTGGCTGCGCTTGAGAAAGTGGGTATAGCCGACAAAGTAAAACATTATCCGAAAATGCTGTCTGGTGGTGAGCAGCAACGAGTGGGTATTGCCCGCGCTATTGTTACCAAACCACCTTTACTACTGGCCGATGAGCCCACCGGTAACCTCGATCCTAAGTTGTCGATGGAAATTATCCGGCTGTTTGAAGAATTTAATAAAGTCGGTGTTGCTGTCCTCATTGCCACCCACGATTTAGGCCTTATTGCGCGCTTACGCTACCGCACTTTAACCTTAAAAGACGGGCGCATGATTAACGATGGCCTGGAGGACAGTGAACTATGAGTTTATTGTTCCGCAACCGCAGCATTGAAAAAGGTGCCAGCAATCGCGGCCGCTTACCCTGGTGGCGTCGGCTTATTATGGTTCCAGTGCATCATGCCCAGCAGGCCATTGCCAGTTTAGGCGAGTTGTGGCGTAACCCTTTTGCTTCTTTCATGACTATGGCGGTACTGGGGCTGAGTCTGACGCTGCCTTCGTCGCTTTACGTGTTAGTCAAAAATACCACCAGTATTGCTGATAACTGGCAGGAAGCCTCTGAAGTTACTTTGTTTTTAAGGAAGGATCTGCAGCAATCTGAAGTCGACACATTAAAAACTCAAACGGAACTCTCTGAAGGTGTTGAGTCAGTGCGCCTTATTCCCAAAGAGCAGGGGTTGGAAGAGTTTCAGAAAGAGTCAGGCTTTGGTGAAACACTGGATTACCTCTCGTCAAACCCGCTGCCGGATGTGCTGGTCGTTATTCCGGCTGAGTCGCATCGTTCGCCGCAGCGGGCAGAGGAATTGCTCAACCGGCTGGAAAAGCAGCGTGAAGTCGCTTACGCGAAAATGGACCTGGAATGGCTTAACCGACTGCAGGGAATTCTCAATTTAATTGAGGATATTCTCGGAGCGCTGGCCGTGGTGTTGTGTTTGTCGGTGGTGCTTATTGTCGGGAACACGATTCGGTTAAATATACTGTCCAAGCGTGACGAAATTATGGTGATGAAACTGGTTGGCGCGACTAACGCTTTTATTCAGCGTCCTTTTTTATACACCGGAGTCTGGTACGGAATTATTGGCGGACTGGTTGCCTGGTTAGCAACCGCGTTACTGATCTGGTGGGTCGAGAGTGCCGTAGTAGATTTAACTGAACTTTACGAAACGCCTTTCCAATTAAATGGTCTGACGTTAGGCGAGCTGTTGATTATATGGTTGGTCGCTGTGGGATTAGGTTTAGCAGGTTCTTACTTAGCTGTAAGACGTCATATACAAAGCATAGAACCTGAATAAAATGGGGTTGCGAAAGCCATAGGCTTAGTTATACTGAATTACCTGATCTGCAATGATCATAATGGAACTTTTAGACTCAAAAAGGGTCTTAAAAGCTGACTGAAAAAGCAGTAATTAAGTCGGTATTTTAAGTAGAGGTTGTTAAATGAGCACTGAATTAAACACTATGGCATTATCGGTTCCCCAAGGGGCAGGACTCGACGGCTATATTCAGTCAGTCAACCGTATTCCTATGCTCACCGCCGAAAAAGAAAAGGCGTTGGCAACAAGATTATACGAGAACAGTGACCTTGATGCAGCGAAAGAACTCATCATGTCGCATCTCCGCTTTGTGGTACACGTAGCTCGTAGTTATTCGGGTTATGGTCTGCCGCAAGCCGATTTAATTCAGGAAGGCAATATTGGTCTAATGAAGGCCGTGAAACGCTTTGATCCATCAGTTGGTGTGCGTCTGGTGTCTTTTGCTGTTCACTGGATAAAAGCAGAAATTCATGAATACGTGCTGCGTAACTGGCGCGTTGTTAAAGTGGCAACCACTAAGGCACAGCGTAAGTTGTTCTTTAACCTGCGTAAAATGAAAAAGCGTTTAGGTTGGTTTAGCCAGAAAGAAGTTGAAACGGTAGCTAACGAGCTGGGTGTCAGTACTAAAGAAGTGCTGGAAATGGAAACTCGCATGAGTGCCCACGACCAGGCGTTTGAACTGAGTTCAGACGACGACGACTCGAAAGAGGGCAGTGCCTATTCTCCGGCGATGTATCTGGAAGACAAGCGTTCCGACTTAGCTGCAGAAATTGAAGCGGAAGATTACGAGAGCCACACACAGCAGAAACTGCTGGGTGCAATGAGTCACTTAGACGAGCGCAGTCAGGATATCGTCCAGTCTCGTTGGTTAACGGAAGACAAAACAACGCTGCATGACCTGGCAGCAAAATACGAAGTTTCGGCAGAGCGTGTTCGCCAACTTGAACAAAACGCGATGAAGAAACTCCGTGTCGCAATGAGTTAAATGAAGTGCCGCATTGGTTGCGGTGCTTGCTGCATAGCCCCCTCAATTAGTTCTCCTATCCCCGGTATGCCTAAGGGCAAACCTGCGGGTGTGCGTTGTGTCCAACTCGATGACGATAATTTGTGTCGTTTGTTCGGGAAGCCAGAGCGGCCGAAAGTGTGTGGCGAGTTTTCTGCCGATGACTATGTCTGTGGCGAAACTCGCGAAGAGGCGCTTATTTTGCTGACGTCACTGGAAGAAGATACCCATTGCGGTTAGCCACAGTGGTTAACTCAGATACGAATACCAACTCAATACCCTGCTCTTTTAATTGTGGCAGTTGCTTTTGCAGAAAGCTCAGGGTTTCCGGATACGGATGGCCAATGCCTATGGCTTGTCCCTGACGTTTGGCTATACTCAGCAGTTGCTCAAATTGCTGCCGTAAATAGGGTTCATCAACCTGATTATCTAGAAACACATGTCTATGTGATGTCCGTACACCAAATTCTCCCGCCATTTGTTCTGCAACGCTGAACTCAGATGTCCGACTATCAATAAAAAAGAGTTTGCGCGCTGCCAGTGTTTCCATCACTGCCTGCATGGGCGTTTGCAGTTGGGTCAACTTGCTTCCCATATGATTATTCACGCCAGCAACGTAAGGTATTGAGTCCAGAGCATCAACCAGTTGCAGTTTGATCTGCACATTGTTCATACCCGCGGTAACCACTCCGGGACCCGGTCGGTTATTTTCCACGGCTTCCATTGGCATATGCAGTAATATTTGTTTTTTCTGATGATGAGCACGTAAAGCAAAAGCGCGGGCATAAGGGGTATAGGGCAGCACGGCGAAACTGATATTGCCGGGTAACAGAGCTGCTTTTAAATCGTTTTTATTATTGCCTATATCATCGATAACAATGGCTATTTTAGCGGCGCAGACTGGAGCCGCCAGACTCAGTAATAAACCGAAAGCTAGCACACATCTTAACATTAGCGTATCCAGTTACTTGGATTTTGTGGACGCCCCTGATGGCGAATTTCAAAGTAAAGTGCCGCGTTATTGCGTGAGCCAGACTGGCCCATCAGTGCAATTTCTTCGTCTTTACGCACTTTATCACCAACCGCTTTTGTTAATGTCTGGTTGTGACCATACAAGCTCATATAACTTTCACCGTGGTCAATAACGATGACTAAACCAAAGCCTCGCAGCCAGTCTGCATATACCACACGCCCGTTGGCAATAGAACGAACGGATTGCCCGTTTTGTCCTTCAATGAGTACACCTTTCCAGTTAACCGGGCCTTCGCGGCGTTGTCCGAATACACGCTTCACGTCTCCGTCACTTGGCCAGCGAAGTTGATTCTTGACTGCTTGCAGACCAACCAGGCGAACGTCCTTTTGCTGGGCCAGGGCGGTTTCAATGGCACTTAATACCTGCTCTAATTGCTCCCGGCTTTGCTCCAGCTGATTCACCCGGGACCGGTCTTTACGTTGCTGTTGTTGCAGCTCTGCTAACTTCTCTTCTTGTCGGTGTTGCTGCTGTTCCAGCTGTGCTCGTTGCTTTTCCTGTTCTTCCTGTAAGCTGGCTAGCTGGTTTTGTTGTTGTTTAAGCTGCTCTGTCAGTGTGGCAATTTCTTCCTGAGTGCGCCGAATAACCTCAATTTCTTCGACTCGGGCGGCATTCATGTATTGGTAGTAGCTCAGCATTCTTTCAAATTCGCCAGGGTCTTGTTGATTTAACAGCATTTTCAGAAAGTCGTGATTACCGTTCATATAAGCGGAAACCAGTTGATCTTCCAGTTGTGTCATCTGCTGTTTTTGTTTTTGCTTAAGCTCTTCGCGGCGTTGTTCTGAGTCAGCTATTTCTGTGTTAATTTCTTTAAGTTGGGTTTCGGTCTGACGTAAAGAACCGGCTATCTCAGAGGTTTCTATTTCCAGATCACGCAGTTGCCGTTCAGTTGAATTTAGTGCGCTGCTTCGCTCTTCTATAGCCTGCAAACGCTTAGCGAGTTCCTTTTTAACAGCTGCAATTTCGGCTTGAGTTGAGGCTTTATCGTCTTCGCTATAGTCCTGCGCTAAACCGGGGCTGATAACAACCAGCCCCAGCGCCATTGCCCAAAACAGCCTTATTGGCATAAGTTAATCCTGCTCTAAAGTCATTAACGAAGTACCGGTCATTTCGTCTGGTTGCTCCATGCCAATTAAGTGCAGTATGGTTGGGGCAACGTCAGATAAACGTCCATTTTGCGCTTTAGCCGGCCGGCCCACATAAATGAAAGGTACAAGTTCGTTAGTATGAGCGGTATGCGCCTGCCCGGTAGTGGCATCACTCATTTGCTCTGCGTTGCCATGGTCCGCCGTTATCAGACATTCACCACCAACGGCTTCTAATGCCGAAACCACTCGTCCGACACTGTGGTCAACGGCTTCACAAGCTTTAACGGCAGCATCAAAATTACCAGTATGACCAACCATGTCACCGTTCGGGTAGTTGCAAATCACTACGTCAAAGGCCTGAGACTCAATGGCTGCAACCAATTCATCGGTCAGTTGTTCTGAGCTCATTTCTGGTTGTAAATCGTAGGTTTTAACTTTAGGTGAAGGAATAAGAACACGCTTTTCGCCTTCAAATTCCTGCTCGCGTCCGCCGCTGAAAAAGAAAGTAACGTGTGCGTATTTTTCTGTCTCGGAAATGCGCAGCTGAGTTTTATCATGCTTAGCCAGCCATTCACCCAAAACATTATTCAAAGGCTCGGGTGGGAAGGCGCTGGGGGCTTCCAGGGTATCGGCATATTGGGTCAGCATAACGAATTCGCTGATGTCAGCGCGTGGCCCGCGGTCAAAACCACCAAAGTCATTATCGATGAAGGCTTGAGTCATTTCACGGGCGCGGTCAGCACGGAAATTCATAAAGAACACTGAATCGCCATTAGCAATTGGAGCAGGCTGGCCAATAACGACCGGTGTGACAAATTCATCGGTTTCACCGCGCTCATAGGCGTTATTTAATGCATCGGTAGCATTAGCCGACGTAACGCCGGAATGGCCGTGATAAACGGCTTTGTATGACTGCTCAATACGCTCCCAGCGCTTGTCTCTGTCCATGGCATAGAAGCGGCCACTTAAGGTAGCAAAACGACCTTTGCCCAAGCGTGCAAATAAAGCTTCAAAACGTTCAATGGAAGTCAGTGCCGATTTTGGTGGTGTGTCACGGCCATCCAGGAAAGCATGAAGGTAAACGTCTTCTGCGCCTTCTTCCACCGCCATTTCAATCATAGCAATAAGGTGGTCTTCATGGCTGTGAACACCACCGGCAGAGAGTAAGCCCATAATATGGACTGCGCCTTTAGCAGCTTTAGCTTTTTTCAGGGCGTCGCAAAGTACAGAGTTATTGTAAAAACTGCGATCAGAAATGGCCTTGCTAATGCGGGTAAAGTCCTGATAAACGATGCGGCCGGCGCCTAAATTAACGTGACCCACCTCGGAGTTGCCCATCTGGCCATCCGGTAAACCCACCGCATCGCCGGAGCCGTCTACCAGACAATGCGGGTACTTTTCCCATAAACGGTCCATAACCGGAGTATTCGCTTTGGCTATTGCATTATCGGGGGCATCTTCACGATAACCCCAGCCGTCCAGAATCAACAATACCAAAGGTTTAATCGTAGGAGTCATAATGGGCCTCATTGCTCGGTGTTTTCACTGATGAAATTAGTCAACATTCTACTCGATTTCCAGAGCTTACGCATCCACCCAAGATTTTTCTGGAAACTGCGATTTGTACAGGTATACTCTTGACCCGCAACTCTTTTCTGTTACCGACGAATACTGGTAGGTCTTATGCAAGAAATAATGGAATTTGTCAAAAGCAACCCGATGATGAGTGGTATCTGGGTTGTGCTGCTAGTCGCACTGATTGTGACCTCGATTCGCTCGGCTATGTCACCGACAAAAAACTTAGAACCGCAAGAGGCCACGGTATGGGTAAACCGCGGCGATGGCGTTTTTGTTGATATTCGTAGTCCGGATGAATTTAAGAAAGGGCACATTCACGGATCGGTGTCATTACCGATGGAAAAAATTAAACAAAAAGAACTTTCCTCTATTGAAAAGTTTAAAGAAGCCCCCATTGTGATAGTCTGTGCAACAGGAATGACGGCAAAATCGGCAGTTAGCCAGCTAACGGCTGAAGGGTTTACTCAAGTTGCTGTGCTGCAAGGTGGTATGAACACATGGCGCAGTGCCAAATTGCCGGTTTCGCAGAAAAAATAATAAAATTCGTCTAATACTTAAAAAAGAATAGGAAGTAAAATCATGGCTGAAGAACAGCAAGCAAACGGCGCCGCAGCTGAAAACCAACAGCAGCAAGTACAATTCGCTATCCAGCGTATCTACGCTAAAGACATTTCTTTTGAAACTCCAAGCTCTCCGGCTATTTTCCGTAAAGAATGGAAGCCTGACCTTAAATTAGACCTGAACGTTAAACACGAAAAAATTGAAGACGGTGTTTACGAAGTGGTACTGACTCTGACGGCAACCAACAAAGTTGAAGACGACGTTGCTTTCCTTTGTGAAGTACATCAGGCGGGTATTTTCACTATTGGTGAAGAAGTTCAGGAAGGCCAACTGGCGCATATGCTGGGTTCTTTCTGCCCGAACATTTTGTTCCCTTACGCTCGTGAGTGCGTTTCAAACCTTGTTAACCGTGCGACTTTCCCACAGTTGAACCTGGCTCCTGTTAACTTTGATGCGATTTTCCAGCGTCACATGCAACAGCAAGCTGAACAGGCTCAGGGTCAGCAAACTGCAGACGCGTAAGCAGATACAATAATGCAGACACCTCAGGTGACAGTATTAGGGGCGGGCTCTTACGGGACCGCCCTTGCTATTTGTTTTGCCCGTAAAGGCATTTCTACTACCTTGTGGGGGCGGGATGCCGATAAAGTTGCCGTTATGCAAACGGCTCATGAAAACGAAGAGTACCTGCCGGCGTGCCCGTTTCCCGAATCATTAAAGGTTACTGCCGACTTAGGCGAGGCCCTTAAAGACGTGAAAAACGTGGTGGTGGTGGTTCCCAGCCATTCGTTCTCATCTATGCTGAAGCAGGCAAAACCTTTGTTAGCGGAGCATGCCCGCGTTGCCTGGGCAACCAAAGGGTTAGAGCCGGACAGTGGGCGCCTTTTGTACGAAGTCGCAGAAGAAACTCTGGGCGACGAGCATCCGCTAGCGGTGTTATCTGGTCCTACTTTCGCTATTGAAATGGCCAAAGGGTTACCTACTGCCATTTCTATGTCGTCAACTGATCAGGCCTTTGTCGAAGAGCTTTCCGGGCTTCTGCATTGTGACCGCTCTTTCCGGGTTTATACCAACAACGACTTTATAGGTGTGCAGTTGGGTGGCGTGGTTAAAAATGTCATAGCTATTGGTGCTGGTATGGCCGACGGTATTGGCTTTGGTGCTAACGCCCGCACGGCACTTATTACCCGTGGGTTGGCTGAACTTACCCGGCTAGGTCTGAAGTTAGGCGCAAAAAGCGAAACCTTTACCGGTATGGCAGGTTTGGGCGATTTAATTCTGACCTGCACCGACAATCAGTCGCGTAATCGGCGTTTTGGCATGGCTTTAGGTCAGGGTAAAGGGGTAGATGAAGCACTGAAGAGTATCGGGCAGTCGGTCGAAGGCTACCGTAATACCCGTGAAGTGGTTGCTTTAGCCGCACGCAACGAAGTGGAAATGCCCATCTGTGAGCAGATATATGCGGTCCTCTATGAAGACAAAGAACCGCAACAGGCCGCCATCGACTTATTAAGCCGTGAGCGTAAAACAGAGTGATCTGTTTACAGTGATCTGTTTTACGCCTTTATTTACGCACGTACCTAGGAACTAACCAGCTGTTGCTCCATTACCTGCCATTGAGCCGAAAAATGCTCGGTCGGTAAACGCTTAAAGTTAGAGCGTACAAACTGACTGATTTTGCCATCGGCATAGCTTAGCAATAAGTTCGCCAATACCGCTTCGTCCACAATAAAGCGCTGCTGTTCGCGCATCGCTTTCTCGCGCAGTATCTGCTTAATTGAACTTTCTATACGGTTGAACAAATCTTCCATACGACCACGCAGACGGTCATGCTCACCCATTAATGCATCACCTGTCATAATACGGGTAATACCGGGGTTACGCTCGGCAAACGTTAGCAACAGCTGCAATATCGCGTGGCAACGGGAGAGAGTGTTTTTCTCCTCGTCCATAATCATATTAATACGGGTTAGCAGGGTGTCTTCAACAAACTCGATAAGCCCTTCAAACATCCGCGCTTTCGACGGAAAGTGACGATATAAAGCCGCCTCTGAAACGCCTAAATTAGCCGCCAGTTTTGCTGTAGTAATGCGCTGACCCGGGCTGGTTTCCAGCATTGCCGCTAAAGCCTGTAAAATTTCTTCACGACGGTTACGCTTTTGTTCTGCCATGACAGTAACTTTCCTTATTTGAGAGGCCAGAATGATTAGTTGCTGTAACTACGAACGACCAGAATGACCAAAACCACCTTCACCACGATCCGTCTCGTGGAACTCTTCAACAATCGACATTTGTGCCTGCACAACCGGCAAAATGACTAGTTGCGCAATACGGTCGCCGGGTTCAATGGTGTAAGCCTGACTGCTGCGGTTCCAGCATGACACTTTGAGCTCGCCCTGGTAGTCCGAGTCGATAAGACCGACCAGGTTACCCAGCACCAGACCGTGTTTATGGCCCAGTCCTGAGCGCGGTAAAATAGTGGCCGCATAATTTGAGTCGCCAATGTACATAGCAATACCGGTGCCTATTAATTGAGTTTGACCTGGTTCAATAGTTAATGGGTGATCCAGGCAGGCGCGCAGATCCATTCCGGCAGAGCCTTGGGTGGCGTATTCAGGAAGCGGAATAGACTGGCCAATACGGTCATCTAAAATCTTTACTTCGACTTGCGTCATGGAATTCTCACTTTCTTATTAATTAGCCCTGAATTAACGAGCTATAGTATTAAAATAACGTTTGGCTATCGCGTCGATAATTGCAATAGCCATATCATGCTTGCTCATTGTTGGAAGCGACTGCTCACTGTCCTTACTCAAAATAATGGCGTTATTGCTGTCGCTGTTAAAACCCAGCCCAACCTGGCTGACGTCGTTAGCGATTATCATTTGTAGTTGCTTTCGTTCCAGCTTGCGCAATGCGTTGGCTTTTAGGTTTTCAGTTTCGGCCGCAAACCCAACGGTAAAAGGCGGTTTTTCAGAGCTGGCTACCTGCTGCAGAATGTCCGGGTTTTGCACCAGTTTGAGTTGCGGTGGCTGGTTGTTTTGTTCTTTTTTGATTTTCTGCGAGGCAACCTCAGCAACGCGATAGTCCGACACGGCAGCACAGCCAATAAACACATCGCAGTTTGGCAGTTGCTGTTGTACCGCGTTGAGCATTTGTTCGGTAGTCTCTACGTCAACGCGTTGAACACCGGCGGGCGTTGGCAGTTGGGTTGGCCCCGATACTAAAATGACCTTAGCCCCTGCACGTGCAGCAGCTTCAGACAGGGCATAGCCCATTTTGCCGGAACTGTGGTTACTGATGTAACGCACGGGATCGATGGCTTCACGAGTCGGGCCTGCGGTAATTACAAAGGTTTTACCCTGCCAATCTTGTTTGGCTTCGGGGGCTTTTTTTATTAGCGCCTGCACAATTTCTGTAGGGTCACTCATGCGGCCGTAGCCGACATCACCACAGGCCTGTTCGCCACTTTCCGGGCCTATCATTTGCACACCACGGCTGAGTAGCGTTTCAATGTTTTCCAGCACCGCAGTAGCCGCCCACATTTGTTGGTTCATGGCCGGAGCAATGGCGAGCGGCGCTTTACTGGCTAAAACCAGGGTACTCAACAGGTCATCGGCAAAGCCGTGAGCAATACGGGCAATGGTGTTAGCCGAGGCCGGAGCAATAAGAACAAGATCCGCCCAGCGAGCCAGTTCAATATGGCCCATAGCGGCTTCTGCTGTGGGATCCAACAAGTCGTCGCTGACCGTAAAACCGGACACAGCTTGTAAGCTAAGTGGGGTTACAAAAGCTTTTGCACCGGCAGTCAGCACCACACGCACTTCTGCGCCCTGCTCACGCAAACGGCGCACCAGGTCAGGTGCTTTATAGGCGGCAATGCCACCGGTAATACCTAAAAGTATGTGTTTGTTCTGCAATGGTGCCATGCGAACCCCTCAGTGTTAAGTCGTGTAAAGATAACATGAGACCCCGTAACTGGGTAGATGGTCGTTATACTTCTCTCTTAAGAATTAAGGTAAGAATTAAGGAGAAAAGAATGAGCGTCAAGGAATGGCCCGTTTCGGAACGACCGAGAGAAAAACTGCAGACCCAGGGGGCAGAATACCTGAGCGACGCAGAGTTATTAGCCATTTTACTTGGTAGCGGCAGCGGAGGGCAGGACGTTGTCAGCTTCGCGCGTCGTCTGTTAAGTGACTTCGGCGGTGTAGGCGCCTTGCTAACAGCTACACCTGAGCAGCTATTGGCTTGCAACGGCATAGGCCCGGCTCGTGTGAATCAGCTGCGGGTTGTGTTGGAATTGTCACGACGCTATCTGAAATGGCAGCTGGAGCGTTCGGACGGCTTTACTGAACCCACTATGGTTAAAGACTATTTAACCTCACAACTGCGTCATCAGGGCCGCGAAATCTTTGCTATTTTACTGCTGGACAGCCAGCACCGGCTGTTACGTTACGAAGAACTGTTTCAGGGCACCATTAATGCCGCACCGGTGTATCCGCGTGAGGTAATAAAGCTGGTTATGCAGTATAATGCGGCGGCAGTTATCCTTGCACACAATCATCCATCGGGCGTTGCAGAACCCAGCCAGGCGGATCAGCGAGTTACCGAACGGGTCAAAAAAGCCTTGACTTTAATTGATGTGGCGCTATTGGATCATTTCGTGGTGGGCGCCGGCGATCCAATTTCTTTCGCAGAGCGTGGATTGTTGTAGTTTTGTACTGGCGGTTTGATTAAAAATCACGTAAAATCCGCACCGAACGATCGATAAGGATCAAATTTCCGTCGTATAAGCTTGATTAGAAGGGCAGTTTGCTGTATAAAATGCGCCCTCGGATTTATAGGCAAGGTCACGTTGGGCGACAGGCGAGCTTGCAGCAATTTTGGAGTAAAGACATGTCACAAGTATGCCAAATTACAGGTAAGCGTCCGGTAGTCGGTAACAACCGCTCGCACGCACGCAATGCGACTAAACGTCGCTTCCTGCCGAACCTACAATCGCACCGCTTTTGGGTAGAAAGCGAGAAGCGTTGGGTTAAGTTACGCATTTCTACTAAAGGTATGCGTATCATTGATAAAAACGGTATCGATACGGTATTAGCGGATCTCCGCGGCCGTGGTGTTAAGGTTTAAGGAACTAAATTATGCGCGATAAGATTCGTTTAGTATCATCTGCTGGTACAGGTTATTTTTATACCACAGACAAAAACAAACGCACCATGCCAGAAAAAATGGAGATCAAAAAATTCGATCCAGTGGTTCGTAAGCACGTGATCTTCAAAGAAGCTAAAATCAAGTAATTGGTTTAAAGCTTACAAAAAACCCAGCTTCGGCTGGGTTTTTTATTGGGTGACGTTTGAGCTTAGCGTGGAGGGTCCACAATGCCGGAAATGCTGGCATTAATACGGAACCAGCCGGTAATACTGAAGCGGTCACGCTCGGAACGTTGTACTTCATGCACAAAGCGGTCGCTTAAAAACACCACTAAACGCCCTTGTTTAGGCAGTACCGTTTCCAGCACCTGCCCTTTGTCGCCATAAATAACCAATTGCCCGCCGTCGGTTTCCTGCCATTCAGGGTTCAGGTAAAACACCGTTGTGAGCACTCGGTTGCTTCTGCCTTTAAACGCATCCAGGTGCTTCTTATAAAACGCGCCTTTAGGGTAATGCGCCAGGTGGCATTCGTAATCGAACAGGCCAAGAAAGAGCTCGCGGTTAAATTCGTGGCGTAACTCATCCATAATGCTTAGGTAGTCTTTATGATGCGGTTCTTCTGGAGTTAACCAATAAATGCGGTCGTTGCGAACCGAGGTATTGATGGTCTGGTTTTGCTGGCGGCCAATACCGGCCAGGTTCCAGTATTGCGCGGGTAATTGCCGTGCGTATTGATACAGAGCCTGCGAAGGCAGCGGCTGCAGGAAATCATCGATAATGCAGTAGCCGTGGTCAGCAACTTTGTCGATAATATCAGATAGAACCATAACGCAATAAAGCTCCGTATTTTGTTGTCGCGCGAGAATATAGGGTATTCTGTCTCCAGTAACAAGAAATACAGCACCAAGAGAATTATTTGAACCTTAGCACAAAGAGCGTAAGCCGATGAAAGTGAATGAGAAGCGAAAAATATTTGGACTGACCATGACCCGAAGAGCATGGAACAACGTTCTGGTTTACGTGATATTAATCATTATGGTGGTGTTTTGGTATGTCGCTCCGCCGGTTAAAGAAGAAGCGGATAACAGTATTGCGCAAGAGGCTGAATCGGGCGAGGTCATTGGCCTGATACCGAAAGACGGATATTTGAGAACAATACAAATTGACCAGCTGAAGTTAGCGTTAAATGATGGACAATGGCAATGCCAGGCCCCATGTCGTTTATCGGAAAAAGCGGCCGCCAGCGTTGCTGAAAACTGGTTGGCATTAACCATGGCGCCAACCGAACAGCCAGCTGAAAATTTAATAACGGACGTTTATTTTGGTTTTGTCGGGGGCGAAGAAGCGCGTATTGAGCTTTATGCAGAGCCCGAGCTGATGATCCGTATGCCAGCTCAGCAACAGAATTACCGTGTAATAGAATTTACTGCTAGTCAATTACTGGGCCATTAAGGAAGTTATCGATTTATGCCAGAGTTACCCGAAGTTGAAGTCAGCCGTTTAGGCATTTCTCCACACATTGAAGGCCGCACAATTAAGTCGGTTAAGGTTCACGATAAGCGCCTGCGCTGGCCGGTACCTGAAACTGTGCATCAGGTTGAGGGGCACGTGCTGCGTTCGGTCAGCCGCCGCTCAAAATATTTGCTCTTACAAACGGATAACGGCTGCCTGATATTGCACCTGGGTATGTCGGGTAAGCTGCGCGTGGTTCCAGCCGAAACAATGCACTACAAACATGACCATATTGATATAGAGTTCGATAACGGCCAAACCCTTCGCTTAAATGATCCGCGGCGTTTTGGTGCTTTGCTCTACAGTGACGGTGATGTGAGCGGGCATGAGCTGCTAAGCCAGCTTGGCCCAGAACCGTTAACCGACGCGTTTAATATCGACTATTTATTTGAACGCTCACGCGGGCGTTCGCAGTCGGTGAAAACCTTTCTTATGGATAATAAAGTGGTCGTGGGTGTTGGCAATATTTACGCGAACGAAGCTTTGTTTAAGGCGGGTATCAACCCGAAAAGAGCGGCCGGAAAAATCAGTAAAGTGCGCTACCAGAAACTGGTGCCGATAATAAAAGAAACACTGGCAAGCGCGATAGAACTGGGCGGCACTACCTTAAAAGATTTCACCCAGGTGGACGGTAACCCGGGCTATTTCGCGCAAAAACTTCAGGTTTACGGGCGTGGCGGTAAGCTTTGCATGGTGTGCAGTAACCGGTTGAAAGAAGTTCGTCTGGGTCAGCGCAGCACCGTGTACTGCACCCAGTGCCAGCGCTAATTTGGTTTTTAGCTATTAGTTCTTAACAACCTTCAGCAATTCACTGACAAAGCGTTCCGGCTCTGAAATAAACGGCGCGTGTGCGCTCTTGGTGAATACCACCGCTTTCGATTGCGGCGCCAGCGCAGAAATATCGTCGATAGCGCGCTCCGGAACCAGGCTGTCCAGGCGTCCGTAAAAACGGTTAAAAGGCACTTCAATGTCGGGCAGCTGCCGACGCAAATCTGCAGTTTGTAATATGGCCAAGGACTGTTTCAGCACACCCTGGTCTGGCATTGGCTTGGTAAATATCAGCTGTTTTACTTGCTTAACCTGTTCGCGCGCGTCCTCGCTGCCCATAGCCTGAATCGCTAAAAAACGTTCAATGGTCTTTTTAAAGTTGCTGTCCAGCTGCTGTTGAAACTGCTCCAGAATGGTCGGTTTAATCCCCGCCCAGCCGTTGCTTTCCACAAAGTGCGGTGAGGATGCAACGGTGGTTAGGGACTTAACCCGGTCAGAATGCGTCAGCGCAATTTGTGTCGCAATTAACCCGCCTAAAGACCACCCCAGCAAGTGAAAGCGTGGCGGCAGGGCTGGCATAATTTGTTCAATAAAACTTTCCAGTGAAACGTCATTTTCTGATGACCAGACAGAGTCACCAAAACCGGGCAGGTCGACGCAGTACAACTGAAAGTGCTCACTTAATGTCGGTACCACAGGCTGCCAAATATTTGCATTCATTCCCCAGCCATGGAGTACAACAATAGGGGTTCCTGTGCCACAGCACGTTACCGAAAGGCTCACTATACTACCTGTCTGAGTTATTAACTAAGGGGTGGTATGCTAGCGTTTTTACAGCGTTTCGCCAATGCTTTTGAACTGGGTACCTGCTGGAGTTGCGGTTATTCTAAGGTGGCCGCCGCAAGCCTTTGCTCTTATTGCGAAGAAGCACTGCCGCGTTGGTATCCGCGCTGCTGTCAGCACTTGTCCGATATTGAACAGTATTTAGTGGCGGAGCAGAAGCCGTGCCGCTACTGGCACGGCGCACTGCGCTGGGAGCCTCAGGTACAACAGCTTATTACTCAGTTTAAATTTCGCCATAAAGCCGAGCTGGCACCTTTACTGGCAAACCAGTTAGCGGCTCATTTACGTCTTTGCTACCGCGAACAGGTATTACCGGACTGCGTTGTTGCGGTGCCTATGACGCAACAAGCCTGGCGAAAAAGAGGTTTTCACCAGACTGCATTATTGGCGCGGCATGTGTCACTGGCTCTCGAGTTACCTTACATTGCGGGCGGGTTACGTAAAATACGAGCGGTGCCCATGCAGCATATGGCATCGAAGGCATTACGTTGGGAGAACAGTCGGGGCAGCCAATTCGCTTTACAGGATTTTAGCGGCTGTACGGTAGCGGTTGTGGACGACGTACTGAGTACTGGCGCCACTATGATGGCAGCAGCCGATGCGCTCTATAAAAAAGGAGCTAGAGCGGTGGATGCGTGGGCGGTTGTCTATAACCAGCACGACTAGAAACTGCAGGGCGTTTCGGTTACACTATACCCTAGTAATTTACTCAGGTATAAGCCGTGAGGTCAGTATTTATGATTCGTATTTCAGAAGCAGCGCAGTCCCACTTTCAGAAGCTATTAGCCGATCAGCCCGACGGCACATGTATTCGTGTGTTTGTGGTGAACCCGGGTATGGCGAATGCAGAGTGTGGTGTTTCTTATTGCCCACCGGATTCGGTCGAACCGGACGACGAGCGTCTGCCGTTTAATGGTTTTGACGCCGTAGTGGATTCAGGCAGTGCGCCTTTTTTAGAAGACGCCGCTATTGATTTTGAAGAGCAGGAAATGGGGTCTCAGTTAACCCTGAAAGCTCCGAATGCTAAAGCACGTAAAGTTGCCGACGACGCACCGCTAATAGAGCGGGTAGAATATGTGATTCAGGCGGAGATTAATCCTCAGCTTGCCAACCACGGTGGTCAGGTGATGGTGTCAGAAATTACTGATGACGGCGTTGCTATTCTGCAATTCGGCGGTGGCTGTAATGGTTGCAGTATGATTGACGTAACCCTGAAAAACGGCATTGAAAAAGAGTTGCTTGAGCGTTTCCCGGAAGAAGTAAAAGGCGTGCGTGATATCACTGATCATGAGCCCGGAGAACACTCTTACTATTAATCGTAGCTTTCAGTTAATAAGTTCCGGAAAAGTATTTAAGCCAAATTGCCTGGGTAATACCACGCATGAGTAAAAAGCCGCTGAGAGCTAACCACAAGCCGTGGTTCTCCAGCGGCAATCCCGCCCACCATAAAGGCAGAAAGCCAATTAAAGCGCTTAATATCATCGTATTACGCATTCCACGGCTGAACGACAAACCAATGAAAACACCGTCGAACCAATAGCTCCAGTGAGCGATAAGTGGCAACACTACTATCCATGGCAGGTAGTTTTCGGCAACCCGGATAATTTCAGGAATATCGGTAATAAGGCGAATAATTGCACTGCCGGCCAGGGCGAAAACTAACGCATAAACCACAGCAAAGAGTGACGACCAGAGCAAAGTAATTTTGCACCAATAACGGATTTTATCGTAACGCCTCTGACCTTTAGCTTCGCCGGCCAGCGCTTCTACAGAATAAGCAATGCCGTCAAGTCCCAGCGATATCAGCATAAGGAATTGCATTAATACGGCGTTAACCGCCACCATAGTGCTGCCATAGCGAGTGGCGTAGCCGGTCATGGTTGCCATACACAGTTGCAGTATCAGACTGCGTATAAAAATATTACCGTTAACGCCTAAAAACTGACGCAGCTGCTGAAACTTGAGCTGCCAGTGGCGTAAGTGCCAGCCCAGCGCGCGGGCGGTCCAGTAGAAGCCGACAATAGCGGTCACCCACTCAGCACTAAGCGAGGCCCAGGCGGCGCCTTTTACATTCAGTCCAAAGCCAAGAATGAGTATCACATCCATAACCACATTCACGGCGTTGGTAATTATCACCAGAAGCATGGCTTTGCGGCTGTTTTGGCGGCCTAATAATACCCCCAGAGCGACGAGCGTTATGAGAGAGGCGGGTGCCGACCATAAGCGTATTTCGATGTAATCACGGGCGTAGCCCTCGAGCTCGGCGGAAGGGGCGATAACCCACATGGCTAAGTCATTTATTAAAGGACTGCTAACCGCTATTAAGACACCTAAACCCAGCGCAATAATAATGCCGTTATTAAAGTGCTGGCGCTGAGCATGTATGTCATCGGCACCGTACGACTGAGCTATGTAACCGGTTGTGGCCATGCGCAGAAACACCGCCAGCAGATAAATGAAACTGACCACCATGGCACCAACGGCAACGGCGGATAAGTAGATAGCATCGGGTAAATGCCCTATGATGGCTGTATCGACCAAACCGAGAAGAGGCGCAGCAATATTGGAAATGATCATTGGCAGGGCAATCGCAAAAACGCGGCTGTGATCAGACAATGAAAATCCAAACAGCTTGTGCATAACTATCCTTAAGTAAACTCGGTTAATAACGGCTTTTATACTTTATCAGGAGTCAGTATGAATATGTTGAACAAAATGACGTTGAGTGCCGCATCAGCCTTATTGCTGGGCTGCTCACCCATAGCTCAGGCAGGCAGCGCCGACAGTGTGGTGGTATTGCAGTATCACCACGTCAGTGACTCAACTCCGGCGGTAACGTCAATTGACCCTGAAACGTTTCGTGAGCATCTGCAGTATCTGCAGGACAATAACTTTAACGTTATTGATATTACTGACGCTCGTGATGCCATTGAAAAAGGAGAAGAGCTTCCTGAGAAAGCGGTCGTTATAACCTTCGACGATGGCTACCAAAACGTCTATGAAAACGCTGTAGAGGTTCTGGAAGAGTTTGAAATGCCTTATACGGTGTTCGTTAACCCTGAACTTATGCGTAAGCACAGCGGTCATTACATGGGCTGGGAAGAGCTTAAAGAGATTCAGCAGAACGGGGCGACTATTGCTAACCACGGGCAGACGCACGCACACCTTATTCGCAAGCAAGAAGGTGAAAGCGATGAGGAGTGGCAGGAACGCATGCGTTACGACGTTATTACCGCACAAGAAGCCATTGATGAAAATTTAGGCGAACAGCAGAAGTACTTTGCCTACCCTTACGGAGAGTATAACAACGAGTTGCGGGCGTTACTGGATGAATGGGGCTTCCTGGCCTTTGCTCAGCACTCGGGCCCATGGTCTAAATGGAGTGAAGATACGATTATTACGCGTTTTCCTGCGTCGGGTATCTATGCGAATTTAAATACGTTGAAAGCCAAGTTGAATTCGAAAGCCATGCCTGTAAGTGCTTACCAACCGGAAGAGCCTTTAATCGCGAATGAAAATACGCGCCCAACGATTAGTGTGACACTGGAAGCGGGCGAAACACTAGAGGATATGCGTACCGATGCGTTGCAGTGCTTTGCTGGTGGTTCAGTCTTAAAGCCTGAATGGGAAAGCGATACTCAGTTTAGTGTGACGCTTGAAAAGGACATTAACATTGGGCGCTCACGCGTCAATTGCACGGCACCCAGCGCATCAGAGTCTCGTTACTATTGGTATTCCGTAGCGCTAATCCGTCCTGACGAAACAGGTAGCTGGCCTGACTAATCGGCAATAATGGCAAAATCTTTTGCCAGCTGCTCCATGTCGACTACCGGTATTTCTCCGCGTTGGTGGTCGGCATTAAATATCGCTTTGCGGTGACCGTGAGGATTAACCAGAATAATAGCGGCGCTGTGGTTCACCAGATAATTTTCCTCGCCTTCATCGGGAATAGAATACATTAAGCCTAAATCGCGGACGAAAGGGAACAGTTCTTTGTGCTCCGCGCGCACACCGACAAAATCGTCACCAAAATAGTTAACGTATTGAGTTAAACGTTCAATGTCATCGCGTTGAGGGTCAACTGAAATCATCCAGACTTTAACCGGATCGGAGGTTTCTTCCTGTAACGCCGGAAGCACACCTTTTAAGTCGGACATGGTGGTTGGACAGATATCGGGACAGAAGGTATAACCGGTAAAGAGCAAGGTCCATTGCCCTTTCAATGAATCGTTTTCAATAGCGCCGTCGGCTGTGCTGTTTAACTTAAACGATTTTAAGGCACGAGGGGGCTCGTATATTAAAGCCTCCGGCTTTTCTTCCGGCCAAAAATTGTAAACCGCGAATCCGGCTGCAAGGGCGACAAGCGCCGCCAGCAGCGTAACGATACGACTCATTTCTTACTCCAGTTATACGTAGTGATCGACCAGTAAAATCACAAACAGCAGCATGAGGTGCCAGATAGAGAAGGCAAACATGTTAAAGGCTGTTTTCTTGCTGGGCGCGTATTTCAACTTCCAGGCATAAGCCAGAAAAATAGCGTTAAGTACACTGACGCCGACCAGATAAATCATGCCTGTCATGCCAATTAAAAACGGCATAAGGCAAACCACGGTCAACAAAACGGTATACAGAAAAATACAGGTTTTGGTGAATTCAATACCGTGGGTTACCGGCAGCATTGGCACTTTGGCACGGGCATAATCTTTAGCGCGGTGCACCGCAAGTGCCCAGAAGTGGGGCGGAGTCCAGGTGAATATGATCATCACCAACAGCACCGCCGGCGCGTTAATTTCGTTGGTCACCGAGGTCCAGCCCAGTAACGGCGGTGCAGCTCCGGCTAAACCACCAATAACAATGTTCTGCGGCGTAGCGCGTTTTAAGAACATTGTATAAACCACAGCGTAACCCACCATACTGGCAAAGGTTAACCAGGCAGTTAATGGATTAACCCAGGCATACAGGGTAACAAAACCAATAGCACCAATGGATGCGGCAAAAACGGTGACTTTTGTCGGTGACAAATTTCCCTGAGGCAGCGGACGCCGAAGTGTACGCGCCATTTTCGCGTCAATATGGCGGTCAACCAAGTGGTTAATGGCTGCTGCTGCGGCAGACATGAGTCCAATACCTGTTAGCGCCGGCACCAGCACACTCAGCGATACCAATTCTTCCGTGGCCAGACACATGCCAACCACGGCGGTGAGTAACAGTAAAGCGACGACGCGGGGCTTGGTCAGTTCAAGGTAGTCCCGCCAATGAGCGTTGCGCGTTTTTGTTATAGTATTTGTGGCAACGGATTGCATAGTTTCAACTCCTCTACGCTTTTCTGGACAGGTTGTAATTCAACGCGACCAGCGACAGCAACAACAAAGCCCCTACGGCATTATGTGCCACTGCATTCCAAAGCGGTAATTGAAAGACTACGTTACTAATACCCAGCAGAATTTGCAAAGATAATAACAAGCCGATAACAATTAATGAGCGCCGGAAGAAATGCGACTTCGCTTTTCGCCAGCATTTAAAGAGTAGAGCACAAATTACTAAAAAAGTAATAATAGCGCCCACCCTGTGCATTACGTGCATGGTCATACGGTCGTTGTAGTCATGGGCACCGTATTGATAGGTGTCGGCCTCGGGTATGCTGAAGGCTCCGGCAAAGTCCAGTTGTGCCGTCCAGTTACCTTCGCAGAAAGGGAGTTCCGTGCAGGCTACGGCGGCATAGTTTGCAGCAACCCAACCACCTAAGGCTATTTGACCAATAACCACCAGTAGCGTAAAAAATGCCAAACCCCGATAGCGCCTTAATTCCGGGTCACCACCGGCGAGCCGGAATGATGACAGCCGCAGCGATAGCAGGTATAGCAGCGATATAACCGAAAAGCCGCCCAGCAAATGCCCCATAACTATCAGCGGTTGCAGGTTCATGGTGACTGTCCACATACCCAGAGCCGCCTGAAAAATCACTAACCCCAGAAGTAAAGTTGGCAACTTAACCGGAGTAGGGTAATGACTGTAACGACGGCTTTTAACCCAGGCAATAATGGCAATGGCCAGTATTAATAATCCCAGAGTGCCGGCAAAGTAGCGGTGCACCATTTCGTTCCAGGCTTTGGCGTGTTCCACAGGCGCATCCGGGAACCTGAGCTCCGCCTGCTGAATCTGCTCTGATTGCGAAGGAACGCCCAGAAAGCCGTAGCAGCCCGGCCAGTCCGGACAACCCAGGCCGGCTTCAGTGAGCCGGGTAAAAGCACCAAGAACAATAACGATAAAAGCAAAAAAGACACTAATTTTTACCAGTAAACGCATGTCATTTCCCTACCCAATTCTGGACAATTTAAGCAGCTTACGAAGATCCGCCAACACGTTTTTACCTTCAGCAATCATTTGCTTTTTGTCTTCATGAGTTGGGTAATACAGCATAACGTTGTGCATCGGGTCGATAATAAATACGGTATTTTCGGGCAGTTCGGAGAGTTGCGAAATCAGTTCTGGCGTCACTAATTGGGTAATATGCGGAGCGCTATGGTTAAAATCGGCCTGCAGACTCTCGTTTTGGTGTAGAACCACTGGTGTGAGGCGGTCAGTATCCTTACCAATAGCGACATCTACTTGATTCATAACGTACAAGGTATTCTCACAGGAGGTTTCACAGTTCTCCGGGGCGATATAACCCAGTTGCCAGCCCTCCGGTAGTTGGTCGGTCTTTTGTTCGAGCGTGATAGGCGGCTGCAGCAGGGTACCTTTGTTTGTGCCCGCCTCGTACCAATTCTGCGACAGAATTAACCAAGCCGCTAATAAAGGGACAATAAAGGCAACGAAAACAATAATCATGGAACGGCGAGAGCGATTCAGGGAGCTCATCGGGTCTCCTCTTTTTTTGGTTGTTTATTCAGTTTTATAACAGCGAATACAAAAATCACCAAGCACGCAATGGCCAGCGAAAACCACTGAAGCGCGTAGCCTTGATGTTTTTCGGGCGACATTACCTGGGGCTGCCAGTTACGTTGCCAGCCTATGGTGTCTGGTGATTTCAATAAAAAGGTGTAGTGAGTTAACGGAATATCGAGTTTTTGACTAATGGCATTAGGCTGAAACTCTTGTACTCGTATTCGGTTGTCAGCTAACTCGGTTTCATAGGTATTACTGACAAATTTATTATTCGAAGGGAAGTACAGATAACCCGTAAGGTTCTGTCTACCCTCGGCAATATCAATTTGGGGTAGTTCCTGTCGGGATGCCGGAGCCGGTAACCAGCCCATATTAACAGGAATATAATTGTCGGGGTTGGCGTCAGGACGGAACAACGCAATCACCTGGTAGCCGACAATGCCATCGGTCATTTTATTATCGAGAAAAAAGACCGGTTGTCTAACAAATTCGCCTCTCATCTTAACGAAAAGAAAGCGATCAGACTCAGAAGATATTGTTCCTAACTGAGACAGAGCAGCTGCGTCCCCTTTCAATTGTTGCTGTTCGTAATCGGAAAATAGCTTACGTTTTTCTTCTGCGCGATCTAATTGCCAAAAACCCAGCTTGACCAACACCGCAATTGCCAGCAGAGTAACTAACGTAGCGATAAGAGGAAAACGTATGTTGGTCTTTTTTAAAATCATTATTGTACTGCTGCTTGGTTATATGGTGGTGAATCTTTTCCGCGCATTATTCAGCATGCTGCGTAACGATCCGAATAAACCACCCATGTCCCATTACTTAGGGAAACGGGTGGGAGTGGCCGCCGTTATCCTTGTGATACTGATAGCGGCGACGGCTAGTGGCTTTTTACCTTTAAACCCACGCCCCTATTAAACGGGGCATTTTTTCTTACAGTATGTAAACCACGACGAACAGGCACAACCAAACGACATCGACAAAGTGCCAGTACCAACTTGTCGCCTGAAAAGCGAAGTGGTTATCTGGTGTAAAATGCCCTTTTAAAACCCGCAGGAACATGATGATAAGCATGACGGTTCCTAAGGTTACGTGCATACCGTGGAACCCAGTGAGCATATAAAAGGTATTACCGTAAATACCTGAATCTAAAGTTAAATTTAAATCCTGATAAGCATGTACATATTCGGCACCTTGCAGGTATAGGAAGATGCAACCCAGAATAATCGTAATGGCGAGCATTACGGTCAGCTGTTTACGTTTATTTTGTTCCAGACCCGTGTGGGCAAAGTGACAGGTAACTGAACTGACTAACAAGATAAGCGTGTTAATAGCTGGGAGACCATACCAGCCCATAGCCTGAGTTTCGGTACCACCTGGCGTTTTCACCAGCGGCCACTGCGCGACAAAATCCGGCCATAGAACCTCGTTGGTCATAGCATTGTTACTGTCTCCTCCTAACCATTGCACAGCAATAACGCGAGCATAGAAAAGGGCGCCGAAAAAAGCGGCGAAGAACATGACCTCGGAAAAAATAAACCAGCTCATGCCTTGTTTGTAGGATTCGCCGAGCTGGCTGCTGTATTTACCGCTCATGGACTCGTTAATCTGATCGCGGAACCAGCCAAAAAGCATGATGGCCATAACGATTAAGCCAAGGATCAATACAGTACTGCCATGACCGTCTTGCTCTTTACTCATGTCGATAACGGTGTGCCCTGCGCCCCAGGCTATTAAACCTAAGCCAATTGCTCCAACAATAGGCCAGGGACTGGAAGCAGGAACATAGTAACTTTGTTGTTCTGCCATAACGTCGATTCCTTATTCTGTTTTTAACAGCTGAACCATTTGCTCAGCCGACGTATTGGCTGTCATATCGTACAGCGTGTATGACAGGGTAAATGTCGTAATGTGATCGGGAATGTCCGGATCCAGATAAAATTGCATTGGCATTTCTGTTTCAGCGCCGGCGGCCAGCGGTTGCTGGTTGAAGCAAAAGCACTCTACTTTATTCAGGTAAAGAGAGGCCTCAGCTGGCGCAACAGACGGAATAGCCTGAGCGACCATGTTTGATGAAGTCGGGTTTTTTGCTAAGAAATTGACCACTTTAACTTCACCAGGATGAATCTTGATCTGTTTGATCGACGGTTCAAACTTCCACGGAATACCTTTAGCATTTCGTGTAATAAATTGAACATTAACCGTTCGTGATTCGTCCACTTCAACCTGTTGATAAACCGCCGCTTCGTTACTGGTACGGCCGTTAAAGCCGGTCACTTCACAAAAAACATCATAAAGTGGTACCAGTGCAAAGCCGAAGGCAAACATCCCGGCGACTGTCAGTAACAGTCGCTTAACCAGAATGCTGTTGTCGGGGCGCTGCTCAGACATGAGTCATCACTCCACTTTCGGTGGTTTTTCGAAGGTGTGATAAGGCGCTGGCGATGGAACTGTCCATTCCAGTCCTTCTGCGCCATCCCATGGTTTAGCTGCTGCTTTTTCACCGCCTCTTATACATTTGATAACAACCCAAAGGAAAAGCAGCTGCGACAAGCCGAAAGCAAAACCACCAATACTGGTTATTTGGTTTACGTCCGCAAATTGGGTCGCATAATCAGGAATACGCCGCGGCATGCCAGCCAAACCTGCAAAATGCATAGGAAAAAACAGCACATTTACAGAGATAAGTGATGTCCAGAAATGCGTTTTAGCCAGAGTACTGTCGTACATATGCCCGGTCCATTTAGGTAGCCAGTAATAAGCTGCTGCCATGATCGAGAAAATGGCACCTGTTACCAGAACATAGTGGAAGTGAGCAACCACAAAGTAGGTATCGTGATACTGAAAATCGGCAGGAATTATAGCCAGCATTAAACCGGAGAAGCCGCCGATGGTAAACAGAATCACAAATGCGAGCGCAAACAACATTGGAGTTTCAAACGTCATGGAACCGCGCCACATAGTAGCTACCCAGTTAAAGATTTTAACCCCGGTGGGAACGGCAATGAGCATGGTGCAGTACATAAAGAACAGCTCAGCAAATACAGGCATACCGGTGGTGAACATGTGGTGAGCCCACACCAGGAATGACAACAATGCTATCGCGGCCGTGGCATAGACCATGGAGGAGTAGCCGAACAATCGCTTTCGGGCAAAGGCCGGTATAATTGCAGAAATGATACCAAAGGATGGCAAAATCATGATGTAAACTTCCGGATGACCGAAGAACCAAAATATGTGTTGGTACATAACCGGGTCGCCACCCCCGGCAGCATCAAAGAAGCTAGTGCCGAAATATTTGTCCGTCAACAACATGGTGACAGCACCGGCCAGAACCGGCATTACCGCGATAAGCAGAAAAGCTGTAATGAACCATGTCCATGCGAACAGGGGCATTTTCATATAGTTCATGCCAGGAGCGCGCATGTTCATAATGGTCACAATGACGTTAATAGCGCCCATTATGGATGAAATACCCATGATGTGTACTGAGAATACGAACAATGCAGTTGAATCGGAGCTGTAAGTTGTGGAGAGCGGTGCGTAAGCTGTCCAGCCAAATGCCGGGCCTCCACCTTCCATAAACAAAGAGCCCAATAAAATCATGAAAGCAAAGGGTAGTATCCAGAAGCTCCAGTTATTCATCCGCGGCAGCGCCATATCCGGTGCCCCAATCATCATGGGTATCATCCAGTTAGCTAGCCCGGTAAAAGCAGGCATAACTGCGCCGAAAATCATAACCAGACCATGTACTGTGGTCATTTGATTAAAGAAATGTGGATCAACTAATTGCAGACCCGGTTGAAATAACTCGGCCCGAATCACCATTGCCATGGCGCCGCCCACAAAGAACATGGCCAGGCTTAACAGTAAGTACATTGACCCAATATCTTTATGGTTGGTAGTAAATAGCCAACGACCAATACCAGACGGCTTATGATCGTGGTGTGTGTCGTGATGTGTCTCTTCCACTGCAGTGCTCATCACCGTCTCCTTATTGATTCATGACTTCGTTAATATCGGCGGCCTGAATCAGGTCTCCGGTATCGTTACCCCAGGCATTACGCTCGTAGGTGATAACCGCAGCTAATTCGCGCATGGAAAGTTGACTTCCAAAGGCCTGCATGGCTGTTCCGTTCACGCCATTAACGACAATGTTTATGTGCTCATCTTTTGCCTCAGGATCTATCGAAACGCCCGATCCTGCTAGTGCCGGAAACGTTCCGTCGATGCCCTGACCGTTAGCTTGATGACAAGCAGAGCAGGTACTGTTGTAGACTTTTTCGCCAAGATCCATGAGTTCGTCTTTAGACATTTCCATGGCAAGCAACTCTTGTTCACGCTCACGCGCTTTGCGTTGCTCTTCTTCTTTCTCGGTAATCCATTTTTCGTATTCAGCAGGCTCTTTGGCTATAACAACGATAGGCATGAAGCCATGGTCTTTGCCACATAACTCAGCGCACTGGCCACGGTAAATACCGGGTTCGTCTACTTTGGTCCAGGTTTCATTAATAAAGCCCGGATTCGCATCTTTTTTAATGGAGAAGTCAGGAACCCACCAGCTGTGAATAACATCGTCTGAAGTGACCAGGAAGCGAACTTTTTTATTGGTTGGGATAACTAACGGGCGATCGACCTCTAATAAATAGTTTTCACCTTTCTCAAACTGATTGTTAATTTGCTCCTGTTGTGTGGCTAAACGACTGAAATATTCAACTTCGTTTTCAAAGTATTTGTAATGCCACTTCCATTGCGATCCGGTGACTTGCACCGTGACATCTGCATCCGATGTATCTTCCATAGCAATGAGTGTGGTTGTCGCCGGCACTGCCATACCTGCAAGAATCAGCAGCGGAACTATAGTCCAGGCAATCTCAACCTTGATGTTTTCGTGGAAATTGGAAGGGTTTGGGTTTTTCGACTTCCTGTGGCGGATTATCGAAATAAACATGAGACCAAATACAATTACGCCAATGACGCAGCAGATATAGAAAATCGTCATGTGGAGATCGTAAACCTGGTTACTAACTTCAGTGACACCTTGGGTCATATTGAGTTGCGACTTAGCAGCAGCCGGTAGACTCGTTAGCGCCAATAGTGCCCACAAAGGCTTCATTTTCACGTGGCTTCTCCTCTTATTCTTCAATGAGACAGCAAAGCGAGTTTTGCTCGTCTGAATTAGAAGAACAAAGAGGTAAGCAGAAAAAGGTACAGCTTCTCCCCAGAAATCGCTTTCTCTACTGACTCTTTGTTGTAGTTATCGTTATTATATTATTTTTATATTCGGGTACTGCATTTATTAACGAATTTACAACGAAAGATCCAGATCAAATCACACAAACGAACAAAAAATAATCGGATCTGTTAAAAAAAGGCTGCAAAAGCAGCCTTGGAGAAGAAAACACACTAACAAAGGTGGGGTTAGTGCAGGTGGGATGTCAGTGTGTTTTTATCAAACAGAAAATATTGTGTCTCGCTCAATTTACTGGCCATTTTCGCACGCTGCCAGGTACGACTGGAAACAGAGTCTAAATAACCAATAACCATACTACTGGTACCTGCCAGTAAAGCCTGTTCCAGTGCCCATTCACAGCGTTCGGCGGAGTGGCTGCGTAACCAGCGAATTTGAGATTCAGCTACGCCGCAGGCAATAAGTTGCTGAATGACGTTTTTGTCGCCCCCGATAACGGTTATCCACTGGCTGGGTTTTTGTCGCAAAGCCCGTTGTACAACAGGGGAGAGGCTATCGACGTCAAATGAATCCTGGCTGCTTTTCGCATCCATAGGAAAGGGCGAGACCGCAGTTTCGGCAGTCCACAGACCTGGATGATGTAATTTTTGCTGATATTGAGTTTTCATAAGGTCGCTCCGTTTCTGATCACACCTACCGCAAGTCCTTCAATGGCAAAAACTTGCTCCGCAAGATTGACAGTAATGGTAGAGAAATCTTTATTTTCAGGATGAAGCAAAATAGTTTTCCCGCGCTGTTCAAAACGCTTTACAGTGACTTCGTCTTCAACTCGTGCAACGACTATTTGTCCGTTACGGGCTTGTTCGGTTTTATGTACAGCGAGTAAGTCGCCGTCTAAAATTCCAATGTCTCTCATGCTCATACCGTTTACTTTTAGCAAGAAACTGGCGGCAGGATGAAACATTGATTCATCAACTTTGTAATGCCCTTCAACGTGTTGTTCAGCCAATAAAGGTTCGCCTGCTGCAACCTGGCCGATTAACGGCAGGCCATCGGCTATATCGTAGTCATCGCCGACAAGGCGAATACCGCGCGACATGCCGGGGAGTATTTCAATAACGCCTTTACGGGCAAGCGCTTTTAGGTGCTCCTCTGCGGAGTTCGCAGAGCGAAAACCCAGCTTATGGGCAATTTCGGCACGGGTCGGCGGCATGCCGGTTGCGTGCAGATTATCCTTAATAAGCTCAAGAATTTCAGATTGTCTTGGTGTTAACGGGCGCATAATGTACCTGTTTATTTGTACAGTGATACTGTGAGTATATACAGGCAAATTGATTTCGCAAGTAATTTCTTGAACGACATTTTTACACGAAGTTGGTATCCTGTGTTTCTGTTTAAAACAGAGGTCTCTATATGAAAGGAATAAGCCGCTTTTTCCCTATTTTAAAATACCCGTTACGCTGGTTAACGCGTTTTCAGGAAATTTGGGATGGCACTGAAGAAGAGCATTTAACAACGGTTGGCAAGCCAATTGTCTATGTAATGCGTTCAACCTCTAAAGCGGATCTATCCATTTTGCAACGGGCGGCGCAAAAGCGCGGCTTGCCTGACCCTGTCGACCCTCTTGTGGTGAATGGTAAAACCTATAACCGAATCATGTACCTGGAAGAACTGGCGAATGAGGTATCGGAACAAACCGTCTCTGAATTTCACCAACTACTTACCCTGCATAAAGACCAGCCTGAACTGGATGTTCACCTTATACCTGCGGGCGTATTCTGGGGCCGCCAGGCGGGAGAAGAGGCGCATGCCGGTAACACCATGACCGGTGACTTAGATAACCCGGGCCATTGGCGTAAATTCTGGCTGATAATTTTTTCTGGCCGACAAGTGTTGCTGCGCTTTTCACGTTCGGTGAGCCTGGGCACAATGGCGCGCGACCATGGCACCGATATGCGCATAGCGCACAAATTAGCGCGGGTAGCGCGAGTTCACTTCGTACGTATGCGCCATGCCGTTGCCGGTCCTAAACTGAGCCAGCGCAAAGAGCTGATGTCAGCACTTATTAATACCCCGGCGTTAAAAAAGGCGGTATCTGATGAAGCCAGAGGCAAAAAAATCAGTGAAGAAGCCGCCCGCAAGCGCGCTTTATCTTATATTGATGAAATCGCCGCCAACTATAACTCGACGCTTATCCGAGTGTTAGATCGTTTTATGACCTGGATGTGGAACCGGATTTACAACGGCATTCATGTAAAAGGCGGGGATACGATTCGACGACTGGCGCAACAAGGGCATGAAGTTATCTATGTCCCTTGCCATCGAAGCCACATGGACTATTTGCTGCTCAGCTATGTTATTTATAAAGAAGGCCTTGTACCGCCGCACATAGCGGCTGGCGTGAACCTTAACTTTTTTCCTGTCGGCGGAATTTTCCGCCGTGGCGGCGCGTTCTTTATTCGCCGCAGCTTCCGGGGTAACAAATTGTACTCCGCGGTTTTTCGTGAATACTTGTGCTGGTTGTTCCAAAAAGGCTACCCGGTGGAATACTTCAGTGAAGGCGGTCGCTCCAGAACTGGCCGCTTATTACCGCCTAAAACCGGTATGCTGGCAATGACCGTGCAGGGTATGTTGCGCGACCAGCAGCGTCCGGTATCGCTGGTACCAGTGTACCTTGGTTACGAGCATATTATGGAAGTGGCTACTTACCTGAAAGAGCTTAAGGGGAAAGACAAGGAAAAAGAGTCGGTTTTCCAAATTCTGAAAACCGTCGCTAAACTGCGCAACTTTGGTCAGGGTTTTGTGACTTTCGGTCAGCCGATTAATTTAAAACACCATCTGGATAAAGTGGCGCCTAACTGGCATGAATCGGTCACCCGAGGGGCGCAGGAACCGGAGCGTCCAGGCTGGTTAAACCCGGTGGTAGGTGGTTTAGCCGAGCAAGTTATGCAAGGCATTAACGATTCAGCGGCGGCAAACAGCGTTAATCTTACCGCATTGGCGTTACTGAGTTCAGAGCACCACGCACTGATGAAAGAGGAGTTGTTGGCTCAGTTGGAGGTTTATCTGGGCGTGCTGCGCGAGGTACCTTACAGCAATATGATGAGCGTGCCGGACGAGACACCGGAAGAGCTTTGGCAACAGGCACTGCGTACTGACAAATTTACGGTTGATAGCGACACCATGGGTGAAGTCGTGTCGCTCGAGCGTATGACAGCCATAGCAATGACATACTATCGGAATAATATACTTCACATGATGGTGGTTCCCGGTATTGTCGCGTCAATTATCATGGCGAAGAAAAACGTCAGCGTGGCCGAAATTGCGGCGCGGACACAGGCAATTTATCCGTCATTAAAAGCAGAGCTCTATTTGAGTCATAATGTTGAAGACTTGCCACTCTGGACGGAAGCTCTTGCAGAAGAGTTGGCGCGACAACAGCTAATTACTCTGGAAGATGGCGTTTGCACCATTGCGCAACGGGAAAGTGCGCAGTGGTATCGGCTACGGTTATTGGCCAACAGTGCCAGTGAAACCTTGCAGCGTTACTGTATTGTACTTGAGTTGCTGCAACAGGCGCAGCCTATCATGCGCGCGGATCTTGAAAAGCAATCTATTACTCTGGCCGAACGCTTGAGTTCCATTCACGGCATTGATGCGCCCGAATTTTATGATAAGAAAGTCATGTCGACGCTGATTGCCAGTTTAAAACAGCAAGGTCTGGTAGAAATTAATGACGACGGTCAGCAAATTGCTGCAGAGCCGGTGGGTGAGCTCAGCGACCAGGTCGATGAGCTCATTGACGGTCCGGTGCTACAAACCATCCGTCAGTCGGTTGAGCAGTTCGTTCAGCAGCTAAAAGAGCAGGCCGAACATGAACAAAAAGAAGCACTAAAAGAAGAGCAAAAACCGACTGAGAGTGATCAGAACCAGTAATGCACGGCTAAGCCAATAGCGAATACCATGCCAATATAATGGTTATGCAGAAAAGCCTGGAAGCACTTTCCGGGCTCCCTGTGCCGTATTAGCCAGTGCTGGTAAGCAAACAACAGAAAAACAGCCGCTAATGCCAGCCACACCCAAAGTTCAACGGTAATTAAATGCAATACCCAGCCCAATAAGCCTAGAGTAGCAAGTTGCAACAGGCCAATAGCCAGACGGTCGAAGCGACCAAACAAAATTGCTGTGCTCTGCAGGCCTATCTTTAAGTCGTCTTCGCGGTCTGCCATGGCATATTCGGTATCGTAGGCGACCGTCCAGAGAATATTGGCAAGAAATAGTAAGCCAGCAATAAACCATTGGTCAGATTCCAGTGCGGTAAAGGCCATGAGAATACCGAAACTAAAGGCGATGCCCAGTACAATTTGTGGCAAATGCGTCCAGCGTTTACAAAACGGGTAAAGCGCAGCTACGCCAGCTGCGAAAAAGCTGAGCATGACTGTTTCAGTGTTCAGCTGCATAACCAACCCGAAGGCAATGGCTAAGAGAGCAATGAAGCCTATCATTGCTTCAGTTGCCGATATTTTTCCCGCCGGAATGGGACGTTGTCGGGTGCGGCGTACGTGGCCGTCATAATTGCGGTCGGCAAAGTCGTTAATAACGCAGCCGGCAGAGCGCATGACAAAAGTACCGAGCAGAAATATCACAACGATACGTAGGGGCGGCTCGCCGGCGCCGGCTATCATGAGTGCCCAGATTGTCGGCCAGGCAAGCAGATAGGTACCAATAGGTCTGTCCGCACGCATTAACTGCCAAAAAGCGACTAACTTTTGCATACTAACTCCTGTTATTCGGCGAAGAGTAAAGTGGCGACGGCTGCAGAAATATTTCACTGACTAACAATTGCTCACCACCCGTGGAAAATATTCTGCGTCTGCCCAGCAGCCTATGGTTTTGCCCAAACCACTGCTGATTAAGCAGGGCAACCGGGTGCGGCAACGCAACTTCTGCGACTTCTATTTGCCCGCAGTGTAAGTCGCTACGGGCGAATAAAGACTCGCCCAACGACTGATTCCCCAGCTGTTCTAAATTCAGTGTATTGGTGTTTTCGGCGCTGGGTGAAAATAGGCTGCGCGCAAAAACCCAAGGCTTTTCATTACAGTATAGTAGAACTTCACGGATAACGACTTGGTCTTTACCCTTTAGCCTTTGTTTTTCTTCAGTGTTAGGGTAAAGCAATTTCTGGCCTAGTAATTTAACAGAAAAGTGCTGATTTATTTGCTTCAGACGCTCTGTAAGCGAACCTTCGTAAAGCAACCAGTCGGCTTGCTTTGGGGTTAATTCAAGTTGTTCGGGCGGTGTCCATTGCAGCGCTTTGCTAACTGGAAAAGCCGGGGTAGCATAAAACTCTGTTGTCATTTGTGTTGGCGTTATTAAGCTCTGTCGCTATGATAGCAGAGAGAACTTAATTGAACAGCAATCGGGCCGGGTAGGGCTATGAAACTTCTGATAACAGTATTTGCCAGTATTTTTCTTTGGTTCAGCAGTGTAACAGTGGCGTCAGCAGACGACGTTTCGTACTACGGCTTTGAGCCTGATATCACCACAAATTACCTGAAAGAGGGTAATGATTACCGGTTGGGTTTTATTCGGGTTGCTATTGAAGTGATGGTGCCGGATCCCAGTTACGTTAGTGTGGTAGAGCACCATGCGCCTTTACTGCGTAATGCCTTTGTGTCAATTTTAGGTACCGCGACTGAACGTCAGGTGCGAACCATGACGGGACGCGACCAACTTCGTTTAAAATGTATAGAAAGAGCAAAAGAGCTGATGCGGCAGGAAACCGGTAATCCGGTTATCCGCGATGTTCTTTTTACTAAGTACATTTATCAGTGAAGCTGCCGCATTTTAGGGTTTAACCAACGCACCAAAAAGCCTGCGAAACAGCCGGAAAGCAGTCCGGCCAGATGGGCTTCGTTAGCAACATTGACCCACAGCATGTCGGTGTAGCCAATTACTAACCACAGCAGCATAAAAATAATGAGCCCCGGTGGCAGGTACAGCGGCGTGGGGCGATTAAAGCTGTATATCCAGCAGAAGCCAAGCAGGCCATAGACCACCCCAGACAGCCCGCCAAAGTTAGGGCCATTGAACAGGTACTGAATAACGTTTGCAGTAATACCGCAAAATAACAGCAGAGCCAGTAACCAGGATATCCCCAGAGAACGTTCAATACGGCCGCCCAGATACCACCACCAGAAAATGTTAAAGACCAGGTGAAGCAGTGTAAAGTGCATCAGTACCGGGGTAATAAAGCGCCAGGGCTGATCGTAGGGAAGCGCTGAAAAATATTGGCTTATCCTCAATGTTTCCAGCACGGCTTCGGGATAAATTTGCACCATCCCAAACACCAGCAACGCCAACACAGCGACAATTCGGGTTAGCCACCCGCTTTGCTGTAACAAACTAAAAGACAGTGATGATGAGCCTCGTTCTGAAGCTTGCTGTTCTTTTATTGGTTCAGCGGCTAGCTCCGGGTTATCTTTAAACTGTTGAATGAATGTCTTAGCAGCGGCTTCATAGCTGCTTTGGTGTAACCACAGTTCCAATTGCTCACCGCGTTCGGTAACGCTGACTGGCATGCCTTGCTGACGTAAATACTGATACAGCTTGTGCATCCAGTCTGAGTCGCGGCTGCTGAGCAATCGTCGCATGGTTTAATCCCTTTCGGTTTCTTTATGAGAAGTGTGTTCAGGAAAAGACATGGACCAGGCCGTATAGCCGCCGTCCATGCTGTGCACATCAGTAAAACCGTTGCCTGCTATGTAGCCAGCGGCACCTTGACTGCTAATGCCATGGTAGCAAACCACTATCACTTTTTGGTTTTTATCAACCGAACCGAGGAACTGCGGCAGATTGCTGTTATCCAGGTGTTGAGAGCCTGGGATGTGTCCCGCGGCAAAGGACTGCGGGTCACGGATATCAACAAAAACCGCATCGCCATTTTGCCAATGCTCAACGGCGATGGGTAAGTCCATTAGCTGATAATTGCTCATTTAAGCGTTAATCCCAGTTCAGTATGACTTTGCCGGATTGGCCTGAAATCATGGTTTCAAAGCCTTTTTCATAGTCATCAATAGGCATTTCGTGCGTTAAAATAGGTGAAATATCCAGCCCGGACTGCAGCAAACTGGCCATTTTGTACCAGGTTTCAAACATCTCGCGGCCGTAAATGCCTTTAATAACCAAGCCTTTAAAAATAACCTGATTCCAGTCTATAGCGATGTTTTCAGGCGGAATGCCCAGCATGGCAATTTTGCCGCCATGGTTCATGGTTTCCAGCATTTGTGAAAACGCAGACGGAACACCGGACATTTCCAGACCCACATCAAAGCCTTCTTTCATGCCCAACTCGTTCATAACGTCAGAGAGCTTTTCCTTGCTAACGTCCACTGCGCGGGTTACACCCATTTTACGAGCTAAGTCCAAGCGGTATTCGTTTACGTCGGTAATAACCACGTGGCGTGCGCCAACGTGACGGGCAACGGCGGCGGCCATTATGCCAATAGGACCCGCACCGGTAATCAGCACGTCTTCACCCACCAGGTCAAAAGCCAGTGCGGTGTGAACCGCATTACCAAACGGGTCAAATACGGCGGCCATTTCGTCAGTGACGTCATCTGGCAGTTTGAAAGCGTTTTCAGCTGGCAGTGCTAAGTATTCTGCAAAAGCACCCGGACGATTCACACCCACGCCATAGGTGTTGCGGCACAAGTGACGACGGCCGGCACGGCAGTTACGACAGTGACCACAGGTAATGTGGCCTTCGCCGGAAACGCGGTCGCCAATTTCAAAGCCGCGAACACCGTCGCCCATAGCGGCAACTTCCCCCACGTATTCGTGACCCACCACCATAGGCACAGGAATGGTTTTTTGCGACCAGTCGTCCCATTTGTAAATGTGAACATCGGTACCGCAAATGGCGGTTTTCTTAATTTTAATCAGCAAATCGTTGTAGCCGCATTCAGGCTTCTCAACGTCCGTCATCCAAATGCCGGGTTTTGCGTGCAGTTTTGATAAAGCTTTCATTATTTACTCCTTAAATCACACCCAGCTCTTTACCTATACGAGTAAAGGCTTCAATGGTGCGATCCAGTTGTTCACGTGTGTGTGCCGCAGACATTTGCGTGCGGATACGAGCTTTGCCTTTAGGAACGACAGGGAAGGAAAAGCCGATCACATAAATATCTTCTTCTAACAGGCGGTCTGACATTTCTGAAGCCAGTTTGGCGTCGCCTACCATGACGGGAATAATAGCGTGGTCTGCGCCGCTCAACGTAAAGCCGGCTTGAGTCATTTGCTCACGGAAGTAGCAGGCATTTCCCCACAGCTGAGCGCGCAGCTCATGGCCTTCGGCCAGCATATCGAGTACACGAATCGAAGCCTGCACAATGGCCGGTGCAACTGAATTAGAGAACAGGTAAGGGCGTGAGCGCTGGCGTAACCAGTCAATCACTTCTTTCTTACCTGACGTGTAACCACCCGATGCACCGCCCAAAGCTTTACCTAAGGTGCCCGTGATGATATCAACACGACCCATCACATCGCAGTACTCATGCGTACCTTTACCATTTTCACCTAAGAAGCCAGTGGCGTGGCAGTCGTCCATCATAACCAGCGCGCCGTATTGGTCGGCCAGGTCGCAAATACCTTTTAAGTTCGCAATAACGCCGTCCATAGAAAAGACGCCGTCGGTAGCAATTAATTTGTGACGCGCGCCGTCTGCGTCTGCCTGTTTAAGCTGAGCTTCTAAATCTTCCAGGTTGTTGTTTTTGTAGCGGTAGCGCTTGGACTTACTCAGGCGAATGCCATCAATAATGCTGGCGTGGTTGAGCTCGTCACTTATGATGGCGTCCTCCGGACCCATCAGGGTTTCGAATAAGCCACCGTTCGCATCAAAACATGAGGAATACAAAATGGTGTCTTCTGTGCCTAAAAATTCGCTTAGCTTTTGTTCCAGTGTTTTGTGAATGTCCTGAGTACCACAAATAAAACGGACAGAGGCAGTACCGAAACCGTGTTCGTCCAGGCCCTGTTTCGCGGCTTTAATTAAGTCCGGGTGGTTTGCCAGACCCAGGTAGTTGTTAGCGCAGAAGTTGAGTACCTTGCGGTCGTTAACCGTAATTTCAGAGCTTTGGTCCGAACTGATAATACGTTCTTTCTTGTACAGGCCATCGGCTTTGGTTTCGGCCAGTTGATCGGCCAGTTGCTGATAAAAGGCTGAGCTCATTGTTTACTCCACTATTTGAAAACGTAAGTTACCGTCTAGTTT
Organism: Idiomarina sp. Sol25; assembly: GCF_033052775.1. Taxonomy (NCBI): domain Bacteria; kingdom Pseudomonadati; phylum Pseudomonadota; class Gammaproteobacteria; order Alteromonadales; family Idiomarinaceae; genus Idiomarina; species Idiomarina sp. Sol25. The sequence continues at coordinate 205,599 of NZ_JAUPEW010000005.1, forward strand.
ACTGATGTTAGTCGCAACTCGCATCCTTAATTTGAATATCGGGCTTTTGTTTAGTGTGCACTTGCGTGTACTCTTTAGGCCAAATAAAAAGCGTGCAAATAAAGTGCTTGCACAAATAACGGTTTAGGAGACTCTATGCACCGTCGAGCAATTTATCCGGGAACCTTTGATCCCATTACAAATGGCCACGCCGACTTAATTGAACGGGCCGCGAGCTTGTTTAGTGAAATTGTAGTAGGTATAGCAGAAAGCCCCAGTAAAAAGCCGCTGTTTAGTCTGGAAGAGCGGGTTTTACTGGCGCAACAAGTGACTGAAAACCTCGATAATGTCACTGTCGTTGGCTTCTCCGGACTGTTGGTCAACTTTGCCAAAGAGTACGAAGCAACAGTGCTTATTCGCGGATTACGTGCGGTGTCTGATTTTGAATACGAATTTCAGCTAGCCAACATGAACCGACGCTTGGCGCCGAATCTGGAAAGCGTGTTTCTGACGCCAGCAGAGGAAAACTCGTTTATTTCTTCTTCTCTGGTAAAAGAGGTAGCGCTGCATGGCGGCGACGTTTCCGGCTTTACTGACGCCCGGGTGGCGTCAGCACTGGAACAGAAGTTTTCCGGTAAGCGTCCGGGCAAAAGTTAACCCGGCTTAGCTAAAGGCTACGTGGTAAAACACGATGCTCATCAGTACCGGACATAAATAACGGATATGCCAGCGTAACAAGGTTAAACCGACACTGCCCGCAGCAATCGCTTTCAGGTGATTGCTGCGGTGCCATAACCAGCCCACCACCAGCAAATAGAATAAGCCTGACAGCGGCAGCTGGAACTGTGTGACTGCCGTAACAACCCAGCCAAACAGCGGTTCAAAGAACAGTATTAGTAGCAGCGAAAACACTGCAATAACGCTCAGTGAGAGAGCTGTTGCCACTGGCCGTTTCAGTTTGCGCTCTTCTATGCAGTAAGACACCGGTACTTCGGCCTGAGCAATGGTCGAGGTGAGAGCAGCAATACTCAGCAACATGAAAAATGCAAACGCCACAAAGGGCCCGGCAATGCCCATACTATTGAATAGCTCTGGCAGTACCGCAAAAATGAGTTGGCCTTCACCAATGAGTTTAGAGCCGTCGCCGACATCAACGCCCAGGTGAATGCCCGCGTACAGAGCCGGAATAATTAACAGCCCCGCCAGGAAAGCGATAAAAGTGTCCAGTGCGGCTACGGACAAGCTTAAACGACCTAAGTTAGCACCCGGTTTCAGGTAGGAACCGTATATCATCATGCCGCCCAAACCAATAGAGAGCGAGAAGAACGCTTGCCCCATAGCGGCCACTAAAATGCTGGTGTCAGTTATTAAGTTGAAGTCGGGAACAAGGTATTTTTTCAGGCCTTCGTCGGCTCCGGGTAGGGTCAGCATGTAGGCAATTAGCGCCACCAGTAAAACGACTAAGGTAGGCATAAGACGCTTTGACCAGCGTTCTATACCTTTTTCTACACCCTGAAAAACTACATAAGCTGTTGCCAGCAAAAATACGGCAGTGAAAATCAAGTCGCGGGTTAGTGAGCTGTTCAGCAAAAATTCTGCAGCAACTTCAATACCAAAGCCGCGAGCCAGAAAGCCTAAAGCATGAACTAACATCCAGCCGGCAACCACATGATAAAAGCTGAGCATTAAGCAGGAGCCCAGTACATTCAGGTAACCCATTAAACGGCCAATAGGGCGCGCGCGGCCTTCAGACAGTTGTGTTAAAGAGCGAACGGGGTTCGCCTGCGCACTATGGCCTATCAGCATTTCGCTGTACAAAGCGGGTATAGCAAGTATAAAGATTACGCAAAGATACACCAGCAGAAAGGCACCGCCGCCGTGGTTCGCAACCTGAGTCGGAAAGCCCCAAATATTTCCCAGGCCAACTGCAGAGCCCGCTGCCGCTAATATAAAGCCAATTCGGCTGTGAAAGGAGTCACGCATAAATGATCAGAAACCCGCTGCTGCTTACAAAAGTCAGGCGGGCATTCTAACGAACTGGCAAAATTTTGCCCTATCTTTTTTTACACAATCAGGTTAATATTCGCGCCCTGAAAATGAGCCAGTAACCAAGCTGTAAAACAGGATGCTTTACGTTGTGTTACTGCTGTTAACGTTAACAATCTAGACCGTAATCTCAGGAGCCTTACGTCATGCCTAATCTGGATCTGAGCCGCTACGGCATCACAGATGTCGAAGAAATTGTCCATAACCCGTCCTACGACCTGCTATTCGAAGAGGAAACTCGCACCGACCTGCAAGGTTATGAAAAGGGAACGGTAACGGACCTGGGTGCGGTTGCTGTCGATACCGGAATTTTCACCGGACGTTCCCCTAAAGACAAATACATTGTCCGCGATGACACAACTCGCGATACCGTCTGGTGGGCTGATCAAGGCAAGAACGACAACAAACCACTGTCGACCGAAACCTGGAACGAACTGAAAGGTTTGGTTACCGAGCAGCTTTCGAAAAAGCGTTTGTTTGTGGTTGATACCTATTGCGGCGCTAACGAAGACACTCGTCTTGCAGTTCGCTTCATTACCGAGGTGGCATGGCAGGCGCATTTCGTAAAAAATATGTTCATTCGCCCAAGCGAAGAAGAGCTGGAAAACTTTGAGCCAGACTTCGTTGTTATGAATGGTGCTAAGTGCATTAATCCTAAGTGGCAGGAACAGGAACTGAATTCAGAAAACTTTGTGGCGTTCAACTTAACTGAAAAAATTCAGTTAATTGGCGGTACATGGTACGGCGGCGAAATGAAAAAAGGGATGTTCTCAATGATGAACTACTTCCTGCCGCTTAAAGGCATTGCTTCTATGCACTGCTCTGCCAACGTAGGCAAAGAAGGCGACGTGGCTATTTTCTTCGGTTTGTCAGGTACCGGTAAAACTACCCTGTCAACGGACCCGAAACGCGCACTCATTGGTGACGACGAACACGGTTGGGATGACGACGGCGTATTCAACTTTGAAGGTGGCTGCTATGCCAAAACCATCAACTTGTCGAAAGAAGCCGAACCCGACATTTACAACGCGATTCGCCGCGATGCTTTATTAGAAAACGTTGCTGTCGATGACAACGGAGTCGTTGATTTTGACGACAATTCGAAAACTGAAAACACTCGCGTGTCTTACCCGATTCATCACATAGAAAACATTGTGAAGCCGGTTTCTAAAGCTGGTCACGCGAAAAAAGTGATTTTCTTGACCGCGGATGCTTTCGGTGTATTGCCTCCGGTTTCTAAGTTAACTAAAGAGCAGGCGCAGTATCATTTCTTGTCCGGCTTTACTGCTAAATTAGCCGGTACTGAGCGCGGTGTTACTGAGCCTACGCCAACTTTCTCCAGCTGTTTTGGCGCGGCGTTCTTAAGCCTGCACCCAACGCAGTACGCGGAAGTTTTGGTTAAGCGCATGGAAGCGGCTGGCGCAGAAGCGTACCTGGTTAATACCGGTTGGAACGGCACTGGCAAACGCATTTCTATTAAAGCGACGCGCGCTATTATTGACGCTATTTTAGATGGTTCAATTGAGGACGCTGAGTTTGTAGAGCTGCCTCACTTTAACTTAGCTATGCCAACTGAGCTGGCTGGCGTTGAAGACAGTAGCATTCTTGACCCGCGCAAAACTTACGAAGATGACGGTGAGTGGGACGTTCGCGCGAAAGACTTAGCAGAACGTTTTGTCGCAAACTTTGAGAAATTTACTGACACCGATAACGGTAAAGCTTTGGTTGCCGCAGGCCCTCAGCTGTAAATTCATAGTTTGAAACAAATTAAAGGGCTCGTAACACTTGTTACGGGCCCTTTGTCTTTCTAAGATAGGCGCTTCTTAAGCAAATAACAGAAAAATAACATGCGCCTTTCAGTTAATAATGTCACTAAGCGTTACCGCACCGTAACGGCGGTAGACGCTATCTCCCTCGATATTCAACCCGGCAAGATACAAGCTTTGCTTGGCCCCAACGGTGCCGGGAAGTCGTCTCTGGTTCGTATGTTGGTTGGCCTGACTCAGCCCGACGAAGGTGAAATCCACGTTGAAAACAACGGCGAGAGTGTTGAGCTGACCTATCACGACTTTGCCTATCTGCCTGAAGACCGTGGTTTATATCAGGATCGAACCATACTGGATAACCTGAATTATATTGCCAGTTTGCGCGGGTTGAAGCTTAGCGATATCCGCAGCGATATGGATAACTGGCTGGAGCGGTTCGAACTGACGGATCGCAAAGATGAGCCCTTGCGTCAGATGTCTAAGGGAAACCAGCAAAAAGTACAACTTATTGCCACGCTGCTGCATGACCCGCAACTGGTGATTCTGGACGAACCTTTTTCGGGTTTAGACCCGGTAAACCAGGAGCACGTGCTGACGGTATTAAACGAGTTGCGCGAGCGGGGCAAAACTGTGGTGTTAAGTGCGCACCAAATGGAGCTGGTTGAGCGTTTAGCCGATACTATGTTGCTTATGAACAAAGGACGCGCGGTGGCTCAGGGCAGCTTACAGGAAATACGCGATACCTTGCTGCCCAAACCGATTTATCGGGTAACAACCAACGCTCAGCTTGCTTTAGATAGCTGGCAGGGCGTGGAGCAAATAGAGTCCATGCGTAAAGTGAGTGAAGAACAAGTGGAAATAACCTTTCGCGCCGACGCCGGTATAGATGAGTTATGGCCACAATTGGCACAGCAGGCGTCTATTAAGGCTTTTGCGCCAATTCAGCCGGGGCTGCATGACTTGTACTTAAATACCATTCGTAATCAGAACGCTACCGGGGAGGCGCAGTCATGAAGCAGACAAGCCCAGGTTATCTAAAACAATTAAAAGCTATTTCATGGTGGGAGTTTAAGCGTTTCTTTAAGTGGAAACAGGAACTGTTTTCCATTGTGTTATTGGTGGGGATTTTTGCAGTGAGTGCCGGATGGGGTGCCATTACTCAAATTTTTTCCGAGGAATACGAAGGCGCAATTTTCTACGAGCAAGGACAGCCGCAGGGGTTCGAGTTTGATGCTCCAAAAGCTCTGAATATTCGCAGCGCCGGTACCATGGAAGTGGAAAACTGGAAAACTCAGTTACCGGAAGAGCTGGATACGCTGATTGTTATTACTCCGGAACTAACCGCTAAGGTCTGGGTGAAAAAATCGCAAACCTGGCAGCAGGAATTGCGCACTGAGTTGCAGGAACAACTGCAGGATCTGCGCATTCAACAGTTACCACTGGCACCGGAAGAAAAAGCGGTAATTGATGAAAAGCCGGAAATTGCATTTTCTATTGAAGAAAGTGAAGACGCCTCTATAGATGATACCAGTGATGGTTCCGCCGGAATGCTGTTGGCGGTGATTATGGTTGGGGTCTTTACTGGTTTTGGCTTAATGATGATGTCCATCACCGCCGAGAAGCAACAGCGAGTAACCGAGCAGTTGCTGACCATTGTGACACCCACTCAATGGATGGATGGTAAAATTATTGGTATTACCTTACACAGCCTTAAGGCGATGCTCTTTATTGGCTTAATGATTTTGGGTGTCAGCCTGGTCGTTGCTGCGTTTTCCGATAAGAGTGGCTCCGGGCTGGACTGGGGAATTGGTACTGCCCTGTTGAGTCTTATCTTTGTTTTATTGGGCACGGTCTTAATTAACGCGTTATTAGCGGGCTTTTCGGCAACCATTGATGACCCGAATCACTCTTCTCGCAGTACGGTAATGCTGGTGCCTTTACTGCCGGTATTTTTAGGGTTTAGCGTAATTGGAGCGCCAGACTCAACTTTAGCCACGGTTATGAGTATTCTGCCGGTTAGCTCCTTTGCGATGATGCCTGCACGCTTACTGCAAACTGATGTTGCGGTGTGGGAATGGCTGCTGAGCTTAGCGCTGCTGCTTGTTTTTGTTTACTGGATGAGAAATGTTGCGGGGCGCTTGTTCGCTATGGGCATTCAGTATTACGGAAAAGAACCGGGCTGGAAGGAAATATGGCGGGCCGTTTCGGGTAAATAACAAAATTGCAGAGACAAAAAAGCCGGGAACTTCAAATGAAGTATCCCGGCTTTTTATTAGGAGCCAGCTTTATTTAAGCTGTTCAGCGTGCGGTAGTTCAAACGAGGGTTTTTCCTCAGCTTTTTCTACCAGGAAGGTATCCATCCAGCGCATGAAGCGCATGCTGTAATCCAGCTGTGCCGCCGCTTTGCGGTTACCATGGCCTTCGCTGGGGTATAACACGAGGCGAACTGGTACCTTGCCGTGAGTTTTCAGGTAGCGGTAAAGCTCCATAGATTGTGAAGGGTGTACACGGGTGTCTTCTTTACCATGCATAATAAGAATTGGCGTACGGGCCTTTTCTGCGTGGTAAATTGGGCTGCGTTCTAAGTACCATTCCCACTTGTCCCACGGATAGCTACGGGCATGCACGGCGTGCATTTCTTTGGCAATGTCGGTAGTACCAAACTTAGACAAGTTGTCGCTGATACCCACAAACATAACACTGGCCGCAAAGTGCTCGGTCTGTGCTGTTGCGCCCCAGGCCGACGCGTAACCGCCGTATGAACCGCCGGTAATACCCACGCTCGACTCATCGGCTAAACCAATCTCGACCAGATGTTTTTTCGCATCCACAATGTCGTCGAACTCTTTACCCGCGTAGTCATTCTGACCCAGCTTAGAGAACTCGACACCACGACCAGTACTGCCACGGTAGTTCGGGAAGAATAGGGCATAACCCTTCGCTGCGGCATGCTTAACCGGTGATGCATAGCGATCTAACCAGCCATTGCTGTAATGCGACTCAGGACCACCGTGAATCACCATCATTAACGGATAGGTTTTACCTTCTTCGTAGTTGGTTGGGTAAACCACAATACCTTCCAGCTTCAGCCCGTCGCGTGCTTCGTAGGTCATGGTTTCCTGACGAGGCATATCGATCTCAGCCAGCCACGGGTTAGAGTCGGTTAAACGTTCCAGACGACCGTTGCTGTATTTGAACGCTTCGCTCGGGTGGCTTGGACGATGCCCCGTTAAAACAAATTCCGATTTACCGGCTTCACCGTCCAGACTGGTGAAAACGGCTTCACCCAAATCTAGCAGGCTGCGGCTTTCTAAAAACTTAAGTGTTAATGCCTGCACTTCGGTTTCGGTACCGCGGTGACCTAACCAGATAATCTCTTCATCGGTACGCCAGCTAAAGTCTTTTATAGAGCCATTGTAGTCAGGCAATACGTTGCGATGTTCTTGTTCACGAGTGTCGTAAACGAACAGAGAACCCGCTGAAGGGTCGTTGTAGTCCGCTGCGCGGATCATAGCTAAATAACGACCGTCCGGTGAAAATTCCGCACGACCAAGCTTGCCTTCACTTTCAAAAGAAGTGACCACTTCGCCATCCAGGCTAATAAGCTGGTACTGGCTGCTCATGTAGTTGTCATCAATGAGTGAAGTTGGTGCGGTACGAACCAGTAACTGCTCGTTATTCGGGTGGAAGCTAACCGAAAGCGCGTGCTGGTCGTCGGCGGTAACCGCTTTGGCTTCTGCGTCTTCTTCACCCAATGAAACATGGTAAACCTGGGTATAGGTTAAGTCTTCTTCGTAGACTTCGGCTTTAAAGCCTTTTTTTGACAGTTTTTTCTTGTCGCTGTCTTTCGCACCTGAAGACAAAAAGACCAGCTGCTCGCCGTCATCGCTCAACGCGTAGCCGCCAATATTACCGTCAAATTCAAAAACCGATTGAACGCCGCCGCCGTGCACGGGCATGCGATATAATTCCTGGTACTCATCGCCTTCTTCTTTAGCGGTAAAGTAAAGGTACTCGCTCTGCGGCCCAAAACTGACCTGGCTGAACTTCTTATCTTTACTTAGGTATGAAGTTTCCTGACCGTCAGCATTAATAAGTACTAACTCACTGTAGCTGGAACCGTCATCGTCTTCGTACGGAGTACGGGGCGTTGAGCGGATAACCGCAGTGAATTGACCATCCGGCGACAATTGAGCCGAACGAATGGCTTTGGTGGTTACGGTTTCCATTAGCGTCATCTCACGGGCATCAATATCTGCTGCCCAGATTGCTAATGCCATACCGCCTACAGCACGTAAAAGCATAATGTTCTCCAGTTTCTTGTTCTGATTAAGGTTACTTTTTTAGGACTCTCGTTTTAGTAATCGGCGAGTCGCTTCGGCGCCTCTGGCAACTAAGCGAACTTGCAGAATCGTTTTCTCGGTAATAATTTCTCGTTCTTCTTCATCTACGTCAAAGCAGTCTGCTCCGGCGCTGAACACGATTTTAGCAATAGTGTCCGACTGTAACTCGGCCAAGTCGCGGCTAAACGATTGTTCGTTAACCAAATAGTCTTCCAGCTCGGCCTTAAAATGGTCTATTTCGCGCACTACCGCTAAGCGGAAGCTGCGTGAACGACCGGAGCGTTCCTGAAGCAATAGCCTGAAGGTGGCAGTATTGTTCGCCACAAATTGCATAAAAGTTTCTATAGATACCCGAATAATAGAGCCGCCGGATTCAATGCGCTGACGCGCCTGGCGTAACAGTTGGCGTAGAGCCAGGCCGCATTCGTCGACCAAAGTGAGTCCTAACTCATCCATGTCGCGAAAATGTCGGTAAAATGACGTGGGAGCAATACCGGCTTCGCGCGCAACCTCACGCAGGCTCAAACTGGAGAAACCGTTTTCGGCGCTTAATTGGTTCATTGCCGCGTTAATTAACGCCTGTCGGGTTTTCTCTTTTTGCTTTGCGCGAATTCCGGCCATAGTCGTATAGTCATCTTTGCGGGTATATTAAGAATGATAACACAGCTTTTTACACTTTTACCGCTTGTAATTTGAACACAAAACACGTACATTCAGCGTACAGGTGTACGCTATTAGGCGCCTGCCTTTATTTGAATGTTTTAGGTTATATGCATGCAAAAAATTTCTGAAAAGCCCCCCATTATCTGGTTAAACACTCTGGTGTTCGCTATTACCTTTATTGTCGCCATTGTTGGTGTACCTTTATACGCTTACAGCGTTGGCATTGGTGCCGCGTTTTGGTGGGTTATGTTTGGCACGGCGTGTTTCGCCGGCTTATCTATTACAGCGGGCTATCATCGCCTTTGGGCGCATCGTACATACGATGCTAACCCCGTAATTCGTTTTATTTTTGCCATTGGCGGTGCGGTTGCGCTGCAGAACAGTGCGCTTCACTGGTCTTCTGACCACCGTGAACATCATAAGCACGTTGATGACAACGACAAAGACCCGTATTCCGCTAAGCGCGGTTTCTGGTACTCGCATATTGGCTGGATGATCCGTGAATATCAGGCAAGCCGTTATACCGACTACGATAACGTTAAAGACCTGCAGAAAGACCCAATTGTAATGTGGCAGCATAAGTATTACCTGCCGCTAACCTTGTTTGTTAACTTTGGCTGGCCAATTGCGGCCGGTTTCATGCTCGGCGATGTGTGGGCAGGGTTATTGGTTATTGGCGTGTTACGTCTGGTGCTAAACCACCACACCACGTTCTTTATTAACTCGCTGGCGCATATTTGGGGTAAGCAGCCTTATACCGACAAAAACACTGCGCGTGACAATAGCGTGCTGGCGTTTCTGACGTTTGGTGAGGGCTATCATAATTACCACCACATTTTTGCTGCTGATTATCGTAACGGTATTCGCTGGTGGCAGTTCGACCCAACTAAATGGCTTATCGTAGCAAGTAAATGGCTGGGTCTGGCGAAAAACTTGAAGCGCAGCTCACCGTATCAGGTAGAACGGGCGAAACTGCAAATGCAGTTAAAACGTGCTCAGCAAAAAGCTCAGGCAGCACCCGATTCGCTGTTTGAAAAAGCTCAGGAACACTACGACCAAATGGGGCAGCATTTGAAGGCTTACTATCAGGCTCGTAAAAAGCTTCTGGACACCAAAGCTAAAGCCCTAAAAGAGCATGTAAACCTCGATCTTGATGCGCTGAAGCGTCAGGTTGATGAAATGAAGGCTTCGCTGGAAACGCAAAAACGCTCCTGGAAAGCGCTATTAAACCAAATTCAGCAGCACGCATAAGTATCGATTAAAATTGCGACGAATGGCATTTGTCAGTACTTGAAAATGTTTAAAATATGACCGATACTGATAAGTAGATTCGAAGTAACGCGTTTTAGCGCGTGGGAGGAAACGATGGAAATTGGTGCAGCAATGAACTCAGGCCTGCAGGGTATGCAACGTGCAAACCAGCAGGTATCACAAGCGAGTCAGGAAATTGCGTCTGCTTCAACGTCGGGTCGTAATGATGTTCAGCAGCAAAGTAATGCCGTTGCCAATGGGGCTCAGGCCGCAACTGAAACTGCGTCTGAAACCAGCCAAAGCGTTACGGCTGCCAACACAACTGACTCTCTGGTTTCACTGAACCAAGGGCAGACCAACTTTGAGTCAAACACCCGTACGGTAGAAACTGCCGACGAGATGTTGGGCACAATGATTGATACCAGCGCTTAATGTTCTAGTATGAATATCTCACCAGCGTTACCGCCCATTCCTGTAACGTCGGCACCACCTGCGGAGTCGATGAACAGGGATAATTTAGAGCGGCCGCTGGTGAATGAACCTGCCAAATCAGAGCAATCCGGTAATAAAGCCGATACCCAGACCGACAGAAAACCTGATGCGAAAGCTGATGGAAAGTCTGACAGCAAAAAAGCCACCGACAAAGCCAGCAAAGATGTTACTGACAATGCTGAAAAGAATCAGCAGAAGCTCAGCGAAGAAGAAGTTGAAAAAGTCGATGAGCTAAAAAGCCGTGACCAGGAAGTGCGTGTACACGAACAAGCCCACGCGGCAGTTGGTGGTCAGTATGCTGGTTCTCCTTCCTATGAGTACGAACGTGGCCCTGACGGTAAGTCTTATGCGGTGGGCGGCGAAGTTCAAATAGACGTTAGCCCGGTTAATGGTGACCCTCAAGCGACCATTCAGAAAATGCAGGTAGTGCGCCGCGCCGCTATGGCACCCGCGCAACCTTCTGCAGCTGACCGTGCTATTGCTGCTGAAGCCACTAACAAAGCTACGCAGGCCAGGGCCGAATTAGCTCAAATGCAGGTTGAAGCAAGCGAAAGCGGTGAAGAAGGCGGGAAACAGAACCTCGATATTAGTATTAACGCGCCGTTTAATAAAAGCTTAGAGGGCGAGGGTAAAAACGAGGGTCAAACCGCGTCATCAGGCACTTTAACCGCTACCGAAGAAGGCAGAAAAACTTTATCATCATCTGAGCGTGGTGAAATGATTTCCTCGTTTTACGATAAGCGCGTTCGTCCTTCCGTGGACTCATTCAGCGCTACCGCTTAACTCCTTTCTGTTTAATCTTTCTTCGCTTTTGCAAAGGCGTCTGCTAATGCACTGCCCATTGCTGAGTTTTGTGGCTGTGGCGCACGACCACCATTACCTGAAGGCTTTTTCTTCGGCCCGCTTCCTGTTTTTGCTTTAGGCTTGTCGCTGCCCGCTGTATTGGCTGGGGCTTCATCGCTTAAACGCATGGTTAAGCCAATACGTTTACGCTCAATGTCTACTTCCAGCACCTTAACCTTCACGATATCGCCAGCTTTAACCACTTCGCGCGGGTCGCTGACAAACTTGTCCGCCAGTGCTGAAATGTGAACCAGACCGTCCTGATGCACGCCCACATCAATAAAGGCACCAAAGTTAGCCACGTTAGTCACTACACCCTCTAAAAGCATGCCGGGCTTCAGATCGCTGACTTTCTCAACGCCTTCTTTAAATTCTGCCATTTTGAACTCAGGACGCGGATCGCGGCCGGGTTTTTCCAGCTCCGCCAAAATGTCGGTCACTGTCGGCAGACCAAAACGCTCGTCGGTGTAGTTTTTAGCGTTCAGGTTTTTAATCAGTTGCTGGTTACCAATAAGCTCTTGTACCGGAATTGAATTAGTTTTGGCAATGCGTTCAACCACAGTATAAGCCTCGGGGTGAACCGAAGAGGCGTCCAGTGGTTGCTCGCCGTTACTAATGCGTAAGAAGCCTGCTGCCTGTTCAAAGGCTTTTGGTCCCATGCGGGAAACATCCAGCAATTGTTTGCGGTTACGGAATGCACCGTGCGCATCGCGGTGCTCAACCAAGTTCTTCGCCAAAGTTTTCGATAAACCGGATACGCGCTGCAGCAAAGCGGCAGACGCCATGTTGGCGTCCACACCGACAGCGTTTACACAGTCTTCAACCACTGCATCCAGGCTATGCGCCAGTTGCGACTGGCTAACGTCGTGCTGGTACTGGCCCACACCAATAGACTTGGGTTCAATTTTAACCAACTCGGCCAGCGGATCTTGCAGGCGGCGGGCAATAGAGACCGCGCCACGGAGTGACACGTCCATGTCCGGGAATTCCTGCGCAGCCAGTTCAGAGGCCGAGTAAACCGACGCACCGGCTTCGTTCACAATGACTTTAGTGGCTTTAATGTCGCTGTGCTGCTTGAGCATATCGCCGACCATTTTGTCGGTCTCGCGCGAGTGGGTGCCGTTGCCAATGCTGATAAGTTCTACCTTGTACTGCTTGCACAAAGTAGCCAGCGTACGCATGGCTTTGTCCATTTGGTTCTGCGGCTGGAACGGGAATACCGTGTTAGTGGCAACTGCTTTACCGGTTTCATCCACCACGGCAACCTTAACGCCGGTGCGAACGCCCGGGTCTAAGCCCATAGTGGTTTTAGCACCGGCAGGTGCCGCCATCAGCAAATCTTTTAAGTTACTGGCAAATACCTGAATCGCGGCTTCTTCGGCACGCTCGCGCACGCGAGCCATGAGCTCGGTTTCCATGTGCAGTGATAACTTCACCCGCCAGGTCCATTGAATAACCTGACGCAACCAGTCGTCGGCAGCGCGGCCTTTATGCTCAAAGTTCAGGAAGTCGGCAATAATCACTTCGCAATGTGAGCCGGCGGTCTTATCTTCACTGCCCGGATCAGCGTCCATCGACAACTGCAAAAAGCCTTCGTTACGGCCGCGCAGCAATGCCAGCGTGCGGTGTGACGGAATGGTCTTAAACAGCTCAGAAAATTCAAAATAGTCGCGGAATTTCGCGCCTTCTTTTTCCTTACCCGCAGCAACGGTGCTGGTTAAGTGTGCGTTCTGCCATAAGTGCGAACGTAAGCGCTTTAGTAACTCCGCCTGCTCGGCAAAGCGCTCCATTAAAATGGCGCGAGCGCCGTCGAGTGCCGCTTTCGCATCGGCAAAGCCTTTGTCGGCGTCAATATATTCGGCTGCAACCTGTTCCGGGTTTTGTGTTGGGTCTCTCCACAGCAAGTCTGCCAGCGGCTCAAGCCCTGCTTCAATGGCAATTTGGCCTTTGGTGCGGCGTTTCGGTTTGTAGGGCAGGTATAAATCTTCCAGCTCGGTTTTCGAGTCAGCCGTTTTAATGCTCTGAGCCAGTTCTTCGGTTAACTTGCCTTGCTCGTCAATCGACTTGAGTATTACCTGGCGGCGGTCGTCCAGCTCGCGCAGGTAGTTCAGGCGCTGATGCAGCTGACGCAATTGCGTGTCGTCCAGGCCGCCGGTCACTTCCTTACGGTAGCGCGCAATAAAGGGCACCGTTGAGCCTTCATCCAGCAACTGGATAACAGACGAAATCTGGCGTTCATCAACCTTCAGTTCATTAGCAAGTAATTGCGGTATCTGGCTCATAGTACATCTCTTAGTTTTGAAACTTTACGACAAATAATGGGGACGAATACTATCACGAATTGGCTACGCGGGCTGTTGGTAACTTATCTTATTAATGAACCAGGTCTTAGTACCCTGTGGCGTGTTAACCTCCGCCTCGTCGTCTACCTGCTTTTTCAGCAGGGCACGCGCCATGGGTGAATCAATAGACACCGCGTCTTTGCGATCATAAATTTCATCCGGCCCAACAATTTGAAAGGCGCGAACGTTCTCGTCCTCGTCCTCAATTTCCACCCAGGCACCAAAAAACACTTTCCCGTCCTGTTGTGGCGAATAATACACCACCTTCACCTGCTCCAGGCGTTTGGTTAAATAGCGAATACGGCCATCAATTTTGCGCAGCTTTTGTTTGTTGTATTTGTAGTCCGCGTTCTCAGACCGGTCACCGAGGCTCGCCGCCCACGACACCTTCTCCACGGTTTCGCGACGTTCCACCCGCCAAAGGTGTTCAAGTTCCTGTTGCAACTTTTCATAACCGCCAAGGGTAATTAAATTGGTTTTCATACGCTGATTCGTTATTGCCTGCGTTGAATGATATGTGGGGATTTTACTGGGTTCTTGTTTAAAGGGAAATGGGGGAGGGGGAATGATAGTTTGGTAAGGGTGTTTAAATTTTTGGGTATACGATATAACGGATCGGTTTTTGTTGTTTTATATATCTAAGTCGTTTAATGTAAAACCTAATGATATTAATGGATTAAACGTTGTGCTGGCGCATATTAAAAATATCAGACGCAGTTATGCCAGCTACTTAATAAAATCACTAGGATGTGGAGATTGAAAAATGAAGAAGGCATTATTTGTTGTACCTATTATTTTGTTTTTAGCGGGTTGCGGAAGTGAGGTTGAGCAAATTAAAAGCGGTACAATGGATTTTAATAAAACGATAACGCTAGGCCAGGCTCTTGATAATTGGAAAAGTTGCGAAAAACGAGACTGGGAACAGTTTGAAACGGACAATGGCATTAAAGTTGTTCAATTTTCATGTCAACACAAGATATCTAAATTTTTGAATAAAACAATAAGTCAGCTGGCGCAAGAAGAGCAAGATCAAACAGATCATTTAGATATATCTTCAAATGTTCAAACCTTCCAGTTCACAATAAATCAAGATGATACCTTCCAAATTGACAACGTCCAAGTAAGAACAACATGGGCGGATGGGACATTTTTTGAAGATTCGCAAGAACCTTTAGAACAACTGAAAACTGCTTATGCTAATGAGTTGAATTTCGACCCAAAGAAGTTGGACGAAAGTGGGGCTGCTCAAATATCCCATCTTTTTTCCCTTATTAAGACGAGAGCCAATTAATAGTAAGGCTATGCTGGTAAATTTGTGATTGCATAGTTTTAATAACTCTAAAAATAAACACAACTACAATGAAAGAGGATGTCATGTCGACAATAACTGAACTAAAAGACACGATTAATACCAAGACTATTAACTTAGTCTTACTGACCCTTGCTACAGGGGGAATTTACCCAATTTTGTGGATGTACAAAAACTCCCCAATATTGGAGTCGATGACAAAAAAACGAATTTCAGATAATGTTTTTATTATATGGCTTGCCGTATGTGTCGGTCTCGGTGGTGCACTCACTGGTACTGGCGAAGAAGTACTTGATGTAATTGCTGGCCTCTTAACTATTGCATCGTGGGTTTTGTATATTGTCTGGTCTTTTAAAGCCAAAGCTGCTCTGCAGGAATATGCATTAAATGAACACAAGATTGACTTGCGAATGAATGCCTTTTATACGTTTATTTTTACGATTTACTACATAAACTACTGTATCAACGATTTACCAGAAGCTAAGCGTAAACAAGAGATACTTTCTGGACAACCCTCTCCTTCTGAAAGTTAATAAAGCTGTCAGCGAGACGAAAAAACGGCTTATTTTGCGCTTTGGAGTCTCGCTGGCATTATTTGTACTCAGGAGAGTATCTATGAATAAAATCGCCTGTTTGGTGTTTATTTTACTTTTTCCAGTGTGGGGATATGCTTCAGATCTTATTCATCCGTTGGATTTTAATGGCACGGAGTCGGAAAAGAGCAAAGTAATAGCGCAGATAAAAGCAAATGTGAAGAGAACTTATACTGAAATAGGAATGGGAGATCCGTTAACACTCAGGATGATGGAAAAAGAGGAG
The DNA here is from genome assembly GCF_033052775.1 of Idiomarina sp. Sol25. NCBI lineage: Bacteria > Pseudomonadati > Pseudomonadota > Gammaproteobacteria > Alteromonadales > Idiomarinaceae > Idiomarina > Idiomarina sp. Sol25. The sequence goes on from NZ_JAUPEW010000005.1 coordinate 221,452, forward strand.
CTTGCATCGTTCAAAAATCTTACGAAAGTAAAGGATAGACGCTTACTCGATTCGGTCATCCGTCAGTACTGTGATATTGGGATGTGCAATTACAACACGATACTTATGATGTACAACGAACAGAGCCGAGCTTCGAAGGAAGAATTAAGTTGGTGAACACTTGTTGGTAGCAGTGTTAGGCTCATTTGGGTATTATGCGTCCCCTTATTCTGGCAACGTTCCTGGTTTTGATGTAACAGCGGTGCATTCCGAATCTCTTAAATCCTTCCCCGTTCAGGTCAAAACAAGCACTAAAGGGGCGCTTGTTCAATCTACCATCGACAGGTGGTGTGACCATCATATCTCAGACGATAACACTCATTCCTTAGGCTCCCTAAAAGAGTTGAAACACCCTGATCTAATATGGATTCTGGTACGGTTAAACGACGATGACGTAAACGGTGCTCGGTCTTTTATCTGCCCGGAATCGGACATTCAGCAAAAAAAGGTTGCTCGCTATTATTAAGGTCATCTTTGGCTGACTCGAAGCTATATTTGAGTTATGCATGATTGAACCATCTAAGCTTTTTCTTCAAGTCTATCCGGTAACGTAAATATTCTGTCAGCGCTTTGAAGCCTTTGAACAAACCGCTTATATTTAAAATAGCGCTTAATAGGAAGGGATAATGCATTGCAGTATGCGTTGTTAATTGTCAATCCACAGAGTCGGGACGGCTAGTCTGAGTTATTAACAGAAGCCACCGGATTGCTCAGAAACTCAGGCATTGAGTGGAGGTTTGCGTCACTGAAAGTGCCTCTGAAATGGCTTGCTGCATTGCAAATTACCGTCAAAATGATGGGCTCGTGATTGTTGCCGGTGGCGATGGAACCATCAGCTCGGCGTTGGAGTCAGTCTATAAAAGCAAGCAAATCTTAGCCATTTTACCCATGGGAACAGCTAACGACTTGGCGCGTTCGCTGGGCATTCCACAGGACGTTTTTGCAGCAGCTCAGGCTATTGTTGATAACAAGCGAGAACGCGTAAATCTGGCAAATGTGAACAGTAACTACTTTGTGAATATCGCTCATATCGGTTTAGGTGTAGAGGTAACCCGTGAGCTGACGTCAGAAATGAAGGAGTATTTTGGTGTACTTGCTTATCTGGGCGCGCTTACCAGTGTGATGAAGCGCAATAAGAGTTTTAGAGTTACTATAAAAGCTGATGGTTGGAGGAGTCTGTAAGGCAATTCACCTAGCGGTACGTAATGGCCGTTACCACGGTGGTGGAAATATTGTTGATGACGACTCCACGTTGCTGGATGGCCAACTGAACTTATTTTGTTTGAAACCAATAAGGTGGTGGCGGTCGTTATTGCTGGAGGTAAACTTTCGTAGAGGTAATTTGCGAACGGCAGAGCGGGTTGTCTGTAAAAAAGCCCGCAAAATTAGCATTAAAACTTTTAGAGCTAAGCGGGTTGAGGCCGAAGGCGAGTTTAAAACTTATACTCCGGCCGAGTTTGAAGTGATACCGCAAGCTATTGAAGTTATTGTTGGCGATATCGCGCTGCCAAATAAAAGTAAGGATTAGTAGTTGTTAAATTTTAATAAAATTAATGAATAGTTGGTCGTATGGAAGTTAAGGTAGAAAGTGTGATGCGTATCATTGACTCGGTGGGAGAGTCGGCAATCGCACGTAAAAAATTGCTTGATTCTGCATATAAAAATGCAGTCGGTGATAATGTTGAGACTCCTTTGAAATGGTATCGGACTAGAAAAAATTCTGACCTTAAAGATGCTTTAACCCTAGAGGGAATTAAAAGAGGTTTTAGTGTTAGAGCAGAAAAGGTTATGGGTGCTCTTCCCGAATACTGTGAGGTAAAAGATCAAAATAATTTTAATCGGTTTGATCTGAGTTGGGAAAAGGTCAGAGGGTCGAGAGATTTTTCTCTGGCTGTTGAGATCGAAATGGATATTAATGTTAACAGTATAATCAGGGACTTTTCAAAGCTTAAAAGGAATAAAAGTGATTGCTTAAAGGTTATGATTTGTCAGGCTAGGAATGAATTCGAATTAGAGCAAATTAAAGAGTCAGCTGAAGCAGCGAGAGTGTTCAATATTCTGTGTCAGCCAAGTTTTCATAAATCTATGTGGCCATCCAGTCGACCTTCAAAGTGGATGG
>NZ_JAUPEW010000006.1:0-183734 GCF_033052775.1 Idiomarina sp. Sol25
ATACGCTTTGCAGATAACTCATGACAACGGCGGCGAATTATAGTGATCTCTCTGAGCCTTGCAAGATCTTTTTTGAACCTTTTTTATCGTTTGCTCAGAACTTCACCAACTTGCTAGTTTAATCTTCTTTCTCAGCCTTTTCTGCTTCTTTTTTAGTCTCTTTATTGTCATTAAAGTCTGCGTCATCTTCGTCATCGTCACCAACAACATGACCCAACTTCAACTTCTTCACATTCTTAATGGTCAATACCGGACCTGACAAGGCATATAAAAAGAATATAGAGAACAACACTAATGATGGTTGTGTCGCGACAATCACGAAAGCTAATACAATGACTAGTATAACTAAAAATGAAACTTTGCCTTTCCAGTCAACGTCTTTAAAAGAGTGGTAACGGAAGTTGGTTACCATCAATAGACCCGCGCAAATGGTTATAACGGCAGCGAAGCCGCCCATGTCACTACCTTCTACACCGTACTCAGCCCCTACCCAAACTAGGCCAGCAACAATAGCTGCGGCACTGGGGATTGCCAGGCCCTGAAAGAAGTTTTTATCAGATGAGCCGAGGTTAGTGTTAAACCGCGCCAACCGTAATGCGCCACCAGCCACAAAAATAAAGGCCGCTAGCCAACCTATTTTTCCAAGATCAGCCAGGGCGTAGTTATACATGACCAAAGCAGGCGCCATACCAAAAGATACAATATCGGCCATACTGTCGAACTCAGCACCGAAATCGCTCTCCGTATTGGTCATTCTTGCAACTCGGCCATCCAGCCCATCAAAAACCATTGCAATAAAAATTGCGACTGCCGCTTCAATAAAGCGATCGTTCATTGACGCGACTATGGCATAAAAGCCTGAAAACAAGCCTGCAGTCGTAAACAAGTTTGGCAGTAAATAGATACCGCGGCTCTTACCATTGGTATTTGAGCTGTCATTACTCATGTATAAAACACTCTTTAGTCACTAAATAGAAAGTCGTCAGGTTATCACATTAGGGCTTCGAACAGGAAATACCCGAAGCCCTGTGTGGTTATTGCGTGATCACTAACCGCTCATTTTCAACACTTACTTTGATCGGTTTAGCAGGCTCAAGTTCCCCTGACAAGATTTTTTGCGCTAAGGGATTCTCCAGCTCGTGCTGAATAGCACGTTTCAGAGGCCGCGCGCCAAAGACAGGATCGAATCCCGTTCTTGCCAGATGAGATAAAGCATCATCATCCAATTCTAACTGATACTCTTTGTCTTCCAGACGCTTATAAAGAAGCTGCAACTGAAATTCAGCAATAGACCGTATTTCACTTTCTCCAAGAGGATGGAAAACAACGGTTTCATCCACACGGTTAATGAACTCTGGACGGAAATGATGCGCCAGCACTTCCATTACCTCGGCCTTCATCTGCTCATAAGTATGCTCTTTGGCATGTTCCTGAATTAAATCGGAGCCAAGGTTAGAGGTCATAATAATAACGGTGTTTTTAAAATCGACCGTGCGCCCCTGCCCATCGGTTAAGCGGCCATCGTCCAATACCTGGAGTAAGATATTAAAGACATCCGGGTGAGCCTTCTCAATTTCGTCGAGCAAAATTACCGAATAGGGTTTACGTCGCACCGCTTCGGTTAAGTAGCCACCTTCTTCGTAGCCAACATAGCCAGGAGGCGCCCCAACAAGACGGGCAACCGAATGCTTCTCCATGAATTCGGACATATCAATACGTACCATCGCATGGTCAGTATCAAACATGAAGTTCGCCAAGGCTTTAGAAAGCTCAGTTTTCCCCACACCGGTTGGACCAAGGAATAAGAATGAACCTATAGGACGATTCGGATCGCCAAGTCCGGCCCGTGAGCGACGAATAGCATTGGAAACCGCATCGACGGCCTCGTTTTGACCCACTACACGACTGTGGATTTGCTCTTCCATCTGTAACAGCTTTTCACGCTCGCCTTCGAGCATTCTGTTAACCGGAATACCCGTCCACCGTGACAATACGTCAGCAATTTCTTCTTCAGTCACACGATTTTTCAGCAAGCTCATATCCTGCATTTCAGCTTGCAACGCTAAATCCAGCTGTCGTTCCAGTTCAGGAATCCGGCCGTACTGAAGTTCAGACATCCGGTTTAAGTCGCCGGCGCGGCGGGCAATATCCATATCCGTACGAGCTTGTTCTAACTGCGCTTTAATATGCTGGGTGCCTTGTACTGCGGCTTTTTCAGTATTCCAGACCTCTTCCAGTTCTTCATACTTGCGTTCCTGCTCGTCTAGCTCGTCGTGCAGAATTTCCAAGCGTTTTTTGCTAGCATCATCCTTTTCTTTCTGCAACGCCTGACGTTCAAGCTTCAATTGAATAATGCGGCGCTCCAGACGATCCAAATCCTCCGGCTTAGAGTCAATTTGCATACGAATACTTGATGCCGCCTCGTCAATTAAGTCGATGGCTTTATCCGGCAGTTTACGATCACTGATATATCTATGCGATAAAGACGCTGCCGCAACAATAGCCGGATCGGTAATTTCTACAGAGTGGTGCAGCTCATAGCGCTCCTTCAAACCACGCAAAATAGCTATGGTGTCTTCCACATTCGGTTCTTCCACAAGAACTTTCTGGAAGCGTCGTTCCAGCGCCGCATCTTTCTCAATATACTGACGATACTCGTCGAGCGTAGTAGCGCCAACACAGTGCAGCTCGCCTCGAGCCAGAGCCGGCTTCAACATATTACCGGCATCCATTGCGCCATCGGCCTTGCCGGCGCCCACCATGGTGTGCATCTCGTCTATAAACAAAACGATGCGGCCTTCTTCTTTAGAAAGCTCGGTCAATACGGCTTTGAGTCGCTCTTCAAACTCACCACGGAATTTCGCGCCCGCTAATAAAGCGCCTAAGTCCAGAGACAATACCCGTTTATGCTTTAAGCCCTCGGGCACCTCACCGTTAACAATGCGTTGTGCCAGGCCTTCAACAATGGCGGTTTTACCAACACCCGGCTCACCAATAAGAACTGGATTATTTTTCGTGCGGCGCTGCAATACCTGAATAGTCCGGCGAATTTCTTCATCACGACCAATAACAGGGTCAAGCTTGCCCTGCTCTGCGCGTTCGGTTAAATCAATGGTGTATTTGTCCAGAGCCTGGCGTTTATCTTCGGCATTAGGGTCATCCACTTTTTCGCCATCGCGAATATCGTTAATGGCTTTTTCCAGCGCTTCGCGTTTTATGCCCTGCTGACGGAAAATATCGCCCAACTTGCCCTTGTCTTCAGCCGCAGCCAATAAAAACAGCTCAGACGAAATGTACGAATCATTTCGTTTCTGCGCGTATTTATCACATAAATTCAGCAACTGAGCTGTGTTCTGCGATAACTGAACGTCACCACCGGTGCCTTCAACCTGAGGTAAAGCGTCCAGGGCTTTCGACAAGTTTGCTCTGAACTGGGGAATGTCCACGCCCAACATGGTAAATAAAGGGCGAACTGAGCCACCGTTTTGATCCAACAGCGCCTGCATTAAATGGACGGGTTCTATGAATTGATGATCACGTCCCAGAGCAATTGACTGAGCATCAGCAATTGCCATCTGAAACTTACTGGTAAATTTATCGTGTCGCATTGGTACTTCCTCACTTAATTCTTTCGTTAAGTTAAATGTGGGTACTTTTTGCGCATTTTCAAGTGATTAAAATTAATTTCGCCAAATAATTGACGCAAATCTTGCTGCTGCTTTTTCTTTACGCCACGAGTACCAGTTTGTGTTATTGCCGACGGTGCATTCAGCGCTTTTGGTAATATCCATAACTCCTGAGCGCGAACATTCATCCGCTGCAATTGAGGCTAAATCGGCTAACCATTTACCAGAGTGAGAAAGAAAGTATTTCGTATTAGACGAGTGGCGTGCAACAAATGCATCTCTTACGTCATCTCCCACTTCAAAAGCCGAAGCGCCGATAGACGGTCCTATCCAAATGCGAATGTTAGCCGCCGGGGTTTTAAAACTTGCCAATGCATTTTGTAATACCCCGCAGACTAAACCTCGCCAGCCTGCGTGCACTGCTGCAATTTCGTTTCCGTCATCTGAACAACAAAGAACAGGCAGACAGTCTGCGGTTAAAACTGCACAGACACTCTGGGGTAAATCGCTGTAGGCCGCATCAGCCACTGCGGACTTAAAAGGCCAGCGCAATACCCCGTTGGTATGTTGTTGCTGCAACCAGGTAACCGCGGTTGGTAATTTGAGTGAGCGCTGCAACAGCCGGCGACGCAGCAGGACAGCGGCAGGATCGTCTCCGACATGCACAGCCAGGTTGCCAAAACCTCTGGTGGTCACTGCCGCATGAACATTCGGCGGCAGCTCCCAGTCAGGAACGATAATGCCGTCAGGCTGACTTGAAACGTTCATGATCAACGCGCAGTTCTTCAATCAAATATTGAAAATCGGTTGGCCGCGGAACATTAAACTCCAGCCAGTCACCGGTAATTGGATGATGCAAGCCCAGTGATGCCGCATGTAACGCCTGACGGTTAAACCCTCGCAAGGTTTGCAACAGACGATCTTCAGCCTGTTTGGGCGGACGCGGACGACCACCGTAGGTTAAATCACCGACCAAGGGGTGACGAATATGCGCCATATGCACACGAATCTGGTGAGTACGGCCTGATTCTAAACGCAGACGAAGTAATGTATGCGCTCTGTAACGATCGAGCACACGATAATGCGTGACTGCCGCTTTCCCCGACTGTACCACAGCCATATGCGTGCGTTTTGTCGGATGCCGACCGATAGGCTGATCAACCATGCCACCGGCTGTCATCACGCCATTACAGACCGCTTCATACTCGCGAGTAATATCACGGTCCTGCATCATTGAGACTAGCTGCGTCTGTGCTGGCACATTACGCGCAACAACCATCAACCCGGTTGTGTCTTTATCTAAGCGGTGAATGATGCCCGCCCGCGGCACTAAATCGAGCTGTGGATCGTAATGTAACAAACCATTCAGCAAGGTTCTGTCTGGTGCTCCTGCACCGGGGTGGACAACTAAGCCCGCAGGTTTGTTAATGACCAAAATGTCGTCATCTTCATAAACGATGTCCAGTTCCACCGGCTGTGCTTCGTGCCGCTCTTCGCCTTCAATTTCTGCGTCCACGGCAACTAAAGCACCGGCAACCACTTTTTCTCGCGGCTTTTTGATGACTTTTGTGTCAATGGTCACTTTTCCATCAGTTATCCAGCTTTTTAAACGTGACCTTGAGTAGTCAGGGAACAACTCTGCAAGTGCCTGGTCTAATCTTTTTCCAGCCAGAGACTCGGTAACAATGGCTTCTAATTCAATGCTTTTGTTCATATATTGGGTTTCGACTGTCAAAGCCTTTACGGCTGCGTTAGAATGCAAGAATATGCTAGTGTAACGGTTTGCCGGTGCAGCGCCAAAAAAATAAAGGGAATCCTTCATAATATGTTTAGTAATAAGTTAAGCCGAAGCCTCGTTTTATCATCGGTTCTGGGATTAATGTTAGCGGGTTGTTCAAGCCAGTCAGAAGATGAGCAAGTTGCGAAAACCCAAATTGAAGCTATGTATGACCAGGCTCAGGAGAGCATGGCAAATGGTAATTTGAATTTGGCGCAGGAGCAATTGTCCAGTCTGAACAAGCGCTACCCTTTTGGTCCTTTTGCTCATCAAATTCAGTTAGACCTTATTTATCTGCATTATAAACTCGATAATACAGACGAAGCTTTAGCTGCAATTGACCGCTTTATCAGCCTGAACCCAAATCATAAAGATGTCGATTACGCACTTTACATGCGCGGACTGGTTAATCAACGCGCTGAACACAATGCCATACATGACTTGGCTGGTGTTGACCGCTCTGACCGTGACTCGTCTATGGCGGAAGAAGCGTTTAAAGATTTTGCTGAGCTAGTTCGTAAGTACCCGAAAAGCGAGTACGCCGCAGATGCAAAAAAACGTTTAATTGCATTGAAAAGCCGTTTAGCTAAAAAAGAACTGGCTATCGCACAATACTATATGGAACGTCAGGCTTACTTAGCTGCAGCTAACCGGGGCCGATATGTATTAGAGCACTTTTCAGATACACCTGAAGTAGAGAATGCTTTAGCGATAATGGCGGAAAGTTATGACCAACTGGAACTGCCTGAACTGCGCGAAGACGCAATGAAGGTGCTGAGAGCAAACTTTCCAGAGAATCAGTTAGTCTCAGCCCGCTAATTGCTTACAACGAATGGCGCGGTAACTTATACCGCGTCTTCGTTTTCCTCTCCGGTACGAATACGAATCACACGTTCAATTTCGGTAATAAAAATTTTCCCATCACCAATTTTTCCGGTTTGAGCGGTTTCCATAATGGCTTCAATGCAACGCTCAACGTCGCTATCCGCAACCACAACTTCCAGTTTCACCTTTGGTAAAAAGTCGACCATGTACTCCGCGCCACGATAAAGTTCGGTATGGCCTTTCTGACGACCAAAGCCTTTTACCTCTGACACAGTCATACCGGCAATGCCGACTTCCGACAGCGCTTCGCGCACGTCGTCCAACTTAAACGGCTTAATAATGGCTTCAACTTTTTTCATCAGTATTTGTCCTATTGACCTTGTCGCTGTAATTCATGGCGATAGTGACTGGTAATAGGGTAACGACGATCTTTACCAAAGTTACGAGGCGTCACTTTAGGCCCGACCGCAGATTGGCGACGCTTGTACTCATTCAAGTCGACCAGGCGAACAACCCGGCGCACGTCTTCCTCTGCAAATCCGGCCGCGATAATATCGGTTACCGACCAGTCTCTCTCTACATACAATGCCAGAATGCGATCTAAATCGCTATAGTCTGGCAGGGAATCAGAATCCACTTGATCTGGTGCGAGTTCAGCAGAAGGCGGTCTGTCTATAACCCTTTGAGGTATACAGGCCCCCCGCGTATTGCGAAACTCAGCCAATTGATAAACCAGCAATTTGGGAATGTCTTTAATAGGTGCAAAACCGCCGCACATATCACCATATAAGGTTGCGTAACCCACCGCCATTTCGCTTTTATTGCCAGTGGCCAGCACCAGCGAACCTGTCTTATTCGATAAAGCCATAAGCAATACACCACGGCAGCGGGACTGCAGGTTTTCTTCGGTGGTATCGGTTTCAGTCTCGCCGAATAATGGTCCCAACTGAGTCATAAACTCATTAAACATGGGCTCAATTGGCACAACGTCGTAGCGAACACCTAAGGTATCGGCTTGTTTCTCTGCGTCTTCCAGACTCATATCTGAAGTATAGCGAAACGGCATCATAACCGCGTGAACCTTATCGGCTCCAAGCGCGTCACTTGCTATTGCCAAAGTTAATGCCGAATCAATTCCACCTGACAAACCTAAAGCTACACCAGAGAAACCATTCTTAGTCACATAGTCACGGACAGCCAGTACCAAAGCGTCGTAAACATGAGCCAGATCATTCTGTTCAGCTTTCGCCTCGAGACCGGCACAACGGATACACTTGTCTTCGTAAGTTACCGTTGCCGTGGTCGTTTCACAGTGGGGTAACTCGGCAATTAACTCACCTTCGGCATCTAAAATCAGCGAATGGCCATCAAACACCAACTCATCCTGCGCACCGCAATTATTCAAATACAAAATGGGTTTACCGGCTTCTGCCACACGCTGTTTCAACACACCTAAACGTTGTTCGTGTTTGTTTAACTCATACGGAGAGGCATTAATTGAAAGCACCAGATCAATATCATCGTCCAGTAATTGTCGTAGTGGTTGCGGATGCCACAAGTCTTCACAAATTTGTAAACCAATGCGCACGCCCTGCCATTCAAACACCTGACTTTGATGGCCCGGAATAAAGTAGCGTTGTTCATCAAAAACGCCGTAATTGGGCAGGCGCTGTTTAAAATAGCGATGCAGACATTCCCCCCGGTGTAGCACGGACATTGCGTTGAACAGCTCTCCGCCAACGGCCTGAGGGTGGCCGACAATAACCACACAATCTGAAGCTGCTGCGCTGATTTGCTCTACCGCGTTGTCCACCGCCTGATGTAAGTCATCGCGGAATAATAAGTCTTCCGGCGGATAACCGGTAATAGCCAACTCAGGGAACACAATAATGTCATGTTGCTCACCCTGCTCTCGCAGCGTCTTCAAAATTAGGGCGGTGTTGTTGTGAATGGCACCAACGGTAAAGTCCAGCTGTGCCAGGCACAAAGAAAGTTTAGCCATAACTGCTTAGTCCAAATTTGCCACTGCCGATATCGGCACGAATGGTGGCGAATGATATAGCAGCCCGTCTTAACGCGCAAATTATGCGAGTCTACTGTCGTTGTAATCAGGCTGGTTAGTAACGTAAATCGTCCGGAATATCTTTATCCATAGGTGGCTTTCTCGGACGTTTAGCTTGTCCTTTCTTAAACATTCGTAATTGATATACGTACGCAAGAATCTGTGCCACAGCCACGAACAGGCCTTTCGGAATTTCTTTTTCCAGCTCGGTGGTGTGATAAATTGAGCGGGCAAGCCCGGGCGAAGCAACCAGCGGAATGTCATATTCCAGAGCAATTTCACGAATTTTTGCAGCGGTTTCATCGGTTCCTTTAGCGAGCAGAACCGGAGCCTGTACGCCACCATCATCGTATTTTAACGCGACAGCGTAGTGCGTCGGGTTGGTTACCACAACATCAGCTTTCGGGACTTCCTGCATCATTCGGCGGTTGGCCATTTCCATCTGCAGACGACGAATGCGGCCTTTAACTTCCGGGCTCCCTTCCGTGTCCTTGTGTTCGTCTTTAACTTCCTGCTTACTCATTTTTAAGTCTTTATTGTGCTTCCATAACTGGAAGGGAGCATCAATAACGACAATTAGGAATATCGATAAACACAACAGCAGGAACATCCATAGAAGTGTGTCCAGCGCATTGCCAATCATGTTCGGCATTTGCCCCATGGACATTTGCAGAATATCGACAAACTGCCACTTCAACAGAAAATAGGCCGAAACTGCTACCACCATAAACTTCGCTATGGCTTTTACGAGCTCCACCAATGCCTGAACACCAAACATTCGCTTAAATCCGTTAAGCGGACTCATGCGGTTAAATTTAGGTGCCATCGCCTGAGCGGAAAAATTAATGCCCCCCAGCCAGCTGTTTCCCAAAAAAGTGAAAACGACGATAAAGGCAAAAATCGTCAGCATGGGCCATAAGATTTCGCCAAAAGCAATGGCAAAGGCTTCATAGATTTTGCTGGTATCGAAGGCTTGTTGTCTGTCGATGGTGAACATAATTTCAAAAACGTTACGTACCCCTTGGTACAACGCACCGCCGAACCAGAAAAACGACACTGCGGCACTCACCAATACAAAGCCTGTCCCCATTTCTTTCGAACGAGCAATTTGCCCTTTTTCCCTGGCCTGCTGTTTTCGTCGCTCCGTGGGGTCTTCTGTACGTTCCTGATCAGTCTCAGCCATACTTATTGCCCTTTGTCAGAGACAGTCTGTTTAAGCACATTGGCTGCCTAGTATTTCGCACATGGTTTGCACAACCCGCGCCCATTGGTTTTCGAAGTGAAAAATAAAGCCGCCCATAGTCAGCCACACAACCACCAACCCACTGACCATGGTAATGGGAAAACCAATAGCAAAAATATTCAGCTGCGGAGCTGCACGGGTCATAACCCCAAAACTTAAGTTAATGAGCAGTAGCGCAATAATACCCGAAAGCATTGCAGCTAAAGCAGCCGAGAACATGTAAACGCCCCACTCTGCAACTGCAAATAAAGCGTCAGCATCCAATCCAGTCATTCCAACAGGTATTGCGTCAAAGCTGGCAACAACCATATGAATCATTAATAAATGCCCGTCGAATGCAAGAAAAACCAGACTGGCTAACATTAGAAAGAACTGCGCAATGACCGGGACTTGCTGGCCATTAGTGGGGTCGACCATAGAGGCAAAACCCAGACCAATCTGCATGGCTATAATTTGGCCACCCAGAACAAATGTTTGCAGAAACAAAATGGAAAGTAACCCTAAGGCAACCCCAATAACGATTTGCTGTGCTGTAACTAAAAATCCGCCAACTGACATCATTTCAACACCGGTATTAATCTCTGGCAAAGCTGGTGAAACCGCAAAAATAATAGCCAGAGACAGGAAAATTTTAACGCGAGAGTTAACGATGGTGCCGGAAAACAGCGCCATACTCATGATCATTGATGACACCCGTGTTAGCGGCCACAGGTGTTGTTCCAACCACTCGAGCAGAACAGAAGTCACCAGATCCATTAGCCGACCACTTCAGGTATCCGGTTAAACATCTCGATAGTGAAGTCCATTACGGTTTCAGTCAGAAAGTGTCCGCCAAGACCAATAACGGCAAGAGTGACGAGTAAGCGTGGCAGAAAGCTTAAAGTTTGTTCGTTGATAGAGGTAGCGGCCTGGAAAACGGCAACGACCAGACCCACTAAAAGTCCGGGAATGATAATAAACGCCACCATTATCACTATGGTCTTCAGAGCTTCCTGAAAAATGTCGAGAAACATTTCCGGTGACATATTGCCTCCTAAACCCCGAAACTTCCGGCCAGGGTACTCATGGTTAAACTCCAGCCATCAACCAGCACAAACAACATGAGTTTAAACGGCAGCGATACAATCATTGGCGACAGCATCATCATACCCATGGCCATGAGAACACTGGCGACCACCAAATCAATAATCAAAAACGGAATAAACAGCATGAAACCGATTTGAAAAGCAGTTTTTAACTCAGAGGTTATAAATGACGGAATAAGCACGGACATGGGCACGTCCTCTGGTTCTTCCACACCTTCGGTTCCGGAAATTTCGACAAAAGTTTCTAAATCGGTTAAGCGTGTTTGCGCCAACATAAAGGCTTTTATCGGCGCTTTCGCTCTGTCGAGCGCCTCCATCGATTGGATTTCTTCGTTTAAATAAGGCTGCAAAGCTTTGTCGTTAATTTCGTTTAGCACCGGTGTCATTATGAAAAAGCTTAAAAACAGCGCAATACCCAAAAGCACCTGATTAGAAGGCGACTGTTGCAGACCAATCGCCTGACGCAAAATAGCCAAAACAATAATAATTCGGGTAAATGAGGTCATCATAATGACCATAGCGGGAATGAAGGTCAGCGCCGTCATTATCGCCAGAATTTGCAGCGTTACAGAGTACTCTTCGCTACCATCAGGGTTTGTCTTCACTGTAACCGCGGTAAGATCCTGCCAGGCAAACGCCTGCTCAGGCAGCAAACACAAAACGGCTAAAATACAAAGCAGCAACCAGCGGTTCATTGTTCTTGTTTTCCTTCCAGGTTGATATCGCCTGGCAGTTCTTTCAGGCAGTCTATGCGTTGCTGGGTAACACCAAGTAATAACTTCTGTCCCCCAACTTCAACAATGACCAGACGCTCTTTCGTTCCTAACGAGACACTACTCAGTACCTTCATACCAGAAGTGCCCTGAAACTTGAGGTTAAAGCGTTTTAACAGCGAAGCCAAAATCACAATGACCGCCAAAACGGCAAAAAGCGCCAAAACCATGGCGCCTATATCATTGCCTGAAACAATGCCAGCTTTCTCTTCCGCCTTGGCAGCAGAGGGCAGCAGCACCAAACTAGCGAAGCTTACGAATACGTTCAATCTGACTAATAACATCGGTTAAGCGTATCCCGAATTTATCATTAACAACAACCACCTCACCATGTGCCACCAAGGTCCCGTTAACCAGTACGTCCAATGGTTCACCAGCCACGCGTTCCAGTTCAACGACGGAGCCTTGATTGAGCTGCAGCAAATTACGAATACTGATTTGGCTGCGCCCTACCTCCATTGAAATGGTTACCGGAATATCAAGAATAGCGTCCAGTTTGCGCTTTTCTTCCTCAGTTACTGGCTCATCTTCACTCAACTCTTCGAGTTCAGCGGTCTGCACGTCATCCATACCTGAGTGGCTGGAGGACTTCCCTGACCCTTTACTAGCTTCTGGTTCGCTACTCTCTTCATCTTCAGCAGCTTCCTGTTCAGCCATTGCTGCTTCCCAGTCATCCATATCTTTATCATCGTTACTCATGTTGCAACCTCACTTTCTCCAGCAGCAATTATTATAAATCAATATCTTCTTCTAACTGTTGTAACTCAGCATCACCACCAATTCGGCGGCCTCCACGAGTCAACATATGGATATCCGACTTCACCGTTTCAGGGCGCCTAAGCTTTTCTGAAATTTTCAAAGCAACATTGTCACGTGAACGTCCCATTTTCGCATGGAAGGTCGGTAAGTCTTCAATGAGTACAGTTACATCATCTGGCAGCTCAAGCGGAATAACGTCACCTTCGCGCAAGTCCATTACTTCGCGTAATGACATTTCCGTTTCTGCCAATTTGGCAATCATTTCCACCGGAACATCCATAATTTCGTCTCTTAACGCCTTACTCCAGCGCATGTCGGTATCTTCTTTATCCGACTGCACACCAGCATCCAGAAGTTCACGAATGGGCTCCAGCATGGAGTAAGGCAACGCAATGTGAAAATCTCCACCACCACCGTCTAACTCAATATGGAACGAACTGATAACAATAACTTCGGTTGGACTGACAATGTTCGCCATAGCCGGATTCACTTCGGAGTCTAAATATTCAAAGCCCACGTCCATTACAGGAGCCCAGGCTTCTTTGTAATCTTCAAATACAAGCTTAAGCAGCATTTGAATGATACGTCGCTCAGTAGGTGTAAATTCACGGCCCTCAATTTTCGCATGGTAACGTCCGTCACCACCGAAAAAATTATCAACCAGAATAAAAACTAAACGCGCTTCCATAGTAATGAGAGCTGTTCCTTTAAGCGGACGAAACCGCACCATATTTAAACTGGTTGGCACGAACAAAGTGTGCACATACTCACCAAATTTAATCATCTGAACGCCGTTAATAGACACTTCTGCAGTACGTCGCATCATATTAAATAGGCTGATACGCATATGCCGGGCGAAACGCTCGTTAACAATTTCCAGTGTTGGCATACGCCCACGGACAATTCTATCTTGCGATGAAAAGTCATAATCGAGAGCATCCGCAGAGGGCGCTTCTTTCTCTGTGTCCTCTTCTTCAACGTCATCAACGCCATGCAACAGCGCGTCAATTTCGTCTTGAGATAGTAAGTCACTCACAGCCATAATAGCTCACTTATTGCATTACCAAGCTGGTAAATAAAACCTGTTCAACAATGGGTTTCCCCGTTACTTCTTCAAGCGAAGAGCGAACTTCGGTTAAAGCCAGTTCACGCAATTGCCCTTTACCCTCGGCTGTTTTTAACCTGTCCGCCGTGGTTGAGGAAAACACTTCGTGCAACGTGCCTTCAATTAAGGGAATATGCTTTTTCGCCAGTTCTTCACTTTCTTCGCCGCGCACCATTAGCTGCACTTTAATTTGTACTGTTCGCTCACGTGAGTCGCCCGGAACAATGAAAACGAAAGGCCGGGGCATCCCAACATAAAGTGCATTGCCAATTTCCGGGCGTTGCGATGACGACGGTGCGACCGAACTGCTCTCGCCATCTACGGCAGCAACTGACTCGCTCTCAGACGAGCCAGCAAATAGCCACAACACTAAGACTACGGCAATAATTAACACAATACCGATACCACCGAAGAGAATCAGCTTTTTCTTCTTACCGCCGGCTTGCTCTTCAGTTTGTTCCGTATCGTTGTTGTCTTTATCTTCTGCCATGCTCAATTTCCTGTATTACCGTCCACCGACGGTTACTATAGCTTGATAGCCGCTTTAGATATACCGTTTCAGACATAGAAATCGACTTGCCCGTCAGCAAGCACACGGCCTTCTTCTAAAGCGATTTCGCCTTCAACAGCCCAGTCTTCCGCGTCATGAGCTCCTCCAGCCTGGCCGCCAGCGGTGCGCCCGCCTTCTTTGCTTTGTTCTCCAACCTGGGTATCAGCTAAATTGATGCCTTGCTGTTCCAGCATTTCGCGTAATCGCGGCATGGTCGTCTCTAACGCATCTCGAGCCTGTTGTGTTTGAGCCTGAAACTGCACAGACGCCTGCTCACCGCTCATGTTGACGCGAATGTGAACACTACCAAGTTCCGGCGGATCCAGACGAATATCCGCACGCTGGATATTCCTGCTCATCATAATATTGATACGCTCCTGCAGTTTTTGCGACGCTTCAGTTTGCTGCAAATCTAATGGTCGTTGTAGTGCCTGCAACGTATTCGCCTGACTGGATTCATTCGCAGCTACAGTTCCCTGCGCGGTTGACACCATTTGCCCCTGAATTGCCCGAGCCGCACTGGCATCGGCCAAAGCATCGGTGTTATTCCGGAATACTTGTCCTTGCTGAACCGCATCGGCTACTTTTGTTTCTGCTTCAACAGCTGCATTCACAGAAACACCTTTAGCCGTTTGCTTACCCTCATCGCTTTTCACACCCATATCGCCAAAACTGGTTTTTTCTTTACCAGCTTTTGAGTCCGTGGCTGTAATAACGGATTCCGATGACTTAACAGGCTCTGCAACCTTACCTTGTTCTACCGATTTTTCGCTCAGCCCCGTACGACCTTTTAATAATTGTCTCACTTCAGCCAGTAACTGCTCAGCTTTAGCCGACTGCTCCTGAGTCAAAGCCTGAGGCTTATCAGCGCCGCCATTTTGGCTGGCTAAAATCTTGCGCAATTCGGCGGTGAACTGCTGCAGTTTCTTCTGCTCAGCTAAACTCAACTCACTGCTTTCGCCTTTCGCTTGTTGCGCAGAAACCTGCTGCTCCAGTTGCTTAAGCAAATTTGTTAATTCTTCAGCACTTTGCGGCTTGCCTGTGCTTTTATCCGGAGATACAGACAATTGAGCCAATACACGCTCTGCGGCCTCATTCAAAGCCTGAGTTAACGCTTTTTCATTACCCACTAACAACTTATCAGCGTCGGCTTTTGGTATAAGGGGTTCAAGCAAATTAACAATGAACTTACCGGCATCCTCAACCGCACTTTCAGCACCTTCGCCCTGCTCTGCGGCCTGTATCAGTTGTTGAAGCTTTGCCTGTAATGCCTGTTTATCACTATCGGTCATGCCGGCCAGAAGCTCGTCGGCAAATTTCTGCCGTTCGGCATCCGTCATAACGGCATCACCCTCACTTTTACTAGCCGAATCCAGCTTAGCCATTAGGGCTTCCAGCATTTCCGCCAGTTGCTCATCGGTCATTTTTAGCTCGCCATCGCCCGCAGCAACATCCATCTCGTCACTCACGACAATTTCGCCTTCAGAGCTTACCCCAGCACTTTCCTGCTTCATTTGCTGCAACAGCTCCCATAAGTTTCGGGTTACCGGCTCACCGACATTTTTCTGCTCGATGTCTTTGCCTTCTACCCCACCTCCGCCGTCGTTACCGGCTTTCTGGTAAGCTTCAATTTTAGCGGCCAGTTGTTGCAGCTCTTTATCGCCACTATTTTGCTGTAGCATCAGCCGCGAGAACTCACCGCTATCGCCATCGGCGCTCTTCAATGATAGGTCATTACCTTTACCAACTCGTGCAAACTTGTCGGCAGATTCGGTTAAATTAAGCAGCTGTTGCATAGTTTTATTCCTGAATTAAGTGCTTATTGACGCCTTGCTTAATAATACTTCGCAATGCGCTTGCGCTATTTTCAATAGCTGAGCAAACAATATCTAGTCAGTATCCAAGCAAATTTCGTTCCAACTATTTTCTGGCGCGAATAAAACGCTGACTGCTAAAATCGTCCAGGTTATTTTGTTCTTTTCTGGCTTCGGCTATTTGCTCACGCTTGCGCTTTTCTTTTATTAAAAAGTCTATCGATTCACGCTTGCGACGCTGCGCCAGCCAACGATCTTTACGTTGTTGTAACACCTGCTGCAACTTAATAATGTCGTGATGCAACTGTTCAACACCTTCGTCTAATTTTCCGACAAAGGCGTGATACTGCCCTACCTGCATTGAGGCAATTCCGCTTTGCCCGCGATGCTGCAGCTGGTTTAAATAGTCGAGTCGATATTTTGACATGCCGTCCAGACGCATCTGCTGTTCCTGAACCTGTTGCTGCACCTGAGAGAAGTCCTGAGCGGCTTTATCTTCGCGCCTTTGTTCCAGCTCCCGCAACATTTCCAACTGTGCCAACTCAGCCATAAATTACATGCCCGCTGACTGTTTTTGGTTCGGATTAACTAACTGATTAAGCAATAACAAACTTTCATCATAATTCACTACGTCACGCATTTTCTGCTGTAAAAACTGACTCACTCGCGGTTGCATTGCAATAGCCTGATCAATTGCCGGATCACTTCCGCGAGTGTATGCGCCAATGGAAATCAGGTCACGATTGCGGCGGTAGCTTGAGTACCATTGTCTGACTTTTATCGCCTGTTGCATATGCTCTTCTGAAACAACCTGTGGCATAACCCGGCTGATAGACGCTTCAATATCTATTGCCGGATAATGACCGCTGTCGGCCAGTTCCCGGTTCAGTACAATGTGCCCGTCCAGTATCGCTCTTGCCGAGTCAGCAATTGGATCCTGCAAGTCATCGCCTTCGGTCAGAACCGTATAGAATGCGGTAACAGAACCCTGACCGTCGCCGCCATTACCAGCCCTTTCAACCAATGCCGGCAACTTTGCGAAAACAGAAGGCGGATAACCTTTGGTTGCAGGTGGCTCGCCAACAGCCAGTGCTATCTCTCGCTGCGCCATGGCGTAACGAGTCAATGAATCCATTAACAGCAGCACATTCAGTCCCTGGTCACGAAAGTACTCAGCAACCTGAGAAGCCGTTTCACAACCGCGTAAACGAATAAGAGGGGACTGGTCGGCAGGCGCAGCGATAACCACCGCTTTCTCACGACCTTCCTCACCGAGAATTTCTTCTATAAACTCTTTTACTTCCCGGCCACGTTCGCCTATCAGGCCAACCACAATCACGTCCGCCGTGGTACCGCGAGTCATCATGCCCAACAGCACACTTTTCCCCACGCCACTGCCGGCGAACAGCCCCATTCGCTGCCCCTGCCCGACGGTTAAACAGGCATTAATAGCCGTTACGCCAACATCCAGCGGCTGCTTCACCTGACGTCGATTCAATGGGTTCATGGGCTTGCTGCGGTAAGTTTTCCCGTCAGAAAAAATGGGACCTTTATCATCAAGGGGGTCGCCGCGGGCATCAATAACGCGCCCCAGCAGCTCCATACCCAGCGGCAGTTGATTCTTGCGATTAAGTGGTCGTACTCTGGCCCCGGGAATAACGCCATGAGCATCTTCGGTGGGCATTAAGTAACTGATGTTGCCTTCAAACCCCACCACTTCGGCTTCAATGTCCCCACTGTCGGCCTCAACCGCCACACTTGAACCCACCGGTGCACGGCAGCCAACAGCTTCAAACATTAAACCAACGACGCGGGTGAGATACCCCGACACGGCCACTGATGGCTTTTGGATACGCTCACGTTTCTTGCGTAGTTGTTTCACTAACTGCTCAGAAGCGCTCATGGGTTTTAACCTTTTAATTTGGAGAACACATCTTCCATACGGCTGGTCAGGGTGTAATCTATGGTGGAGCTCTCTGTGGTAACCCGACAACCGCCGCGTTCCAGTAAATCGTCTTTATTTAGCAGCCAGCCTTTTTCCTTCAGCTCGTCTTCGCTGAACGTGCTTTGCAAAATCGCTAAGTCTTCTTCATTCAGGTGAATAATGACCCGCTGATCTGTGACCGGTAAAACCGCGATAGCTTCGCGCACGGCTTTGACAATGAGTTCTTCTGAATTAGCTGCAACATCGAGACAAATAACCCGGGCCAGCTCAGTGACCATATCAATCAGCTCGTCCTGAACCGCTTCGGTGATACGTTCATTGGGGTGAGATAAACTCTGCAGCAAAACATCTAGCTGTTGCTGTTGCTCCTGCATAGCCTCTTTTCCGGCTTCTATACCCTGCTGTTCCCCCGCTTCAAAACCGTCTTTTTTTCCTGCCTCGTAGCCTTCATCATAGCCTTTCTTAAGGCCTTCATTACGGCCTTCGTCAAAACCTTCTTTGTGGCCTTCTTCGCGTGCCGCCTGACGAATTTCTTCCAATTGCTCTGCAGTCAGAGGCTTAAGCTCTTCTTCCTGCTCGTCGTCCGCTTCCGGCGGTTCATATTGCCAGCGCCGGGGTTTGTTTAACGCATTTACCTCAGAGCCCTGCTTGAACTCTTCCGACGTCATGTCAGGTAAATCCCAAAGCTGGGTCGCGTCTTTATCATCCGTCATTGTGCGTTAAACCTTTATAAGAATTCATCACCGCCACCGCCGCCAAGCATAATTTCACCTGCGTCAGCTAAACGGCGCGCTGCTGCCAGAATATCTTTCTGAGCGGCTTCTACATCACTAATACGAATCGGTCCCATGGCTTCAAGGTCATCACGCAGCATATCGCCGGCACGTTTCGACATGTTCTTGAATATTTTCTCCTGAACCGCTTCGTCTGCACCTTTCATCGCTTTTTGCAACGTTTCACCTTCAACTTCACGCAGCAAGGCCTGAACACCACGGTCGTCGACTTCCACCAGGTTTTCGAACACAAACATCAAGTCCTGGATACTCTGACTCATCTCTTCGTCCTGCTCGCGAATAGAGTCCATCAACTGACCTTCTATGTTGGTATCCAAATAGTTCATGATATTGGCTGCCGCTTTCAGGCCGCCCATCTTCGCCGCCTGAGCACCAGCCTGACCAGCAAATTGTTTTTCCATAATTTCGTTCAGCTCCTGCAAGGCTGCAGGCTGGACTTCTTCTAAGTTGGCTATTCGCATCATTAGCTCCAGACGGACTTTGTCCGGGAACTGCGCCATAATTTCGGCACTTTGCTCGGGATCAAGGTAAGAAAGAACAATGGTCTGAATCTGCGGGTGTTCGTTGCGAATAATAGTGGCTACCTGTTTAGAGTCCATCCACTTAAGTGAATCAAGAC
This sequence comes from Idiomarina sp. Sol25, assembly GCF_033052775.1. Taxonomy (NCBI): domain Bacteria; kingdom Pseudomonadati; phylum Pseudomonadota; class Gammaproteobacteria; order Alteromonadales; family Idiomarinaceae; genus Idiomarina; species Idiomarina sp. Sol25. The sequence continues at coordinate 18,978 of NZ_JAUPEW010000006.1, forward strand.
CTTTCGAGCCACCGCCCATAACGATTTGCTCAATCAGGTTACCTGCTTTGTCTTCACCCAAAGCAGAAGTCAGTGCCTTACGCACGAACTCTTCACTCTTGAAGCCAATATTGGTGAACTTCTGAATATCTTCGAGAAACAACTGATGCACAGCGTTTACTTTTTCCTGATTAAAGTCTTCCAGGCTCGACATAGCCATACCAACTTTCTGCACCTGCTTAGGTTCCAGGTGTTTCAGAATCTGAGCCGCATCTTCTTCCGATAAGCTCAACAGCAAAATTGCGGCTTTCTCAACGCCTTCAAGGGTATCGACCTCAAAACCGACATTGCCACCTTCAGTTCTTATATCTTGATCAGCCATCTTCGTTTAACCACGCTTTAACCACTTGTGAGGACAGTTCTGGTTCGTTGGCAACCAACGCGCGAACAGCTTTCAGCAAGTCTTCATCTTTGTGCAAGTCCGGTAATTGCAGGCTACCGTCAGCCCCAAACCCAACTGCACTCTCATCAAACTGAGAGGATAACAGATCAATGGTTTCATCGCCCATCGATTCCTCATCGGAAAACGCATCAGCATCGTCCTCAACACCCGACTCCGGATTCATCAGTTTCTTCAGCATTGGACGAACCACCGCCAGCAGTAATACGATAATAACCAGTGCTCCCATCACCAGACGGAAAGCTCGCCAGAACCATGGCTCTTCCCACACAGGCGTCTCGCCAGCACCTAAGTCAGGCAACTGCGCGAACGGCACTGATACAACTTCAATGCTGTCACCACGATTAATATCAAAGCCTAACCCACCTTGCAGCAAACGGCGAATATTTGCGATTTCTTCCACGCTACGCGATTGCGTTTCACCTTCGCCCGCTTCGTTGGTTATTGCTTCATGGTTCACCGCAACAGAAACACTCAAGCGCTTAATAGTGCCGGTTTGGCTTCGTGTATAAGTGACTGAATTATCAAGCTCATAATTACGGGTTGCTTCACGATGAGTACTGCCCGTAGCACCGCCGCCGGCATTTCCCGCTCCGGCTTCTTCAGGAATGTCTGAATCCAGTGGAGGTTGATTTGTTAACGCGCCCGGAATACCGCCAATTGCACTACCCATCGAGCGGTTTTCAACCGTCATTTCGCTGCGAATGGCTGGCATATCAGGATTAAACTGTCGTTGGGTTTCTTCACGTTGAGTAAAGTCCATGGTCACATCAACCTGTGCCGTATAATTGTCATAACCCAGCACAGGAATCAAAATACTATCGATTTTTTCGAGATATTCTTGTTCGCGTTTTTGTTCAATTTGATACTCACGCGAGCTTTTCGCCGCCAACGCGCTTTGTGAACCAGAGTTGAGCAAGCGTCCGGCCTGGTCAGTTACGGTTACATTCTCGGTATTCAGACCGGTAACGGACGACGCGACCATATCCACAATTGACGCAACTTCTTCTTCACTGAGCGAGCTTCCGCCACGAACATTCAGCATGACCGAGGCTTTAGGTTGCTTTTCGCGACGAGCAAAGACATTTTCTTTGGGTACCGCAAGTAACACTCTGGCAGCAGAGACTTTTCTGATTTCTTCAATAGCGCGCGCTAATTGAACTTCACGAGAATGAAGCAGGCGCTCACGCTCCAGTCGCTGACTAACGCCAAAGCCTGGTTCACTCATTAATATTTCTGAACCGTTGTTGGTCGAATTACCGTAATCAACACCCGCACGGGTTAGCTGCAGTTTAATTGACTCGTAATCTTCTTCCGGAACCGAAACCGTATTGCCGTCCACCTGGTATTCAATACCGTTTGCATCCATGTAGTCGAGGGTGCTGATCAATTCCTGAGTTTCTAACTTACCCAAAGGCCGGTAGGTTGGCTCCTGAGCCCACAACATTATAAAAACTGCAATGGCCACACAAATAGCCAAAGCCAAGACCACAATCACCTGACGCAGCATGTCAAAGTTGCTTAACATCGTCATGATGCTGGTCTTCTCACTGCCGTCATCGTTACCTGAACTGTTGTTATCAGGTAAGTCAGTATCTTGTACCATTAGATCCGTTGATTCAGCCACGACTTATATCTCCAGTGATGCAGCGGTTAAACCGGCATTGACATTATTTCTTTGTACGCATCAACGACTTTGTTGCGCACCTGAACCGTTGCCTCAAACGCTATGCTCGACTTTTGACTGGCAATCATGGTTTGCTCCAGCGTGACATTTGGGTCACCGAGTTCCATGCGGGTTTTTAAATCACCTGAGGTTTGCTGCAGTTCGTTAACATTATCCATTGCGTTTTTCAGCATATTGGAAAAATCAGCCTGAGAGGTATTGCCTTGCAGGGCGTTCACATTCGTAGGCTGATCACGCTGGGAAGCCTGCGTGGCCATAGACTGTAACTGTTGATAAAGTGCGTTTGCTTCCACTTTCATAATTAACCCCGTCAAAAATTCATCACTGACTTTATTTAAGGTTAGTTATGCAAACAGAGTGCCAACTTTTGATCGCGGCGGTGAGGTACAAAGAAAAGCCCTGAGAAACAGGGCTAATGGTAATGGACAAGGTATTTCAAGACCGTATTATGAGCCGGTCAGAGTCAGCCCCTGTTCCCGAATTTTCGCAAGCTTGTAGCGCAACGTGCGAGGACTAATCCCAAGCTCATCGGCAACAGGTTGGCGTTTCCCCTGATGCCGTTGCAGCGCCTCTTTGATAATTTGGTATTCCTGATGGAAAAGTGACTCATCGAGGTTTTCCGACTTATCGTCAGGCGTCTCCACCTGCTCCGGAAACACACTAACGGTTTCCACCGCGTCATTTAGTTCCAGCATAAGGTCCTGTGGCTGAATTTCCCCATCGCGATGCAACACCAGAGCTCTTTGCACTACATTTTCCAGCTCCCGAACGTTGCCCGGCCAGGAATAGCGCTTTAACTGTTGAACTGCTGCGGCGGAGAAATTGACGGGCGTTTTAATACCGGAACGTTGTTTATGTCGCTGCAATAAATTTTCTGCCAGAGGAACGATATCCGCAGGTCGTTCACGTAGAGACTTCCAATGCAGAGGAAACACGTTCAGCCGATACATTAAATCTTCGCGTAATAGCCCTTCGCGCACCGCCTGTTGTAAATCTCGGTTAGAGGTAGCTATTAACCGGACATCCAACTGTATGGTTTTACGTGACCCCAGACGCTCAACCTGGCGCTCCTGAATGACTCGTAACAGCTTAGCCTGCAAGTGCATAGCCATTTCAGTCACTTCATCGAGCAGCAAAGTACCGCCCTGAGCCAGTTCAAATTTACCGGGCGAAGACTGATTAGCGCCCGTAAAGGCACCTTTCTCATAACCAAATAACATCGATTCCAGCATGTTCTCGGGTATGGCTGCGCAGTTAATAGCAATAAAGGGCCCGTCTGAGCGATCCGAATGCTGGTGAATATAACGCGCCAGCACTTCTTTACCGGTACCACTAGGCCCGGTGACCATAACGCTCGCTTCACTAACCGCAACTTTTCGTGCCATAGCCAGCACGGCCTGGCTGGAATCTTCTTCTGCTACCGGCTCAATATCGTTAATTGCACCATCGGGCAAATAACGCTGCACCAGTGTTTGTAGCTTTTCAATTGAAAACGGCTTCGTCAGATAATCGACAGCGCCTTCACGCATAGCAACGACTGCGTCATCCACCTTTGCAAAGGCCGTCATCATAATAACCGGAATGTCGTATTGCTGATTATTCATGCTGCGCAATAACTGTAAGCCATCAATTCCCGGCATTTGTACATCGCTGATAACCAGCGCCACGGATTCTTTTTTCAGAATAAGCAAGGCTTCTTCGCCGTTAGCGGCTTCCAGGCACTGACAATCAGCCAGTTCCAGCGTATCGATAATTGCTTCACGCAGCGATACGTCATCTTCAACAACCAATACTTGTCGCTCAGCCATAACGTACCTCTTTCATTCTATTTTCTGACCACTCATATACCGGCAGTACTAAGGTAAAACGACTGCCTTTATTTGGTTGGCTTTCCCAGTCAATTAAACCGTTGTGTGCTTTTATCACTGTTTGGACAACCGCCAGACCTAAACCGGTGCCGTTTGATTTTTCAGTAAAAAATGGAGTGAATACACTGTCTTGTTTTTCAGCCGGAATGCCGCAACCAGAGTCAATAACAGAAACTTTCCAGTTGCCATCATCAACATCGGTTTTTAATAACACTTCCTGTCCGGGCGGGCTGGCATCAACAGCGTTGTTAACCAGATTCTGTATTGCCCCGACCAGAGCGGTCTGATTGGCTCGCAACATCACACCAAAGTCAGGATCAATACAATTAATTTTCACCTGATGCTGCTCAGCGTAACTTTCTGTGTTCATCAGAACTTGCTGGATCAGACTATTAGTACTGAGCTCTTCCAGCATGGGTTGATCGCCGCTTTTGGCAAACAGCAACATGTCGTTGACTTGTTGTTCCAACGAATGCAGGCGCGACAATAACTTACCGGAAAAACGCTGTTGTTTGACCGCAGAAATACTCCCCTGCTTTAGGTTCTGCGCATAAAGAATAGCGGCAGACAGTGGTGTTCTTATCTGATGCGCCAGCGAAGCCACCATTTTGCCCATCGAAGACAGCCGCTGTAAGTGACTGATGCGGTTTTGCAGACGCCGCGTCTCAGTCAAATCAGTCAAAACAATAAGCTGCCCTGGTTTTTCGTTAACAACTGAAGTGTCTAAACGAACCCGTCGCCCGTTACGCAAAGACACTTCGTGCCAGTCATCCGCTTTCGGAGCAAATAGTTCACTTACCAGCTCGCGCCATAAAAAGTTTTTCAGCGGATGCCCTAAAAGGCTCGTGGCGTTGTCATTGCAATAATCCACGACTCCATGACTGTCCAGTAAAATAACAGCGTTAGGCATGGCATCAATAATTTGATGATAGGTGGCCATACTGACATCTCCAGTTAACAACTATGGAGAAGATAATGCAAAATAGATGCCAGTATAATTCTCTTTATTATCAGAAGGTTAAGATTTTGGGCATTGTCAAAAGACTGACGCTTTGAGTTTAATCTTTCTGAATTCCGTACTTTTTCATTTTCTCAACTAAGGTTGTACGGCGCATACTGAGTAAGTCGGCCGCTTTAGCAACCACCCAGTCAGATTTATCCAGTGCCTGCGCTATCATCCCTGTTTCTATTTCGGTTAGCATATCTTTCAGATTAACGCCGTCATCAGGCAGTTCGGAGTCCATGGGGCCCGCTACTTCGTCATCAAGTTCTTCATCTGACTCACTGAAAATGGCACTCAGCGCTTCGCGCTCAAGCATTTCTTCGGGGTAATCCGGGGTTGGCGCATCATGTTCAACATGCTGATACTTAGGCGGTAAATCGGGCACGTCAACCAGGCTGTCTGGGTGCATTATGGTCAAGCGTTCTATCAGGTTAGTCAATTCCCTTACGTTGCCCGGCCAGCGATGATAGGACAGCGATTCCAGCGCTCGTTCAGTAAAACGTACCCCAACGCCACGCTCTTTTTTAAAACGCTGAGTCAGCTCCTGCAACAGTAACGGCACATCTTCCTGACGTTCGCGCAGAGCCGGAACTTCAATAGGAAAAACATTCAGGCGGTAATACAAATCTTCACGGAATTTGCCGTCAATGATCATCTGTTCCAGCTCGCGGTGAGTCGCCGCCACTACTCGTACATCGGCGGTAATGCTTTTACTGCCCCCCACACGTTCAAAGGTGCGTTCTTGCAAAACTCGCAACAGTTTTACCTGCATGGGCAATGGCATATCGCCAATTTCATCCAGAAACAAGGTGCCCCCCTGAGCCAATTCGAAGCGCCCTTTACGCGCACCGATGGCGCCGGTAAAAGCGCCTTTCTCATGCCCAAACAACTCACTTTCTAATAAGTCTCCGGGAATTGCACCACAATTCACCGGCACGAAAGGTCCGTTACTGCGTCCGGACATATCATGAACACCACGTGCCACGACTTCTTTACCCGTACCAGATTCTCCCAGAATCAAGACATTTGCATCGGTCACGGCTACCTGCTCGATCAGTTGACGCACATGCTTCATTGTACGCCCGTTACCCACCAGAGTTTGCTCTAGCTTACCGCTGCCTGGATGCCGCTTTCTTGCCGCTTTGGTCGGCATTTGCTGGTGGTAAGCCTGACAGTAATGCAGCATGCTGGACAAACTGGCGTAATCGAATGACTTTTCCAAAGGACCAATGACGTTCGCTTTCTGTAATGCGTTATGCTGATCGTCAATCGCACAGATAAAAGGCAGATGTGGCGCATCACTAGCTAATTGATGCAAATTATCGATACCATTACCGGCGATCACACAGAATGCATCTGCAGCACGAAGCTTTAGAGTGTCTGAGGGAGATATAACTTCAACGGTTTCACCAATAAAGGTCAGTACCGTTTCAAAATGCTGACGACGCTCTGGTTGCTGTTCAATCAGATAGACTATTCTTGTTTTTGTCATAGACGAGTTTACCGCAACGTCCTATTCCACATTTCCTAACACAAAGGTTTCACCCGCACTGGACAGATACCACTGTTCTTGACCATCGACAATTCTTGACTCTGCGTGTGAAACCCACTGATAGAATACATTGCGATGTACTCTCGCTGTTAATCCTCGTTGCATCACAATGTAGGGCACGCCGTTTTTCATTGTGAGCGAATGTTCAGAGCTCAATACCAGAGTATCACCGATGTTAGTCGTTAGCAGTAATAATTGCTGACCATTCTCTTCTAGTTGACGCCAGTCAACGACGACAAAGGGCGTGTCTTCAACCGTAATTTTAACTTTTTCGGCAGGTGTTATTAAAAAATACTCGCCGTCTTCAACCACCAAAACAGACGCAAAGAGTTTCACCAATGCAGAGCGTTTTATCTGGCTGCCCTGATAAAACCAGTCACCATTTGAGGCAATATAAATAGGGATCTCACCACAATACGGAGGATCCCACAACTCGGTTGGTGCATGTTGATGTTTTTCTAATTCAGAAATTAATTGGTTAAGTGACATAAATTGAAACTTAGTCGACCAACTTTTTCTGTCTCAGTAAATACCAAAGCGTCGCTTCAGTGCGGTTTGATACTTTTATGGCTTTGAATATTGCCGACAAATGCACACGAATAGTGCCTTCAGTAATACCCAGAATATTTGCAATCTCTTTATTTGAAAGCCCCTGAGCCAACAATTGCATTATTTCCAGCTGACGCGGTGATAAAAAGCTCTCTGCCCCACTGGACTTGTCTCTTGGTTCATTCAAGTGAGGGTCATCAGGAATGTGACGGTCGCCGTTCAGTAAAGCCCGAATGGCCAGTTTAGCCTGCTCCGCTGAACTGTCTTTTGGTAAGTAGCTGCGAACTCCGGCAGCCAGCACCTGGCGAACTTCCGAAATCGAGCGCGGCCGTGTAAACAACACAATGTGCGTACGGGGAGCCACTTTTTTCAGGCGTTGCAGCGCAGGTCGAATTTCGGCGTCAGGTAAGTCCATTTCCAAAAAAATCAAATCATAATCATCGGCCGATAAATAACTCTCAGCAATCTCAAACGAGTCGGCTTCATATATTGAAGGTTGATTCGCATAGTTTGTGAGAATTTGTATAAGACCTGCGCGCATAAAAAACTGCGGGTCAATAATTAGAACTTTCATCTTGAGATCCAAAATAACGCTTATTCAATTAACTTTTAGCATACCGAAAATATAACAGACAGCAAGTTTTTTAAGGACAATACCGATTTTGAAAAAAGCTAATGTTAACTTAGTTAACAAAAAAATTAGCGAACGCCTAGTCGCTTGTACAGTAAAAACGCTATAGTGTTGCCTAAGTTATTCTCTAGGGAGTTTTATCTTTATGCGACGTATTACCTGCCTGATTATCGGCCTAAGCTTATCGGCTTCAGTCATTGCCGACACATTGTATACCAACATGAAAGGCTACACCCTTACCAGCCCCGCTGGCGAACAAGCGGTATTGCAGCAGTTTTCGACCATGCTGGTTGAAAATGGAAAGATTCAGGCCATTGGCGGTAACTCACTTGCTGAACGTTTTACTGAAACAGAAGAAACCGTTGATATGCAGGGAAAAACCGTTCTTCCGGGGTTAACTGATGCCCATGGACATATCCAGAGCCTGGGCACCAGCTTATTACAGGTAGATTTGCGCGACACGGAATCAGTCGCCTCCGCAGTTAAGAAAGTTCACACCTATGCTGGCGAGCAGCCAGAAATGGAATGGATAACCGGCCGAGGCTGGAATCAGGAACAGTGGCAACAAAAGGTCTTCCCCAGTGCAGCTCATCTGGATGAAGTGGTCACTGACCGTCCGGTTTGGTTAATACGCGTCGATGCCCACGCAGGCTGGGCCAACAGCGAAGCGTTACGTCGTGCAGGAATAGATAAAGACACTGTAGCCCCGGAAGGCGGTGAAATTGTTCGTGACGAACAAGGCAACCCCACCGGTGTGCTGGTCGACAATGCAATGCAATTGGTAGAGGATATTATTCCCGAACCATCGCTTCAGCAACAACGAGCCGCTTACGAACTCGCTTTTGAGCACCTAATTAAACTGGGCATTACCAGTGTCCATGACGCCGGTATTAATGCTGACGAAATTTCCGTTTACAAAGGGTTGCATCATCAGGGGCGTATGCCTCTCAGAGTCTATGGCATGATAGCCGCTACGGAACCTAAGCTGGCGCAGCTTTTGGCAGAGGGCCCTTACGAAAGTGCTGACCAGAAACTGACCATTCGTAGCGTTAAAATTTACGCCGACGGCGCTTTAGGGAGCCGTGGAGCAGCTTTGCTGGAAGACTACAGTGACGACCATGGAAACCATGGTCTGATGGTCACGTCAGAGGAAAAAATTCGCGATCTGTACGAGCTTATCATTCCTCATGGCTTCCAGATAAATACTCACGCCATTGGTGACCGGGCAAATCGTGTTGTGCTGGATAACCTCGCAGAAGTGTATAATGAACTTGGTGGTCGCAATTTACGTAACCGCATAGAGCATGCGCAAATTGTACATCCGGACGATTTAAAGCGTTTTAACACACTTAATTTAGTTGCTTCCATGCAGCCTACGCATGCCACCAGTGACAAGAATATGGCAGAGGACCGTCTTGGCTCGGAGCGGATGGCGGGTGCTTATGCCTGGCAAACACTGCTGGATCAGGGCACGGTTATTGCTGCCGGCTCGGACTTCCCGGTAGAACTAGCCAACCCGTTTTACGGACTGCATGCAGCGGTAACCCGACAAGATCGCGATGATATGCCAGCCGGAGGTTGGTATGCTGAAGAGAAAATGAGCCTGCAGCAAGCGCTACGCTCCTTTACCATAGATGCCGCTTACAGTGCCTGGCAGGAAAAATCTCTGGGCTCGCTGGAACCCGGTAAATGGGCTGACTTTATTGTTGTAGAGCAAGACCCATTTGCCGTCGATAGCAGTGATATCTGGCAAACTCAGGTTGAACAAACTTACGTTGCAGGCGAGCGAGTTTATTAACAGGGACGCATAAGTATGAACGATGACTTTCTCTTTTCTGATGACGAACCTGATACAGCGGAAGAAGACGTATCAGAACCGTATAATATTCTCATTGTTGATGACGACGAAGAGATACACACCATTACCAAAATGGCGTTAGGTGAATTTAAACTCGATGGTCGTCCGCTGAAGTTTCACTCGGTTTATTCCGGTGAAGACGCTATTGCGTTTTTACAGGACAACAACGATATCGCCATGATGTTGCTGGACGTCGTGATGGAAACCGATCACGCCGGACTCGATGTTGCGCAATGGGTACGCGAGACCCGGAAAAACCGGTTGATAAGAATTGTTCTGCGAACTGGCCAGCCGGGGCAGGCTCCCGAAGAAGATGTCATTGCCCGTTATGATATTGATGACTATAAAGAAAAAACCGAATTGACCTACCGCAAGCTGGTTACCCTAATGTATTCCTGCTTGCGGGCTTATCGCGACTTAAACGCCATTGAGCGCAACAAACGCGGGCTGGAAAAAGTCATTAACGCGTCGGCAGAAGTGTTTTCTGCCCGCTCAATGCAAGCCTTATGTCAGGGCATACTGGAGCAACTTGTCGCGCTAATTACCCTGTCTGATGACGCCATGTATTGCCGCATTGATGCGCTGACTGCCAGCTCGGATACTGACGACCCATTTGAGATTATTGGCGGCACTGGCGAATATGAAGAGGCTGTAGGACAACCCGTACACGGTGAAATTGACTGGGGCATTGTCCGGCCCATGCAGCAAAGTCCGCAGAATGTTGATTTTCGTATTGTTGACGGTAATTACTACGGTCTGTACAAAACCAGCAGCTCGCGTCAGTACTTACTTTTTATTCGTGGTGTCAGGGACTTATCTGAGCTGGATCAAAATCTGCTGGGGCTTTTTGTGAATAATAGCTCCATTGCCATAGATAACCTGCAAGCGACAGAGAACGAGCGGGAAGCACAACGAGAACTGCTTTATAGTGTTGGCGAAGCCATTGAAAAACATTCTATTGATGAGATTAGCCACCATGTTAAACGTTCCGCCGAAATGGCCGGTCAGCTGGCGATATTCTCAGGCGCAACTCAAGAACAGGCTGAGGCATTAAAACAAGCCGCTTCCGTTTATGATATCGGTAAAGTCTCTGTGCAAATGGAGTTAGCTCAACGCGCCGATGTATTGAGTATTCACGAATACGAAGAAATTATGCAAAAAGTCATTAAAGGCCATGATTATTTACGCCAGACGGACTCAGCGGTCGCTAAAGTAGCAGCTCTTATTGCACAGGATATTCATGAACGTTGGAATGGCTCGGGCTTTCCCAGCCAGAAATCGGCAAAGGCAATTGACCTGAACGCCCGAATTCTGACTATTACCAGTCACTTTGATGCACTGCGAACGCAGCGCAATTATCGTGATGCAAAAGAATCTGAAGATGCCGCAGAGTATCTGTTACAGCACAGCGGTAAGTTCTTTGATCCAGAGCTGGTGGGACTTATGCTGGACAATCTGGATGCGATGGAAAAAATACGTCAGCGCTTCCTGGACAAAAAACAGGATACGCACCTTTAGTCCATTAAGGAGAGGTCATGGATTTACAAGCAATGCGTCGGGAATACGGGTTAGGCAGCCTGCACCGCGAGCAACTGGAAGCCGACCCGGTAAAGCAATTTGAAAAGTGGATGCAGCAGGCAATAGGCAGCGACTTATTGAGTGATCCTACCGCCATGACGCTGGCAACGGTGAACGATGAACACATGCCCAGCCAGCGTATCGTGCTGCTTAAAGGTTACGACCATACCGGGTTTCGGTTTTATACCAACAAAAGCAGCCACAAAGGCCAGGACATAAGCGAGAACTCTCAAGTTGCCCTGCACTTCGCCTGGCTGCCCTTAGAGCGGCAAATTAGTATTATCGGCAATGCGGTGCCACTTGATGATGAAGATAACGACCGTTACTTTCACTCTCGCCCGAAAGAGAGTCAGGTTGCGGCGCTTGCGTCACAACAAAGCCGCCCGGTAGAAAGTCGCGACGTACTGGAAAGCCACTATCAGTCACTTCTGAAAGACTATGAGAACACTGAAGTTCCGCGCCCTCAAAGCTGGGGCGGCTATTGTGTTCACCCTAAGCAATTTGAATTTTGGCAAGGCGGCCAGCACCGTTTGCACGACCGCTATCAGTACAGCAAAGACCGCGAAAACTGGCGTATTACCCGTTTACAGCCTTAGGCAAGTCCACACCACAAAATTCGGCGCAGCGCTGCAACACTTTTAAAGTAGCGCTGCTGTAGGAAACTCCCTGCTGCAGTTGCTCGCGTTTACGCTGCTGCGCCGCTTCTCCCGGAATACGCACCGGTTGTTCAGGAACCGCAGGGGCACTTTTACGACTGTCGGCTAATAAGTCATCGACCTGCTGTAAAAATTTCTGCTTTTCACCAAAAGCTTCTGGGTCAATCACTTGTACCCATATTGAGTTCGCATCGCCGTCCTCACTGCCTTGTCTGCGGCCGTACTGACTTAATGCCATGGACCAAACCTCACTGAATAAAGTTAACCCATAACCTTTATAACCCAATTGTTCGCCGCCCAGTGGGGCTATTGAACTGCCCGGTGACTCAAAGAAAGTAAGCGGATCATCTGTCCACTCCCCGTCGGGTTTTATTAAAGCTTTATAAGGCAGACGAGTACCATTAGCTTTAGCCTGGCGCACCTTGCCTGCCGCCGTCATAGAGAAGCTGATATCAAAGAGTAAAGGCTCCTTCGAGCTTGGCACCCCAACTGCAAAAGGATTTGGAGAAAACACCGCTTCTTTACCACCAAAAGGCGCGACTGCACGCTGTCCGGGAGTCGAGCACATTAAACTCACTACCAGCCCCTGGTCTGTAGCAATACTTAAATAGGCCGCGAGCGCCGCAACGTGTTGACTCCGGCGTACAACAACGGTACCGGTACCCGCTTGCTCCGCCATTTTGCAGGCCGCATCAATAGCCTGCGGCACCACGTAAGGTCCGGGCAAAAACTGCGCGTCCCAGTTAGCGACCGCAGCGCGCTCACTCAGCACCACCGGCTGGCCTTTTGCCAGACTCTTACCGTCGCGCAGCCACTGGCAATTGTTTAACAGGCGAATTAACCCATGAGTACTAAACCCGAGCAAATCGCCTTCCAGCAGGTAGTATCCAACGTTACGCGCCACCTCACCCGAAGCCCCTGCTTCCGTTAAACAGGCACGCGCCCAGTCCGATAATTCTGAATAATCAAAACGTACAACATCAGTGCTCATGAAATTTCCTCTTGGTCACGGCATGCAGGTCGTTTAAGCTACGCATAAGACATTATCAAGGAGTAGAGATTGTGTCATCTGTTAACACAATAAACCGCATAGCCATTATAACCAGTGGTGGCGATGCCCCCGGTATGAACGCCGCACTCCGTGCCGTGGTTCTCGCTGCTGAACACTATGGTATTGAAGTCATGGGATTTCGCCATGGCTATGAAGGCCTGCTGAATAACGACTTTGTAAAACTTGACCGCGAAGACGTTGAACACATATTGCAGTATTCCGGCACTATCATTAAAAGTGCCCGCAGCGAGCGCTTTAAAAGCGAAGAAGGCGGACGGGAGGCTGCAATGAATTTAGATGCCCACCAAATTGATGCCTTTATCGTTATTGGCGGCGACGGTTCATTCCGCGGCGCTGAGCATCTGACTAACTTCTGGAAAGGTCCCATTGTCGGTATTCCGGGAACCATCGATAATGATCTCTTTGGCACCGATAACACTATTGGCTATGACACAGCAGTAGAAACCGCTATGGATGCGTTGGATAAAATTCGCGATACTGCCGAGGCCATGGACCGAGTCTTTATTGTCGAAGTTATGGGCCGCAACGCTGGCTATATCGGCATTAGCAGCGCTATGGCTTGTGGTGCAGAGCGGATGATTCTGCCCGAGTTACAGAAGGACAAACCATTAACGGTTGACGCGCTGGTTAAGCACATTGAGTCAGTACAGCGAGTTCGCGGTGACTCGAGCTACGTCATGGTGTTATGCGAACACCAGTGGCCCGGTGGCGCAGTCCGACTTGCAGAACAGTTAGAAGATCGTCTTAACTTACCTTGTCGTCCCTGTTTACTTGGGCACGTTCAGCGAGGTGGACGCCCTACGGCTATGGATCGTATTTTAGGTACTCGTCTGGGGGTACACGCCGTTGAGTTAGTCCGGCAACAGAAAACCGGTGTTATGGCTGGTGTTACCGCGAATGAACTCAGTGAAACGCCATTCGCTGACACCTGGACGCAACGTAAAAAATTGAGCGAAGAGTTAATTAATATTCAACAAAGTCTGTTTAATCCGATCAAAAAAGATCGCAGCAAATCGACAAAGTAAGAGAGGTCTGCAACAACAATGCCCCTAACGCCACTAACGGTGCCACTACCCGTACCATTAAATGACCCAAGCCGCCCGTTTTTTGGCGCGGAACACAGCACCGATTTACACCCGGGACATACCCATATTCTGGGGTTTGGTTTTGATGGTACCGCCTGTTTCCGTAAAGGCACCAAAGAAGGCCCGGACGGTTTACGCGCCGTTTCCGAGGACATTGAGTCTTACTCGCCTTACCTTGACGCCGACTTAGAAGATAAAACCTTCTACGACTTAGGCAACCTGCGGCTGGGTTTTGATGACGACGAAGAAAAACAGTGGCATCACGCGGTTCAAGACTTTAATGCCATTTTTGACTCGCTTGATCTAGCACAGGAAAAAATCAAACTGCTGACCTTAGGTGGCGAGCATTCTATTTCGTATGCACCTATCGTTAAGTACTTAAAGCAATATCCCGATATGGTTTTGCTGCACCTGGATGCTCACGCTGATTTACGTGATGGTTTCCTCGGTTACCATTATTCGCACGCGTCCATTATTCGTCGTTCTGTCGACCATTTCGGGCCCGGCCATGAGCTGATTCAGTATGGTATTCGCTCCGGTACACGCGACGAGTACCAATGGATGAAAGAACACAAAACCATTCGCAGCTCGCGCAAAGACTTTCTCGACAGTGTTGAGGCTATTGCCAAAGACCGCCCGGTATACCTGACATTGGATCTCGATTATTTTGATCCTTCTTTTTTACCGGGCACAGGAACTCCCGAACCGGGAGGCGAAGACTTCCATTCCTTTGTCAGCCTGATGAAACTGTTGCGCCAAAAGAACCTGGTCGGTGCCGACGTAGTCGAGTTGTCTCCACAAATAGACCCAACCGGCAATTCCGACGTGTTCGCCGCAAAAATTGTGCGCGAATTATTACTCGTATTACAACAGTCGGGAGCCTGAAATGTCAGACTGGAATATTGATCAAGCAGAAGAGCTGTACGGCGTTAATCGCTGGGGCGCGGGATATTTTTCCATTGGCGAGAGTGGCAACATTCAAATTCGACCGAACCACCGCTTACCCGACGTGACCATCGATATGAAAGAGGTGGTGGATGAAATTATTTCGGAAGGCATCCCATTCCCGGCCGTTATTCGCTTTCACGACATTCTGCGCTCACAGGTTGAGATTATTAACGAAACCTTTGGTAAACAGATAGAAGAAGCCAACTACCAGGGGCAATATTGCGGCGTGTTCCCGATAAAAGTTAACCAAATGCGGGAAGTAGTCGAAGAAATCATGGACGCAGGTGAACCCTACAATTACGGTCTGGAAGCGGGTTCTAAGCCAGAGTTAATGGCGGTAATGGCGTACAACGATAACCCCGACGCGTTGACCATTCTTAATGGCTACAAAGACAAAGACTATCTGACTCTGGCGCTCCTCGGGCGTCAACTAAAACGTAAGATGATCATTGTTATTGAGAAATTCAGTGAACTGGAAATGCTGATTCCGTTGGCTAAGAAAATGGGTGTTGAACCCATGATTGGTTTGCGCTCAAAAATGATGGTAAAAAGTTCCGGAAAATGGGCAGGCTCCAGTGGTGATCGGGCTAAGTTTGGTCTGAGTATTGCCGAAATCCTGAATGTTGTTGAACGCCTGCGTAAAGAAAACATGCTGCATTGCGCTAAGCTGCTGCATTTCCATATTGGTAGCCAACTGTCCGATATTCGTAAAATTAAAGAAGCGGTCAACGAAGGCGCGCGTTTATACGCCAAATTAGTGCAGGAGGGCGTGCCTTTAGAGTATCTGGATATTGGGGGCGGCTTAGGCATTGATTACGACGGTACCAGTACCACCAGCGACTCTTCGCGTAACTACTCCACAGAAGAGTACGTTGCTGACGTTGTCTGGGGTGTAAAACAAATTTGTGACCTGGAAAAGGTACCCCACCCTAACCTGGTCAGCGAGAGCGGCCGCGCTATGACCGCGCACCATAGCTGTGTGGTCACTAACATTGTCGGTGAAATGAAGCCCGGCGGAACGGAGTTCGATATCAGCGCCAGCGGTGACGAACACATTTTAGTTAAAAATATGCGCGAACTGCACAGCTCGGGCGACCAGTTCCACCCGCAGGAGCGTTACAACGACGCTGCCGGTTACAAACAAAATGCTTATGAAGCTTTTAAGTTGGGCATTTTATCGCTGAATGAAATGGCCAAACTGGATACCATGTACTGGCAAATATTGGCAGATATCCACTATTCATTGGATAAAGATACCTATGTAATGCAGGAACTGGAAGAGCTGGACGACATGCTTGCCAGCCAGTACCTGTGTAATTTTTCGGTGTTCCAGTCGGCGGCAGATACCTGGGCCATTGGGCAAGTGCTTCCAGTCGTGCCTATTTCGCGGCTAAACGAACAGCCAGAAGTGCGCTGCTCAATTGTCGATATCACTTGCGATAGTGACGGTAAACTCAGTAAGTACATTGAAGGCACCGAAATTAGCGATCATATTCCCATGCATAACCTGCGCAAAGGCGAAGACTACCATGTGGGCTTATTCCTGACTGGCGCATATCAGGACGTTATGGGCGACATGCATAACCTGTTTGGCCGCTTAACCGAAGTGCATGTGTACTGCCACGACGACGAACCCGGCGATTTCTATATTGAAGAAGTTGTACCAGGGACATCGGCTGAAAAAGTACTACAAACCATGCAGTACAATACCGAGTACATGGCCAAAACGGTGAAAAAACAAATAGACCGTCAGGTACGTAAAGGTTCAATGGCGCCGCGCGAAGGTGTCCGCTGGACAAATTTTTACGAGCATTGTTTAGCCGGCAGCACCTATCTTCGTGTTGAATAATTCACCAAAACAACCGCTTAGTGTGCAATTACTGAGCAAACAGTAGAAAAGGTACAAAAAGCGGTTGACTCGAAACTGAAAAAAACGTTTAATACGCCTCGTTGCCCGGATAGCTCAGTCGGTAGAGCAGAGGATTGAAAATCCTCGTGTCGGTGGTTCGATTCCGCCTCCGGGCACCACTTCCCCCTCCTTAGTGGTCCTTATTAGTACTTTAACTCCTTAATAATCAAAGACTTGATCGTAACTTTGGTCTTTTGCAGTCCTTTCGGGTTCAGTAGTATCCAGACTTTTTAGTACACTGTTTAGTAACACAGAACAAAATACACTAAAGGCGTGTTACTAAAATGGCCCGTATAACTAAACCGCTAAGTGCTCGTGAAGTCAGTGAAGCTAAGCCTAAAGACAAAGAATACAATCTTTATGATGGACAAGGACTTCAACTAAGAGTTAAACCTTCGGGTAAGAGAGTTTGGGTCTTCAATTATTTCGAGCCTTTCACTAAACGGCGCAGAAATTTAACACTTGGCGACTTTCCTGATTTGTCTTTAGCTTTAGCACGTGAAAAGCGCCAGCAGAATCGGGAGTTACTTGCCCAGAATATTGATCCTATATCTCACCGTGACGAAGAATTCGAAGCAGAACGGGCTGCGGCGGGCAATACATTCAAAGCAGTGGCTGAGCGTTGGTTCGAGACGCATCAGAAAGAAGTAAAGCCCGACACAGCCAAAAAGATTTGGCGTTCACTAGAAAATGACGTATTCCCACGTGTGGGTTCAATTCCAATCAAAAAATTAATAGCACCGAAAGCAATAGAAGTCATTGAAGCCCTTACCAAACGAAATAGCCTTGAGATGGCGCGTAAGGTCGCTCGCCGGATGAATAACGTAATGTCGTTCGCTCTTAATGTTGGATACATCGATCATAACCCTCTGACAGGCATCAATCGGGTAATACCCTCATCAAGGGTTCAGAACATGCCATCACTGACTCCTGATGAATTACCAGAGCTCATGCGGGCTTTAAACTTCGCCAATATCAAATACGTGACTCGGTGCTTGATTGAATGGCAACTACACACCATGGTCCGCCCCGGTGAAGCAGTGCAAGCCCGCTGGGAGGAAGTCGATTTCGATAAAGCTATATGGACGATTCCTGCTGAGAAAATGAAAATGGAACGACCTCACGAAGTGCCATTGACTAAGCAGTCATTAGCATTATTAGAGTTCATAAAACCACTGAGCGGTCACAGAGAGTTCATATTCCCCTCTGATAGAGCCCCCCTTAAGCATGCCAATAAAGAAACCGCTAACATGGCGCTCAAGCGCATGGGCTTCGAAGGCCGTCTAGTTGCCCATGGTCTTAGAGCTCTCGCTAGCACCACGCTTAACGAGCAAGGTTTTGACAAAGACGTGATTGAAGTTGCGCTGGCGCATAAGGACAAGGATAAAATTCGAGCGGCATATAACCGCGCTACTTACATGAAGCAGCGCAGGGAAATGATGGAGTGGTGGTCTGAGCATATTGAGAAAGCATCGCAGGGTTCACTATCTTTAAGCTCTACAAACACCTAGCAAATAGTCTATAATAATTTTTCGTCACAGATAAAACTACTTACCTCCCTTTGTTGCCTCGAAAGGACCAAAATACCCCCTATGGGTGATACAGTAATCGGTCATTTGGTAGTCTCGTCTCATACGTTTTTTTATAGTATCCATTATAGTAGCTCCACTTGCTGATGTGTCGCTATCATTCCACCCCTTCCGGTAGTAGTTTAAAAGTTGGGGGTTGTGTTCCGAAAGTTCTTTAAATAACTCGCTTATTACCTCGCCCACGGTAATTTTACTCTCCAGATTCTCCCCTTTTTTTGAAGAACTAACTGGTCGGCCTTTGCTACAGTATTCATCCAACAGTTGAGCCGATCGACGCTCAGTTACTGTATCCCATATTTTCAGGCCAACTGCACGGCGAACATTACTCTTGTCAGAGCTAATATATTGGTTGAAGTTATGATCTATAATCTTCAGAGCATCGATGTATTGCCTATTCTCTCTATCTAATTTGCGCTTCCTCTGCATAATTAACTTATAGTGAGTTTTCGTGTGTAGTAACTTGTCTTCTACATGAATAATTTCGTTAATTGCAGCGTTGCGAGACGGTACGTCCTCGCGCTTTATCGCTCGCCGCCTTTTAAAACCTTCGTCCAGAAAAACAAAAAAACCTCCACAGCTGACAGTTTTAAGCCCGATAATGCTTCCCTTTAATAAGGTAGAAACGTTCCTACGCGAACACTGCCCTCGATTAATATAGATCCGAAACTTACACCGTCTCGGGTTACCTATTTCAACACGAGAGCTCTGCTCCCAACTAACACTTATCTGCCTTTCGAGCTCTCCGGTTGTCAAACTTCCGTCATAATAGACAACCATGTCCCAAGTATCGTTAACATCAAACTCATAGCCAGAGTACACCACCTGAACAGGTTTATCCTGTACGTCACACCTGGGGTATATATATAGCCTACTCCGATCAATTCTTAAATGCGCATCATCACGTTTGTCAACATATGCTTCCCAAGAAGTTTCTGTATCCGGCTCCAGATAAAATGGAACGACTAAAAAGCCTAGCTCCATACTCATGTCATGCATGATTTTGACGCCTTCTACCTCTTCAATCGCGAGTCTATCGAAAAGATACCCAAACGTAGCAACAATATTCTCGTAAACCAGGCTTTTCGGAGCACCAGCATGATTGCGTCTGTGATAGCTATAGACCAAACCAGCAGCTATATCTATAAGCAAACTCGTGTACTCAGTAGAGGTTAGCCTTTGTCTATTCTCTAACACCTGGTACTTATATGCTACTTGCTCTAACCACTGAAAGGTTGCGATAGATTCACTGTCAAACCTACCCAAACTCATCAGCCTTTGATTTACATAACGGTGGATGTATTGATAACGCCACCAATCAAAAGAACGAAGCTCATCTAGGTAATCTCTAGCGGTGGTAAATTCTTCCATCCGCTTAACCCTTAGAATTCCATTTTTACACACTTTTGTCCCCTCAGAATGCTGGTCACCTCATGTCATTGTGCGCTGTAATAATTCTCGTGTTCCGCAATTTCGCAAGAAGAAGGAGGAGGCATGCTGAACGAACACAAAAACATCCGACTACCAGGCAAAGTATTACGACTTCAAGAGGTGCTTGATTTACTGTCGATTTCAAAATCGTACCACTTTGCAAAGTTGGATAAAAACTCGAAAAGCTACGACCCCACCTACCCTAAGCCTATTAGCGTTGGTGAGCGGTCTGTGCGCTATATAGAGCAAGAGGTAATTGACTGGGTAAACGCACGAAAGGAGGAAAGAAATGCGAGTTAGAGGTGTACCAAATTTATCGAATCCGAACAGAAGTCTTAAAAATGGATTAATTTATAGCCCTGTGACCCATGGGGTCGTGACATCACTGATGTCGAGTGTACAAGCCCCTGGTGAGCTAATTTTACAAACAATATTGGGGGCTATTTCCACTGCCGCTCAAGGGAAGGTTGATGTAGAAAGAATATATGGAGGTTCAGGACCAGTCTCTACCTTCACGTGCGTAAAAGCTGATTCGGGAGAGCGTAAGACTGGCGTAGCTAGCAAAGTATACAAACCAATAATTGATTTTGAACGTCGGGAGGAAAAAAAATTCGAAGAGGAATGGACAGACTATGAGATCCGACAAGAAATTTTTGCTGAACAAGAGCACCTGATAAAGCTCAAGCTTAAGAAAGCTATAAAGTCCAACAACACGGAAGCCATTTTCGAGGCTAAATGGGAGTTAAAACAGTGGCAAAGTGAAAAGCCGAAGCGGCCTATCAAACAACAACTTATTTACGAGAATATAACTCCCGAGTCCCTTCAAATTGAAATGAAGGATGGCTTTGGTAATGTCGCGCTTGTTTCTAACGAGGGAGCCACTGTGCTCGAAGGGCCTATCACTAGAGCCTTAGCCTTCCTGAATAGCTTGTGGTCAGGAGAGCGTTTCACTGTCAGTCGTAAAACCGCGAGAAGCTTTACTCTTACCGATACCAGACTAACACTTTCTCTTCTAATTCAACCAAGTGCAATCGAAAAGTTTCTTAAGAAAAAGGGGCCCGAAGCTTTAGGCATTGGCTTTTTAGGTAGATTCATTTTCTGCAATCCACAAACGACTCAGGGAACACGTTTCATCAGTCAATCTAATCAAGGCTGTGAGAGTGGTTATGCAAATTATTTAAAGAGAATGGAGGAAATCTTAACGGAGTTAAAAGACATGGGCGACTCCTCTAAACCAGAACGAACAGTTATCCGTTTTTCAGACGAGGTAAAAGGCTATGCTCGTGAGCTATACAACGAGATTGAAGCAATGCTAGGACCCCGGGGGCGATTTGAGTACGCAAAAGACCACGGTAATAAACTCTTTGAGAATATCACTCGTATCGCTGCGCTCTTGTCTTACTTCGAACACGGTAAAGACGAAAAAATAAGCCTAGGCATTTTCCAGGATGCCGAGCGTATTGCGTTTCATTTTTCTGATTCTTATATCCAGGCTTTCCAAGTTTATCCAGATTACCTGAAAGATGCTTACGCGCTGCAGGAATACTGCCAAACCAAGCGGGAAAGTGGTGAACGGTATATATCTAAAGCAAAAATTCGCCGCAGTGGTCCAAGCAGACTTAGAAACCTAGAAACCTTAACGAGAGCAATAGAGCTCTTACAATCTTGGGGGGAGTTAATGGTCTATACAGAACCAACTACTAGACTAGTGTACCTCGACCTAAACCCTAATCTATTCCATGAGCCACACATGTGGAACAGATTCTACGACAAGTACAAAAGCCATCGTCTGTAACTATAAATTGAACGGTAAATTAAGGAGGTGACGTAAGTAGGCATTCTCAATGCCTACCAGGTTTCAGCGCTGAAACCACTCAAAAGATGGATATTTCTGATACGGATATCAGGAGTATCAAGGTTTTCGGCCATTTCGACTTGAGAATGGCCTGAAAACGGCTCTAGCTGCGAGGAACTGATCAGCCTCGTAGCATTGCCAAACCGGCAAAATTTTTTGCCAAGTAGATTCTAACTTCCGAACACGAAAGGTTAATCAAAATCGTCGGGAACACCGTCACGTTGAATCAAAATGTGACGTGAATGCCGACACTTGTTTTCTCGGTAATAGTAATACTTATTACTAATGCTGTTTATATCATTCATTGGTACGTCTAGTAACCAATGCTTAGCCAATGATAGGTAAGCCCCAAAGCTTACCGTCTGACTTATGGTTAAAGATTACAGGATCAGATCATATATGAGTGGTCAATGATCAAGGAGCAAAATATGAATTTACCAACACGCAACCCTATGAACCACAACCATACGCTCTACTACGATAGCTGGTACAGAGGTTTCCCTTTGTGGTCTCAACATGTGCCATATATTGAGGGGGACTTAAGTCGCCTTTATAACACCATGGAGCGAGCTCTCAAAGGTCATAATAGAACGTTAGCAGTGCGATTTGACTTGAAGGTGCCATTAGCCGGTATGCCTCCGCATCGTGTATCACCGATGGAAGACTTCTTTCGAGCCATCAACCGAAAAGTTAAAACCAAATACGAGAATGAGAAAGAGCTAAACCCCTATCCTCACAAGTGTACTGTCCGCTATGCCCAAAAAGTCGAGCAAAGCGTGCAGTCTCCGTATGAGCATTACCACGTCGTACTGTTCGTAAGTAACGACATGTTCATGCGAGTTGGTCATCTAGGCCCTGACGATGACTCGCAGTTAGCGGTAATCATCAGAGAAACTTGGCATAACGTCGTTGGTGTTGATGAGAATACAACTGAATACCTAATACATGGCTCTACGCCCTCTTGCTACCGTCTACAGGGTCCGTTAGATTCTTTTGACCCTGACCATCAAAAAGCATTTCGACATTTCAGTTATTTATGCAAGGAAAACACGACGCTCTATCGTCGTGGACGCCCTGCGTTCACTACAAGCCGTAAATAAGACAAAAAATAAAGCGCCAGCATGAGGCACCAAGCAACGCAGAAGAGGCCCAGGGAAAACCTCTTCTACGCGCTTAGCGGCATTACAACTACAACAATCCCCTTTCAGCAAACGAAACCGTGTCTTGGCCTACTACTATGTGGTCAAGCACGGGGACGTCTATGTAATTGAGCGCGTCCTTGATACGCGTGGTCACACGCTTGTCAGCTTCCGATGGCTCAGTCACACCCGATGGATGGTTGTGCGCCAGGATGACAGCAGCAGCGTTCTGCTGAAGCACTTCCTTCATCACCTCACGGGGATACACCGGGGCAGCGTTGATCGTCCCAAAGAACAACTCCTTATACTCAATCAGCCGGTGCTGTGAGTCCATCAACAGGATGGCGAACACCTCACGCTTTTGATGCGCCAGCTTGTACCTAAGGAAGTCTTTTGCTGCAGATGGGCTAGTGAAGCCCTCCCCCTTCAAAAACTTCGTCTCGAGAATCTCAGACGCTTTGTTCAGCACATCAACCTCAGTCATTGGCCCATTCGTTACATACTCAGCGTTTTGCTCGTGCATTTTGTGTCTCCATGTTTTCGATTCTTGAATGCACGTGCGTGATATAGGCCTGAAATTCGGTAGGTTCTTTATTCGCCTTAATTCATCTCAATTCCTACTAATCCTATGACACAAAACAAGGAGAAGCTCATGCGGTTTCTAAGGTTAAGCGAGGTTCAAGAACGCGTCGGGCTGGGGCGTACCTCAATTTATAAAATGATGGGGGAAGGCAAGTTCCCCAAACCTGTCAACACACTGGGAAGAAATGTCGCCTGGTTAGACTCAGAAATTGATGAGTGGATGATGGACCGTATTGACGAAAAGCGCGGTTTGTCAGTCCCAAAAATTAAGTATTGAGCCTGCAGGGCTATTTAGACGTCTTAACAACGAGGAAGTCACTATGGAGCTCTCGTTCCTCAACGCTAGCGATATCGTCAAAGCGCACTTAGCATTACACGGCAAGGTGGAGCCTACGGTGAATACTTCAGCCTTGATAAAAATTTGTATCGTTATCGGCAGAAAGTACGATGGTTTCGACGTCAGCCTTGAAACCATCTTTCAGATTGCAGCTGAATACGGCATTCAGCTGGCGCATAACAACTGGCACCCGAATCCAGACAAAGCCGCCGAAACAGCATACATAACCTGTGTGCTGCATTTGAATCGTTACGGCATCGATATGGACTGCTCTCACCGCGATTTGCTTCTTATGATTCGAGACAGCTGGACCCAGCCAAAAAAACTTGCGGTTCACATGCTCAAAAAATACCTAAACAGCATCGCTGCCAAGTACAACCAGCATTGCCGTACAAGCCTAAATTTTGAAATCGCCGACAGTTCGGTTAGAGAACCAATGCACTGTCATGAGTTGGCGAATGTCGCGTCCCGACTCGCTAAGAGTTTCAAGTGAGGAGATAGTAACTATCAGAACGTAAGCTTTTTGAAATAAAATCAAAAAAATTTTAGGGATAAACGCCCCATCATCGCTGACTAAAAGCCCATGAACAGCCACCAACCAAACACCCTAAAAAGCGCGCCATACAAGGGCTATTGACTATACTCTCTAAACATTGAGAAGCTATTCAAGCAACTGATTTTAAACGGAGATAATCATGTCAAAAGTCAACTGTCCTGAATGCCGTGGTCGTGGTGAAATTCCTTGTCCGTTAGACCATGGGGGCGGCCCTCACCCAGAAAGCTGCCCCACTTGTGGAGGAGACTCACGCGTGCGCATCGAGTGCCCATACTTTGATGGTGACGGAAAGGTGAACGACGAGTAATTGGTTACGCGGGGCACAGCGCTCCGCCATTTCACAGGAATTAGAAATGAGTATTTGGGATACGATATACAAAACAGGGAAAGATATTCTCTCAGGCGCAATAGAGCAGACATCAGAAGTGACTGAAGCTCACAAGAGACTCAAAGGCAAGAGCGATAAGGAACTACTGGATATAGCGAATCAATCAGCGTGGAAGTCTGAAGGAAAGGATCAGGTGGTGGCAAAAAATATGTTACGGAAGCGTGGCTATACTGACTCCCAAATCAAGCGATAACACAAGCCAGCCGATGCACTCTCATCGGCTAGCGTTCATTTGTGCTTCTTTATTAGGAACCATAATTGGTCCGCTTCGTGCCAAGAACTGATGTTCACGTCTACATTTGCTGCTGGTTTGGAACGAAACAAAAAGACAGTCCTACAAACTGCGCTTGTTAGATGCTTTGCTGCAAGGTTGTAATGTATTTATCACACTCTTCAACAATGTACTGCGGCACCGTTTGATACTTTGCAGGATTTAACTGGTAAATGTAGTCATTTTCAATATGAAAAGCTTGATTAATAAATTTCAGCACTACGTCCGCCTGATCGTTATCACTATTTCTCTCCGATAAAATTCTGTATAAATGTAATTTTTCATAATTATTTGGACAAGAATTATACAGTTCGATCATAGCAGAATTATCACAAATCAACTCAATAAAGTCTGAATAGTTAAAATCTTGAATTTGCCGCTGGATCTCGGTTTCGGCCTCTTGTACTTCTTCCTCGGACATCTCGCGGGACGTCCCACTATCAAACATTAGAGGAATTGATCTTCCATGGAGTGCATTTGATATGAGCTGATACGCCACTCCCCTTGAATTCACAATCTCATACGTTCTACGCAAATAGACAAGCTTCGTTACCACGCTAGTGTCACTTGTAATATTTGAAACATTAACGTCTACGAACGTCATGATATCGTCTTTATCAATATCTATCTCAATTAGTTGACCGTTGTCATTCTGAAGAAAAGAAGCACTGGGCTTTTCAAATCTGTCTGTATGGTGATAAAGCATATCGACTATTGGCTCGAAATCATGACTAAGCAACAAGACAGTCTTACCTCGAAAAGTTTTCTCCTTTCTAAAAAGCATCTCCACAATTGCGTATTTTTTATTCTTGTCAAAAGAGGAAATGGGATCATCTAGGACGATTAGATCGGGAGAGTTTTTGACTGCATCGTACATAAATAATACCAACGCAAAAGCATTTCTTTCACCGTAACTGAGCACATCCCTAACACCAGAAACCTCTCCTGATTTAAGGTCAGCATGAAGAAGTTTTAGCTTGTGTTTTCCTGACTCGTCTTCAACAAGGTCGACAGTGTATCTATAGCCAGCATTACGAAGAAACGAATTCATAGCCTCCTTGTTCTCTTCCACTACTTCCTCAATATGTCGTTTCTGAATCGCTATTCTTCCCTGTAGCTGACCGGCCTTTTGAATTAGCCTATCAATTGACTCATTAACTTTTGCTATTTTTGAGAGAGTTTCGTCAGATTGTAAATGTGCATATAGATTTTGATCTATTTTATATTTTTGTAGCTCCTCGATTACTTTACCGACGTCTTTAAAAGTAAAAAAGTCCATACCCTTTAGATGCTTAAACATACTGTTAAGCCGGTCTACTTGCCCTTTTACCTCAAGGAGAAAACCAGTCTGTTCTTCTGTGTAGCCTTCAACGCTTGAAATGAATTCATTTATTACTTCTTTTGTTTTTTCAGAAAAGTATTTATCAAGTCGCTGAAATATTTTTACGAGGTTATTTAAATTTTGAATTGATTTTGGATCATAAACATCTCCAACGCGTTTTATAGTGTCTTTTACATCTTTAACATCACTGACACAATAAGGACAATTATCCGACTCTTCTAAAAACTGTGCTCCATCTAGTTGCCATTTAACCCACTTAACATTTTCCTGACCTTGAATAAAGTTCTCGTATATTTCAAGACCCTCTGGAATATTAGCTACCTTATTCCCTCCTTTTAGAGCTTTAGCTACTGTGCTAGATCCATGTACACCGTTCTTAGTTGGCTTGCCAAAGCTACTGCTCAACTCATCAAAATCTGCTATCAAAGCCTCTATCTCATCATCTTCCTTAAAGTGGCTCTTTATTTCAGATACAAGATCTTCTATCTCAGCCATAACCAAGTCATACTGTTCATCTCTGATGAGGATATCAAAGCTGCCCTTAAGCAACTCGTCTGGTTGAAACGCAAATTCGTTAATATAAGACTCGTCAAACACTTTGATACTATTAACTGCTTCGCACCCTACAACCGTTGGATTGACCGAGTCATCTTCTAATGCCTTGAAAGGTGTGAGATCCATCAGGTCATTAGTGCCATTGAGCCTTGATGAGACTGATTTTTGAATCGACTTTGAGACAGTGCTTTTACCTGTACCATTGATAGCGTATTTAATATTTAGTGCGCCTTCCGCAATTGTTACTACTCCGTTTTCAATGTTATTGCAGTTACTAATTTCAATTTCCATACCACACTCCTTTGTTTTAGCTAGCCTGGCACCTAAAAGCTTGTGAGCAAGAGCATGCATAGTCATGTCCCTTACCAGTCACTTTAGTTACTATCGTCAAAAAGTCCAAGGACCTCGCTCACAACGGACCCAACTGCAAGCTATGAAGTATCTCGAATAATGGTATTATGCCATAGTCCCTCGGGACATTTACTCATATTGGAAAAGGACTTCAACATGCTAATTCTGAGTCGCAGGTCATCCGAAAAACTAACAATAGGTCATGACATAACCGTCACTGTTTGTAGGATCAAAGATGGTCAGGTAAAGCTTGGTATCGATGCGCCAGCAGACGTCGTCGTTATGCGAGACGATGCTGCTACACAGGCACCTAAGACAAAAAATAAGCCCAGGGTAACTTAACCCTGAGCCTACGCCTTACAATCCAAGTTCTATCATTAGCTGGCGCTTATAGTTGCCGCCAAGTGGAAGCACTGTTTCGTCAGCCAGTTCGACTTCCTGGTATCGACCCAGCTCTGACAGCAGCTTTCGCAAATGGTCACGTTTTACAATATGGCTTCGGTGGATTCGAATGAATCTATCATCCAGTATGTCTTCCATATCCGACAGCGTTGCTCGATGAAGCACTCGCTCGTTGCCAAAGTAGATCTTCACGTAATTACCAAACGCTTCCACACGCTCGATGGAAGCAACAGCAACAAAACGAACCTCACCAGGGCACGTTTTAACGGCAATAATGTTTCGTCTCATGCTACCCATACCTAGTCCCTCTCCATAACCAGGTCGGCATCGATGCTATTACCACCAGCCAGTCGAATCGACGTTCGCCCTTTTATTGAGTAGTTATTGTAAATAGCAAACAGCAACGTTGTGCTGAGCCCTATCGCCACGATGGCGGTGGTCAGTGAGCCGGTGGATAAGGTTCC
The DNA here is from genome assembly GCF_033052775.1 of Idiomarina sp. Sol25. Taxonomy (NCBI): domain Bacteria; kingdom Pseudomonadati; phylum Pseudomonadota; class Gammaproteobacteria; order Alteromonadales; family Idiomarinaceae; genus Idiomarina; species Idiomarina sp. Sol25. The sequence goes on from NZ_JAUPEW010000006.1 coordinate 47,072, forward strand.
GATAATGCCTGAGCCCCACCCCAGCGGATTCCAGAAGTTGGTAGCAAAGACCCCAGCTGAACCGACAGCTAACGCAAAGGCACCGGATGATGCTGACTTTAACATTTTTACGTCATCAGCCAACGACGCGCTTTTTACAGCAATTGTTTTGTCTTGTCTTTCGATAGCACGCTCGAGCTCTGACTTGGTGTATACGACTGTTACGTTCGACATAAATTCTCTCCTAATTGACAGTTAATTAACTGCAGCCGTAACTGCCATTAGGTGATATAGGTTTTAATCTCGCTCGATTGTTAATCTAGGTAGACGAAACAAAAAATAGGGGCTTTTAGCCCCTATAGCTCTAACTCAGCAAAGTCCCGGTCAACATCTTCCTGAGTAATGCCAATATAACGCAGCGTCACAGCCTCAGAGCTATGACGTAGCATCTTCATTACCCTGGCGATGTCATTGGTGTTCTTATAAAGATGATAACCTCGTGTCTTCCGCATTGAGTGAGTACCCAGTTTAATACCAACCTCCTCCCCTATCGCCGCGAACGCCCGCGAAACGTAACGGCGGCTAATCGGGGCCTCGTCCAAACCTTTGGACCATTGGTTCCGGTAGGACTGAAACAAGTAAACATGATCAGGATGCTCATCTTTAATGCGAGCAATAACCGACCGTGCTTTGTCGTTCAATTTAATTGTTGCTTGTTTCGAGGTTTTCCCCTCAACCAGGGTCAAGCGCTCGTCGTTAATGTTTTCAAATTTGATGGATAGCAGATCCGAGATCCGTAATGCCAGGTTCAAGCCAACATCCCAAACGTCAGCAATTTGCTGACCATAAGTTCGTTTGAGAAGGTAGCTTATCAGCTTTACGGTATCCAGATCTTTAACCGCTTGTACTTCGGCCATGATCGAGTTCCTTTTTTGCTGTAAAACGTGATTTTGAGTACTTAAGAGGGTATAAAGGGGGAAATAGCCCGTTTTTAGTGAGTTTGCTTGTTCCCGTTATTGCATTTTGGGAACATCGTCTTTCCTTGTGCTTTACGCCCAACGAGATGATGTATGTTTCAAATATTTAGAGGCTGATTCGAGAAGGACTCCTAACGTTACTAATTCTAGCTAAACGAATAAGGAGCTTTAATTGGCTGACTACATAAACAAAAATATTCTAAGCCAAGCATTCATTCACGTTGAACCGACTTCTCTTTACTCAAATGAAGCTATAGTGGCCTAATTAATTAGGTAGCCAAATCAACTATGCCACTACAAACCAATTAATTTCAAAAACTTCTGCATCAATGGTACGGAAGTGTTAGCCAATTGATTGACCAGTCAAACTCGATGACTGTGGGCATGCCTAACGACATGCTCCTTTTTTAAATTATTATTGCTCAGAATTTACCAGATATTCAAAAGTAGCTGCCAAGATGTGTATCGCCAGTAAAACAGGCAGTAGATACAAGCCAAACAGTTTGTGTACTTCTTCCGCAGGTTCATGAATAACTTTTAGTGCCGTTAAGTCAAACTGAACGCTAAACCAGTTAAACACGACTACCGCTTCATTTTCAGTAAAAAGATAAAGCGGACCAGTTATAACTAATACCACCAAACTCAACAGAATAAGATAATGAACACCGCGCGCAATAATTCCTTTTACATCCATCGAATGTGTTTTCGGAAAACCCTGTTTTAGGCGGTAAGTTGTTCGCCACAACAAAAACCAGAACGCAAAAAAACCGATGCTAATATGGACTGCTTTTAAAAAACCTTCGGTACTTTCTTCAGCAGCAAAAAGCATCATATAGCCGAGCGTGAGCATAACGGTCACAAGAATAACCGTGAACCAGTGATTAATCTTTGATAAGCCAGAGTAGTGGGTATTCATAAAGCCCCCTTTTGATTGTCAGGAATCATTATGAATACCCTTTATTAAGAAAATCTTAAGCGACCAGACTAATAAGCACTCTAGTTGAGACCTTCCGGCACAAAGTAAGCCCGATTTTGATACAGCCAGGATGGCAACAACGCATGTGCCAGTGCCTCTTCGTGTAATTGGCTATTCGTCTTATCATCTGCGACAAAGCGGTTTTTCTGAACGTCGTAATGACCCGTCATATCCTCGCCCGGCGTTAATATGGCCACGCCCTCGTTAGTCATCCACGCATAATTACTACCAAACTGCATCATCGCACGATTAGCGGGTGGTACATCTTTTGCTGATAGATCCTGCCCTATTGCCGGGGTCCAGGCAGAAATACCCGCAAGCGATATAACGGTCGGTAATAAATCAATTTGACTGGCTATTGAGTCGATTTCCCTGGGTTGAATCGACCCACCCAAAATAAGTCCGGGTATACGGAATTTATTAATGGGCACTAATTCGTTGCCGTAGACACGCGTATCATGGTCAGCAACAATCAGAAAAATTGTATCCTCCCAATAGTCACTATTTTTAGCCTTTTCAATGAACTGACTCAAAGCAAAATCAGCGTATTTCACGGCATTCTCAACCGTATTTTTTGGCTTTGAATAAAGCTCAATTGCATTGTCAGGAAACTCAAACGGCTCGTGGTTTGAAGAAGTGAAAACTAAACTAAAGAAGGGTTGTCCGGCTTTTCCCAGTTCTTCCAAGCGCTGATGCGCGGTATTAAATAAATCGCCGTCACTTACTCCCCAACTACCCAAAAATTGTGGATTAGTGATGTCACTTTGCCCCAGTGTTGACTGAAAGCCGTTGCCGATGAAAAAGGTTCCCATATTGTCAAAATGTGTTTCACCACCGTAAATAAACTCGGTGAAATAGCCTTTACGCGACAGCAAATCAGCCGCTGTGTAAAAGTTTTGCTGCGACAAGGAGAGTTTTACCGTGCTGCGTGCAGGTGTCGGTAAAAAGCTTGAAATGACCGCTTCAATGCCACGAACCGAACGCGTTCCCGTCGCGTATAGTTGCTTAAACCACCAACCTTCCTGCCGCAACTGTTCAAGGTTTGGCGTCACACCAATGCCACCTAAATCTTTAACAAAAGTAGCCCCCAGACTTTCTTCCAGAATAACAACAATATTCTTCGGTTTATCGTAGTTACGGGAAGCGGTATTAAAATGCACCGTTGGGTATTGCTCTGACGGAAAGGTCTTCGCGACTAAGTGAGGTTGTTTTTTCGCGGTATTGAGTATTTGCTCGATTGAGGCACTACCATAAACACGGGCAGCACTCCCCTCGTGGCGTATATTATAAATTGCGTATTCCACCGAATAAGCTGAACTAATAATTAAACTATTCACCAATGCATCAGAGGTCACCGCGAAAAAGGCCGGGTTAGCCGGCCGATGCGCCAGGGTTGAACGAACCCCCGCAAAAACAAGAATCACCAATACCGGCCAGACAATCAGCGAACTGACAATGTGTTTGTGCCCAACGCCGGTTGATCTATTCAAGCACTTTGCTAATTTAGTTAACCCATATAAAAAGCCAATCACAACCACACCGCTTAAAAATAACCAGGGTTTAAAACCGCCCCAGAGCGTACTAAACACTTCTTTGGGGTATGCTAAATATTCAATAAACAAACGGTTAGGCCGCAAATCGTACTGCATAATAAAGGCAGGCGTTGATATCTCCATAAACGCAATATAGGTAATAGCAACAATCAGCCAGATGCCCTGAATTTTCTGCCAAAGCCCGACACCCCAGCGGTTTAGAAATAGCGGCGCCAATAACAATAATGGCAGTGTCAGATACCCCATCTGAACAACGTCAGCCCTCAATCCCATCATCATCAGATAGCCAATATTTCCGGCCTCTGTTACGCGCTCATGCTGCCAGATAAAGAGCAGTAGACGGCTGACACTCAAAATAATTAACCCAAGCCCAAACCCGGTAATCAGCGTGCGATAGTGCGCTAACGACCTTCCCCCTCTCTTTAGCAAATAAACATTATGCATTAACAATCCAACCCAGTTTTGATGATGGTTTGGATAGTAAACGGGGAACCTTAAGCTGAACTTAATATTGGTTGCTTAGGATGCAGTTTTTATCGTGACAGGAATCATCATGAAACCAGGTAAAATCGGAATAATCCGAATACTTCATGCAACTCGGTATTCCATAAAAGGGCTTAAGGCTGCATGGCTTTTTGAAGCGGCGTTCCGTCAAGAAGTGGTACTGGTCATTTTATTAGCGCCTATTTTAATTCTGGCACCGCTGGCGCTAATAGAGCGACTAATAATGTTTTTGTCTCTGTCCGGCTTGCTCATTACTGAATTGCTTAATTCCGCTGTCGAAGCTGTGGTCGATCGCATCGGTGAGGACTTTCACGAACTTAGCGGGCGCGCGAAGGATATTGCGTCGGCTGCCGTATTCCTTGCCATCCTTCAGTTCATCATCGTTTGGGCAGCGCTATTATGGCCGTTTTGAAAATGACAACGATCTGGCAACGTTGGCTGTTTACGCTACTAATTTTTATTGCTGTATTAACAACGGCAGAATTATTTGATCTCAAGTTTTTAGTTGCCAATAAACTCTATCAACTCGAGGGTTTTCAGTGGTCACTTAAACACCACTTTGTTACTGAAACTATTTTTCATGAAGGTGTGCGCAACCTCAATCTAATCGCAGTCATTTCGCTATTAGCCTTGACCTTAGTCCAGTTTTTTCCGGGAAAAAATCACTCTCAGCGGCGTCGCTATGTGCTGCTGCTCTTATCCCTTTTACTGTCTTTTGGCTTGGTTAATTACCTCAAGGCCACTCTGGGTATGGACTGCCCCTGGGATCTGCGTCTATACGGCGGCACTAAACCCTACGTTAATTTGTGGTCGTTAAGTGACAGTCACTTTAGCTCTGGACGATGCTTTCCGTCGGGGCATTCGAGTATCGGTTTTGCGTGGATCGGACTTTATTTTTTCTGGCGTAAAAACCGCCCCGACCTTGCTAAGACATCGGCCGTTTTGTCACTTCTTGTCGGCTTCATCCTCGGCTTTGCACAACAACTGCGTGGCGCCCACTTCTTCGTCGACGATATCGCCACAGCCTTTATTTGCTGGAGCATCGCGTTATTCATTTTTCATATAGGTGAACAGCATGAAACGACTAACCCTTAATTTTTCACTACTGTTAACGGTCGTTGCGACCTGGTTAACCTTTGCCTACTCCGGCCCATTGTTAAGCGCTTTGGAGGCTTACGGTGTAAAACCATTCACACAGTTTAAGTTAATGGCATTCACACTCTGTTTTTATGCCTTTGTGCTAGCGTTAAGCCGGTTCGTTAATGCGTTCAAGCCACTGGCGATTATTTTAATGATTGTGGCTGCACCAGCCTCATTTTATATGTTGCAATACGGCATTGTTATTGACCCCGACATGCTTATCAACACCATAGAAACCGATCCGGCAGAGGCAGGAGACCAACTTTCTACCGGTTTTTTTATCACATTAATAGCACTGGGTATCGTCCCTTCTTTATTGCTGGTGTACATAAAAATCCCCAAAGCAAGACCGCTAACACAGATTAAACAGAGTCTTGTTGCAACAGCCTGCTTCTGCTTTTTAGCGGTTGGTATTGCTTATACAAGTTATGACGACTTTGCCTCCTTATTTCGTAACCATCGGGATATAAAATATCGGATCGCACCCTTCAATGTCGTCTCTGCGAGCGTCTCAGTTGTAAGACAAAAGCTCGAGAAGCCGGCTCAGTTTACCGCTTTGGGGCAGGACGCAGTGCAAACTAAAGCCTCGGAAAAACCAAGAATCATGGTGGTCGTATTGGGCGAAACGGCACGTGCCGATCACTTCTCACTCAATGGCTATGATCGGCCGACAACCCCCATGCTCTCGGAACTGGCAACATCAGAGCAACTCTTGAGCTACAAAGATGCTATGTCATGCGGCACAGCCACGGCTGTCTCTGTTCCCTGTATGTTCAGTTTTTTAACGGCTGATAATTATTCCAACGCCGCCAGAAGTTCGAGTAATGTATTAGATGTTTTAGAAACCGCCGGTATCAATGCGACCTGGATTGAAAATAACTCCGGGTGCAAAGACGTCTGTAACCGTATTAATACCATTGTAATGAATGAAAATAGGTGTGGAGAAACGGGCTGCTACGACTTTGATATGCTTGATGAATTGAAATCCTGGTTACAAAACATCACTCAGGATTCAATCATTGTACTTCACCAAATGGGCAGCCACGGACCAGCATACTACGAGCGTTCACCAGAAAAACTCAAACGATTTTTTCCGGAATGCAAAAGCCGGGAATTAACGAACTGCACAAAAGACGAAATTATAAATGCCTACGACAACAGCTTATTGATAACGGACCGGCTCGTCAGTCAGGTCATTAGGTTGTTGAGGAGCCACAACGAGCTGGACAGCAGCATGATGTATGTATCCGACCACGGTGAGTCCCTAGGTGATAACGGTATCTACCTGCATGGTTTACCGAACTGGTTAGCCCCTAAAGAACAGCGTCATATTCCATGGATAACCTGGCCTACAAAGACATTTGAAATGACGAAAAATAATTCAGATGCCGATATTAGCCATGATAATTTCTCGCATACTGTATTGGGTTACTTTAATGTAGAAACGTCACTTTATAATGCAAACCTTGATTTAACGCAGATTAACGAGAGATATGCGAATGCGTCTACTACTCCTTGAAGATGACAAAACCTTGGCAGAAGGTATCATTAAAGGCCTGAACCGTATGGGTTATGTTGTCGAACTAGCTATGAATCTGTCACAAGCGGAAAGTGCTCTCAAAACCGACCAATTCGAACTCGCAATCTTTGATCTCGGCCTACCCGATGGTAATGCGGTATCCCTCATCAAAAAGCTCCGCAAGGCAGGCCAACAAGTTCCTATTGTCGTGCTCACCGCTTGGGATGACATTGATACGAAGGTGCTGGCACTGAATGAGGGAGCCAATGACTACGTTGTAAAGCCATTTGAACTGCGTGAGTTAGAAGCCCGTATTCGGGTTCAGGTACGAAAAGCAAACCAGCAATTAAACGATGTTATAATCTGCGGTGAGCTCAGTGTTGATATCGCATCACAACAATGTCGTTTCCGCAATAAAGTCATCAATTTGACCCGGTTAGAATGGTTGTTAGTTAAACAATTAGCATTACATATGGGCAGAATAGTGAGTAAAGAGCAACTAGAGAGCGCATGTTATGGTTGGAATGGTGATAACGAAAGCAATTCGTTAGAGGTTCACATTCACCATTTGCGCAAGAAACTGGATCCTAGCCTGATAACCACCATCCGGGGTTTAGGCTATCGATTAAAAGACGAATCATTATGAAACTTTGGTCGCTTCGCCGCTCATTGGTTATTGGCATTAACTTAGCTGTAATTGCGGTATTAGCGATTACAGCCTGGACCAGTTATCGGGATATCCTGCACGAATTGGATGAAGTTTTTGATGCGCAACTCGCACAAACCGCAAAGTCGCTAGCAACATTTTATACACCGTCCCCGGAAACTCACTCAGTACCCAAAAGAATCCCGATATCAAACTATGATGATACCGGTGAAGACGAGCCCGCTAATGAGAGGGGCCCTAGCGGCCATAAGTACGAGTCAAAAATCGGCTATCATATATACAGTGCCAATGGTGAATTGTTGGCTTTCACCAATCAGCTCCGGGTACTACCACTTAAAAATTTAGAGGCTGGCTACCATACGTTAGAGAATGATGCGCAAACATGGTTTATTTACAGTTATTTCTCAGAATCTAAAGGCATCTGGGTGCGCACTTTTCAACGACAGGATGTACGCAGTGAGCTAAGTGGCTACCTGGCTTCAGAACAACTATACCCGCTATTATTGATGTGGGTTCCTATCAGCCTAATTATACTCTTCATTATTTATCTTGTACTGAAACCCGTTAACAGATTTGCCTTAGACTTAAGAGCCAGAGCGTTAAATAACCTGTCTCCAATTGAGTCCGACCTGCCCAAAGAGTTGATCCCGATAAAACAGGCAATTAATAAACTATTACATCAAATTAAGATGTTTTCAGAGCGGGAAAAGCGCTTTATTGCTGATGCGTCACATGAATTGCGCACACCGTTAAGCGCCATTCAGGTACATGCGGAAAATATTATTCATGCTGAATCTCTGGAGGATTCTAAACAGTCCGGTAAAGCTATTTTTCATGCCGTAGAGCGGATGTCGCATTTAGTTAATCAACTCTTGCGTTTAAATCGACTGGATAGTTTGGATAATTCTGCCGACTTTGATGAAATTGAAATTAAAACCTTGGTTTCCTTAGCGATTGATAGCCTACCCATCAATCAAGTCGAGGACTACCAATGGCAAATCGGTGTTCCCACAATAAAAATAACGTGCAATAACGCGTTAATAGTCAGCGCATTGACCAACCTCTTATCCAACGCAATGAAATTTTCACCGGCAGACTCCACTATACAAATAGAAGCGGTTGATACATCGGCAAGCATTATTATCAAGATAAGAGATCAAGGCAGCGGTGTGCCCGCCGAAATAACTGAACAAATGGGAGAGCGTTTTTATCGATTCCGCGAACACACTAATATCGCCGGCTCTGGTCTGGGGCTGTCCATCACCTCGAAAATAATACAATTGCACCATGGCAAGATATCATTTAACAATATCCAGCCATCTGGGTTTGAAGTGCAGATAGAGCTACCAAATTCAGATTAGACAGTGAAATTATAGCGTTATCCTAATAAACTCTTTTCTTATATGTGGCTTAACAAGATCCAAAAACCCACTCCAATTAAAGTAATCCCGCCGAACATTTCTGCCCAATGACCTATTACCGCTCCAACAAAGCGCCCTAACATCACTCCCAAAGTAACCATAAGGGTTGTAGCTAAACCGATAAGCACCGCGGCAAGCCAAATATTCACATCAATAAAGGCCAGGCCTACACCAACTGCCATGGCATCAATGCTGGTGCCTAACGCCGTAAGAGAAACTTTAAAAAACGATTGTCTGGAGGGTTTGTCTACCTCTTCTCCGCCGGGTCTAAAGCCTTCATAAACCATATGTAAACCAAGGGCCAGCAATAAAAAGAAGGCTACCCAATGATCCCAGACTTCAACATAAGAGGCTGCTGATTTACCGACCAACCAACCAATAACAGGGGTTATTGCTTCAATCGTCCCGAAAATCACGCCCATTCTTAGTGCTTCGAAAAAACGAGGACGGTTAAGACTTGCCCCTTTACCGACAGCCGCAGAAAAAGCGTCCGTTGACATAGAAAAAGCAAGTAAAAGAAGAGCAATTAGGTTCATTGAGTTATCTCCGGCTGTGCATTCTGAGTCCACGATATACCCACACGCCCAACCTTCAGCATGGATATATCGATGGTCTCGCCAACCGAGAGGTGTTCGCACCATGGCATGTGGCCAATTATGTTGACACGAACGCTTCCAACTATGGAAACAGGCTACTCCCCAAAGATGAGCTATATTACCAATCAACCTAAGATTTCACAAACTTTGCTCAGCCTCTAACATTGGGAACTCAAGTAGATTCTTGTAAACCCATATTAATTACGTTATCGTTTAATAGCTTTACAAACCAAGGGCTATAATGTTCAGACTGGGGTTTATCATAGTGATTTTGTTTGCGGTTCTGACTCAAATTAGTCAGGCAGTCGCAGACGTGCACCAGTCTCACCAGTCTTCCTCCGAACAGCACCTCAGCTTTGAGCACGACGAATCTCATATTGATAAGGAGGAGCTTCCTCTTAATGGCGATATCAGTTTTGATTGTCATCATTGCTGTCACTGCCACGGTTCATTCCATCTTTATGCAATGAAATCAGAAAAAGCTATGGCGCTCCCTCGTTTCAAAACGTCTCGCTCTGGTTATATTGAAGTTTATTCTAACCCTTTATCTTTACCGCTATTTCGGCCTCCAATCTCCTCATAACTGTTTTAAACGTTGCAACGCAGCGGATCAATTCGAATTATTAACGCAGTAAAATGACCGAGGAGTCTCTCTATGGGTCCATTTTCGACACATAGCAAACGCTTGTTTGTTGCCGCCAGCCTGGCAATAAGCTCAAGCTATGCCCATGCACAGGATCTGTCCGAGCAGTGGCAACAAACTGTTCAGCAACACCCCAGTGTTGAAGCAGCTCAACAGCAGGCTGAAGCACTCATTCAACAGGGCAAACAATTAAGTCAGCCTTTGTACAACCCTAGCTTATCGTCACGCTTAGAGCGTGAGGGTGACATCAATAATTACGCTGTTGGTCTAAGCCAAACGCTGGACTGGAGCACTCGCAATGAAGCAAGAGCCAGTCAGAGTGACGCCATGACGGCTATGGCAGTGAGTATTTATCGCCAGTCGGCGACATCGCATGCTAAAACTCTGTTGAATGTCTATGTGCAATGGCTGGATGCAAAACAGCGTTACGCACTGGCCGAGCAGCAAGAGAAAATCGTTAAACAGGCGATAAGCCTGGTTGCCGAACGACGTAAAGCCGGTGACTTAGGTGCCGTCGACGAACAACTGACGGTACTCGCACTAAGTCGGCAACTGCAACAAACGGCAGCGGCTTATCAACAACTGCAATCCGCTGAAGCAGAGTTGAACGCTCTGCTAACCACGATTGATGTCGCTCAACTCTCCGTGAATGAGGAGCTATTTAACGTTGAACCTGCGTTAACGGCTCGCTGGCAACAACATCCGGCGTTAAAAGCTGCTTACCTGCAATGGCAATTAAAGCGCGCCGATGTCGACTGGAAACGCTCGTTAACCTCCGCCAACCCAACCGTAGGCGTCGAAGCGGGCGAGAGCGATAACGAAACAGTAATTGGCTTATCATTCAGCATTCCACTACAGGTTCGCAATAACTACAGCGATGCGGTGCGCGCAGCCAATAGCGAAGCTGTTGCTGAAGAAAAACGTTTGATTGCACTAAGGCAACAATGGCAAGCAGCACTGAAATCATCTCTTAACAATTATCGCTTTGTGAAAAAACAGTGGCAAAGCTGGCAAAAAGACTTTCAATCTCGGCAGGATGAGTCGATGCAGGTGATTGAACAGTCCTGGCTCGCCGGTGACCTATCCACCACAGACTACCTCACCGCTGTGCAACAGCAGCTCGATAGCCAATTTGCAGGGATAGCGCTGCAAACACAATATCGGTTGGCCGCCATTGAATGGTTGTACCGTTCGGGCGAACTCAGTAAAGCGCTGACGTTATCGCCGTTAAGCCAGCCAACAAACGCAGAGATTGGAGAGTAAACGATGTCAGTAAAACCTTTATACGCAGCAATAGCACTTGCGCTGAGCTTTTCGGTTATGGCGCAGGATGAACACGGACACGACGAAAAAGAAGATACCCACAAGGAAAAAGGCAAACACGAGCAAGGTGAACATAAGGAAAGTGCAGGCGTGGAGCTATCCAGCAAGCAGCTGTCCATGGCGTATATCACCACGCGAACCTTGCAAACTCAAGTTATTGAATACCCGGTTTATGCTCCGGGCGAGGTGGTTGCTAACGACTTTAACAGCTACATCGTGAGTCCGCGCATCGACTCGACCGTGCTCAAACGTTTTGTCAGTATTGGCGACCACGTCGAAAAAGGTGAGCCGCTGGCAACCCTCTTCAGCGCGACCATGGCGGAGGCGCAAAGTCAGTATTTGGTCACACTTAACGAGTGGCAACGCGTGCAGTCACTCGGCGAGTCAACGGTGGGTGAAAAACGCTTTGTCGAAGCGAAAAACGCCTTTACCTCAGCGCAAGCGCAACTCAAAGCATTTGGTATGTCAGCCAGCGACATTAAGCGTTTAAGTAAAGCTAACTACCCTATCGGCGAATACCAACTGACCTCAGAAATTGGCGGGATTGTGGTTAGCGATAACTTCAAGCAAGGCCAGCAAGTTAATGCCGGTAATCACTTGGTTGAAGTGCTGCAAGAAGAAACCTTGTGGGTTAATGCTCGTCTACCAGGCTCAGCTGACCTTAGTGTGCAGTTTGGTGATCCTGTTACAGTGAGTGTCGACAATCAGCGCTTTGCGGCAAAAGTCATTCAGGAAGGCCACACAATAGACCATAAAACCCGCACCCGAACGGTACGACTTGCGGTAAATAACGAAAAGGACCAATTACACCCTGGTTTATTTGCGGATGTTTATTTCTCAGTCAAGTCGGATGGACCGGTGCTTGCAGTTAAGGACTCAGCCTTAATGCGGGCCCCTGATGGTGACTGGCAGATATTCATTGAGCACGAACCCGGAAAGTTTGAACCGAAGAAAGTCGAATTGGTTGATGAAAAGGGTCCGTGGAAAGTTATTCGAGGCGTTAAGGAAGGCACAAAATACGTAGACAACGGCGCGTTTTTCGTTCGCTCACAAATCGCTAAAGGCGGTTTTGACCCACATAACCACTAACAGGAGGTTGTATGTTTCAGCGCATTATTCAGTTTGCTGTCGCCAATCGCCTGTTATTGGTATTGGCTTTATTCAGCATCAGCATTGCGTCATTTTTTGTTATTCCCAAACTTAATCTGGATGCCTTCCCCGATGTTACCAACGTTCAGGTAACGGTAAATACGGAGGCCCCCGGGTTAGCAGCGACCGAAGTCGAGCAGCTGATTACCTATCCGATAGAGTCGGTGATGTATGCTCTGCCCGACGTCAAAGAGGTTCGGTCAATCTCAAAAACAGGTTTATCGGGCATTACCGTAGTGTTTGACGAGAGTGTCGATATCTACTTTGCCCGGCAACTGGTGTTTGAACGACTGCAGGCGGCAAAGGAGTTGATACCCGAAGGCGTAGGTACACCCGAAATGGGTCCTAACTCTTCCGGCCTCGGCCAGGTTTATCAGTATCTGCTACTTGCCGAACCGGGCTCCGGTGTCAGCAGTATGGAGCTACGCAGTCTTAACGACTATGTGGTTAAACTGCTACTAATGCCCGTTGAGGGAATTACCGAAGTCTTGTCCTTTGGCGGTAAGGTTAAGCAATATCAGGTTAACCTAAATCCCGCGAAGTTACTGTCTTACGAACTCACACAGCAAGATGTGATGAGCGCGGTCAACAAGAATAACGGTAACGTTGGTGGTTGGTATATGCCCCGCGGTCAGGAGCAGTTGGTTATTCGCGGCACCGGCTGGTTGGATAGCGGTAAAAAAGGCCTGCAACAAATACGACAAATACCGCTCAAAACCGTTGACGGCGTTTCCGTAACACTGAGCCAGGTTGCCGACGTCGAAATCGGTAGTGAAATTCGCCAGGGGGCGGTCTCAATGTCGCGTAAAGTCGACAGCGAGGTTAACCAGCTGGGCGAAGTGGTGTCGGGTATTGTGCTCAAACGCATGGGCTCGAATACCAAAGCCACCATCGACGGTATTAAAAAGCGCATTCCGCTTATTCAGCAAGCATTACCCGAGGGTGTCACCTTTGAGCCGTATTATGATCAGGCCGATTTAATACAAAAAGCCGTATCTACGGTCGCGTATTCACTGCTCATTGCCTTTGTCTTTATTATCGCAGTATTAGCACTGTTTTTGCTCAACATACGCGCTACTTTTTTAGTGTTACTGTCCATTCCCGTTTCTATCGCCATTGCCCTGATGGTAATGTCCGCAATGGGCATGTCAGCTAACCTGATGTCGCTGGGCGGGATTGCTGTTGCAATTGGTATGCTGGTCGACGGCTCCGTGGTGATGGTTGAAAACATCTTTAAGCACTTAAGTCGCCCGGATAGTGAACACCAAGACGACGCCGAGCAACGCACAGAGCACCGCGACCCAGATCCTCAGGCAGCCAAACTCGATAGCCATGGTATCAAGCTGCGAGTTAAAGAAGCAGCTAACGAAGTGGCACGACCGGTGTTCTTTGCCGCCATGATTATCTTGGTGGTCTTTATGCCACTGTTTAGTTTTCAGGGTGTTGAAGCTAAATTATTTGAGCCCATGGCTATCAGTATTATGTTGGCCATTATCTCCGCGGTTTTTGTGGCCATTATGGTTGTACCGGCATTAGCCAGTTACTTTTTCAGTCGGGGTATTAAGCCTCGTGAAAATAAACTACTTAAACCACTAGATAATGGTTATAAAAGACTATTGTCGGTCGCTTTACGCAGTAAAAAGGCCGTTATTACCCTGGCCGGTGTGCTGTTTGTCGGCGCCTTGGTGTTAGTGCCTCGTCTCGGCACGGAGTTCGCTCCCGAACTGGAAGAAGGCACGATTAATATTCGCGTGACATTAGCCCCCTCCTCTAACCTTGAAACGGCCTTAGAGGTGGCACCTAAGCTTGAAAAAATCTTGATGTCGTTCCCGGAAACCACCTATGCACTCAGCCGCATTGGACGAGCCGAGGTGGGCGGTGATCCAGAGCCTATCAGCAATATCGAGATATACGTGGGTCTTAAGCCGCAGTCTGAATGGACAACAGCATCGGATCGCTACGCCTTACAAGAAAAAATGGAGGCAAAACTCGATGCTCACCCAGGCTTGTTGTTTAATTTTTCACAACCTATCGCAACACGGGTTGATGAACTGCTCTCAGGTGTAAAATCGCAACTAGCCATCAAACTATTTGGACCCGAGATTGACGTGCTGGCCCGTAAAGGCCAGGAAATAGAAAGTGCCGTCAAGCAAGTTGACGGGGCCATTGCGGTAGCGATGGAGCAAATAAAAGGTGAAGCACAACTGGTGGTTTCGCCGAAACGCCAACAACTATCACGCTACGGCTTAAATGCCTCCGATGTACTAAGTGTTGTCGACAATGGCTTAGGCGGCGCTTCGGCAGGGCAGATCATTCGCGGTAATGAGCGCTATGATATTTACGTGCGGCTGGCCAAGCAATTCCGCGATACGCCGGAGTCTATTCGCTCGCTACGCCTGTTAACCCCCTCAGGGGCCTGGGTAACCTTAGGCGAAGTCGCCAACGTTGCAATTGAATCAGGACCACCGCAAATCCGTCGTGATGATGTCCAGCGTCGCGTTGTGATTCAATCAAACGTTCAGGGTCGTGACATGGGCAGCGTGGTTGCCGATATTCGGAAGGCGATTGACGAAAAGGTGGATTTACCAACCGGTTACTCAGTCGACATTGGTGGCCAGTTCGAAAGTCAACAACGAGCACAGGAGCGCTTGTCCATTGTCGTTCCCATATCGCTGGCACTCATCGCCCTGCTGCTTTATTTTGCTTTCGGCACCATGGGTCAAGCCATGTTGATTTTGGTGAATGTACCATTGGCAGTCATCGGCGGTATTGTGGCTCTCTATGTGTCAGGACAGTACTTATCGGTGCCCAGCGCCGTGGGTTTCATCACACTGTTTGGTGTGGCGGTACTAAACGGTGTGGTTCTGGTCGAGAGTATTAACCAGAGAATAACCGATGGGCATGCGGTTAATGATGCCGTGTTTGATGGCGCATGGTCGCGACTCCGCCCAGTATTGATGACTGCAATAACCTCAGCGTTAGGACTCATTCCCATGCTGTTTGCAACCGGTGCAGGGGCTGAAATTCAACGCCCACTGGCTACCGTCATTGTTGGTGGTTTGGTATCAGCTACTCTGCTGACATTGGTTATCTTACCCGTGCTCTATCCTTGGTTTTCGAAACAAAAAATTAAGGATTTAAGCCGTTAGGGTTCAATAGCATTTAAGGGGACGGTTATTGTCGCCCCCTTTTATTAAAAGAGGAACGTATTATGGGACATCACCATAACCATGATCACTCAAAGGACATGCCGTCCAACCGATTAGGTTGGGCATTTCTGCTTAACTTTGTTTTTACCATTATTGAGTTCATTGGTGGTTTTCTTACCAACAGTACCGCCATTTTAGCTGATGCCGTTCATGATCTTGGCGATAGCCTGTCGTTAGGTCTCGCGTGGATACTAAATAAACTTGGCAAAAAACAGGCTAACCAACACTTTACCTACGGTTATAAGAGACTGAATCTTGCCGGTGCATTTATTAATGCCGTTGTGTTAATCGCAGGCTCTGCCTGGGTACTTGTGGAAGCAATTCCCAGACTCTGGAACCCTCTGATGCCCGTCGCTGATGGCATGATTGCTTTAGCCGTCGTTGGCATTACAGTTAATGGATTTGCTGCTTACAAATTGTCAGAGGGCAAAACGTTAAACGAACGCGTTATTAACTGGCACTTGCTGGAGGATGTTCTCGGCTGGGTCGCTGTACTTATCGTTGGTATTGTTTTGCTGTTTGTGGATTGGCCAATTCTCGATCCGCTACTGTCGATTGGTTTTACTATGTTTGTTTTAGTGAATGTGCTGCGCAACCTGTGGGCAACGCTGAAACTCTTCATACAAGCAACTCCGGACAAAGAAACCTACAGACAAGTCGCTGACACTTTACTGGAGCTACCTCATGTTGCTGACCTACACCATCTGCATTTTTGGTCACTAGATGGCGAGGAGCATGTATTAACCGTTCATTTGGTGTTATCTAAAAACCTTGATATCGAGGCCCGTAGCGATTTAAAACAGCGCATCGATGACGTCCTTGCGCCCTATGCTTTAAGCCATACAACGGTAGAACTAGAAGATCCTGATGAAGCCTGTAGGGACAACTGATAATGAGTGCATTATTTTTAATGAAAACATTGGGCTTATTTATTGCCACCGCAATTGCTGAAATTGTCGGATGCTATTTACCCTACCTATGGCTCAAAGAGGGCCATTCGGTTTGGTTGCTCATTCCGGCGGCAGTGAGCTTAGCCTTATTTGCTTACTTGTTAACACTTCATCCGGCGGAAAGCGGGCGGGTCTACGCAGCTTATGGTGGTATTTACGTGTTAACTGCCATAGTCTGGCTGCGAATTGTCGATAAATCGCCACTATCCAATTTCGACCTGATTGGCACGGCGTTTGTGCTAACCGGTATGGGGATTCTTGTGTATGGCTGGCGTTAGCTATAAAGCAATTCAGTTAAAGAACTCCGCTCAAAAGTTTTACTACACAGACTAACGCACCTTATGTTTGTCCGTGGTAGCGTCCTCAACCCCGTCATTAAGCGAGGCCATCAGTGGACAATAGACATCTCCGTGTCCGGCGCTGCATTTTTGCACCAGCTCATTCAACGCTCGTTCAATTTGCTGTAAGTGCGATATCTTTCGACGAACACTGGTGAGCTTTTGCTCCCCAAGCTCCCGTGCCTCATCGCAATGAGCGCCATCTTGCAGAGTTAATAGCTCACCAATTTCATCCAGACTAAATCCAAGCCATTGAGACGCGCGAATAAAATGAAGCCGAGCAAGCGCTTGTTCGTCGTAATGTCGGATCCCCCCATACGGCTTTTCCGGCTCGCTCATTAGCCCTCGGCGCTGATAATAGCGCACCGTTTCCACGCCCACGCCGGCTGTTTTGGCCAGCGTGCCAATTGTCATTACGTTGCGTTTTTTTAACATAGCTATTGCTTCCGTAGTGAGGTACGGGTTTAAGATTAACACATTAAAGCAAAATGCCCGAAGGAGTTACTCTTATGTCAAATTCAAAATCTGGTCGGGGCTCTCTTCTCGCGGGAGGGATCGCAGCGACTCTGGCATCTGCGTGTTGTCTGGGTCCCCTCATATTACTTGCACTCGGTGTATCCGGGGCCTGGATTGGGAGCCTCACAGCACTTGAGCCTTATCGACCCATTTTTATTACCATTGCATTGATTGCCATATTCTTTGCCTGGCGTCGAATATACCGGCGTGCTGATGACTGCAACCCTGATAACACCTGCGCAACGCCAAATGCTCGTAAGAGCTACAAAGTGATGTTTTGGCTCGTTGCGGTGCTTACTTTAACAGCATTGGCTTACCCCTATGTTGTTCCTTTGTTTTACTAGGAGGCAATACACGATGAAAAAAACAATGATAACAACCATTTTATTTTTACTGTTTAGCATGCCCGCATTGGCGGTTGAGAAAACGGTTACGCTATCAGTACCCGGTATGACATGCGTCACCTGCCCAATTACTGTCAAAGCTGCACTTGGCCAAGTTGCAGGTGTGAGCGCCGTCGATGTCCGTTTTGAAGAGCGGGATGCAACCGTGACATTCGACGACGAAAAAACGTCAGTTAAGCAGCTCACTGAAGCAACGACAAATGCAGGATACCCATCAACACTGAAAGCAACGGCACCAAAAAATCAGTCATGAAACATCACAATGCCTTATAGCTGCTGTAAAACTGAAAGACCAAGGAGTAACCGTTATGAGTAATAACAATTTACACATTGCTGTCATTGGTAGCGGCGGCAGTGCGATGGCTGCGGCACTCAAAGCGACCGAGGGAGGTGCCCGAGTGACGCTCATTGAGAGAGGTACTATTGGCGGAACTTGTGTCAATATTGGCTGTGTCCCGTCTAAAATCATGATCCGAGCGGCTCATATCGCCCAACTGCGGCGAGAAAGCCCTTTTGATAAAGGCTTAAGTACCCATACTCTTAAGGTAAATCGATCAGCTCTCCTCGAGCAACAACAGGCTCGGGTAGAAGAACTCCGTGAATCCAAATACCAGAGTATTCTTAGAGAGAATTCCGCCATTACCGTTATTAACGGCGAAGCCCGCTTTATAAACGATGAAACTCTTTCCGTATCACTTTGCGATGGCGGTGAGCAAACGGTTCACTTTGACCGTGCTTTTATCGGCACCGGGGCCCGACCCGCACAACCACCCATCCCCGGCTTAGCTGAAACCCCTTACCTTACTTCGACAAGCGCATTAGGGCTAAGTAACATTCCTAAGCGCCTCGCTATTATTGGAGCCTCGGTCGTTGCTCTTGAATTAGCACAGGCCTTCGCGCGTCTCGGTAGTGAAGTTACTGTTTTGGCTCGCAGTCGGGTGTTATCCCAAGACGAGCCTGCCATTGGTGAGGCAATAGCCACTGTTTTTTATCACGAAGGCATCAATGTGCTTGAGCATACAGAAGCCAGCGAAGTGCGTTACGACGGACAACACTTCATTCTCAAAACCAATGCCGGAACATTAAAAGCAGAACAACTGCTCGTGGCCACAGGCCGCACGCCCAATACGGAAAACCTCGATTTAGAAACCATCGCCGTACAAACCGAGCGCGGTGCCATAACGATTAACGATCGCATGCAAACCTCTAACTCAAGAGTATATGCGGCAGGCGACTGTACGAATCAGCCGAAGTTTGTCTATGTCGCCGCCGCAGGCGGCAGCCGAGCCGCTATTAACATGACGGGCGGTGATGCGCATCTTGATCTCAGTGCCATGCCCGAGGTTATCTTTACTGATCCACAAGTCGCCACGGTGGGTTTATCAGAAGCTGATGCTAAAACTGGTGGTTACGTCACCGAAAGCCGCACGTTGGGCCTTGAAAATGTCCCACGGGCATTGGTTAACTTCGATACCCAAGGGTTTATAAAAATTGTCGCAGAAAGTGGCAGCGGCCGGCTGCTCGGTGTTCAAGTCGTCGCAGGAGAAGCTGGTGAGTTGATTCAAGCTGCTGTAATGGCGATAAGAGCAGGAATGACAGTCAATGAGTTGGCTGATGAGCTCTTCCCATACCTTACGATGGTAGAAGGCTTAAAATTATGCGCTCAAACGTTTACTAAAGATGTTAGCCAATTATCTTGCTGCGCTGGGTGAGATAACCTAGCTTAACTTCACTGGACAGTTACCAATATTTCGGGGTTAGCTGCTGGTTGGTGATAGGTTAAGCTAGTTCAGGAGTGATAATAGTTGTTATAAGCACTTTTTTTTCATTCATATTAGCTCTTATTTGTCTCACTTATTTGACAATAAGTTTTCCTAGATACCTTTGCATCTGACAATGAAAATCGTATTCTCCGGTCTTTAATACTGGCAATTCGATCAACTTTAACTTATTGGTCGGTAAAGTATCGCTGATCCCCAGATCAGGAATAAGCAAAGTTTCAGAGCAACAGATTTAAAGGCTTCCAGTTTGACAACAATCTCATTTAGCCGTTTTCATTTGTTTATTATATAACGTTACAATTAGCCAGCCAGTAATCATAGCTCCCAAGGACCACCCGAATAATCCCGTAACAAATCCACTAAAACTCAAATGCCACTCGAAACCAGAGAGTTTTCCGTGAACCATGCCTTCTGTTAAAGCCATCATGCTAGAGGGCATAATAAGCACTAGCAAGCTACAAACTCCCCATAAAACTGCGAAAGCACCGCCAGCTGCTAAGCCAAATTTCTTTGCATTAAGTTTCATAACTTCCTCCTTAAAAATACCGTTGTAAATTAGATATATTGAAAAAGTACCGCTACTTGCACACTGCAAGTAGCGGCATTTCCAACGGAGAGCTTAATCTCTACTACATTTCCTTTTTTTCTTCACTCTGATGTTCCATCATCTGCTCCATCATCATTTGCATCATATCCATTCTATGCTCCATCATTTTCATTTTATTCATCATATTCTCTTTGCCCATTTGCTCTGCTTTGTCTCCCTTTTTATGTTCTCCTTTGTTCATGCCTTTATCCATCCCATGGTTCATCATTTGCATTCCCTTCTGCATTGACTTCATGTGTTCTTCCATTAGTTTTTTACGTTTCTTGGGATCGGATTCGCTTTTTATTTTTTCCATAGCTTCGCGCATTTCTTGCATGTGCTCATTCATTGATGTCATTTTTTCATGATGCATCATTCCACTCATTGAACCTGTTTTATCATCACCATGTTTATGCTGTGCATCAGCAAAGACAGGAGAGGCCATTAAAGCTGTGATAGTTAAAGCTGAAAGTACTTTTTTCATTTTATTACCCTCTTGACTATGACCAAATTGTATTGGTCTCATTAATTTTACTTTGTTTCACTATCGTTAAATCTTGGAGCCCACGCTGACGTAGACCTCATATAACGGCGATATTTATTGCCGAATCCTTCAATGCCTTCGATGAAATTGAATTTCATCGAATCTAACGGGAAACTTTTAAAGCTCATATTGTGACCTGGACGTTTTAAGCCATTTAACCGACAACTAGCTTTCCCCGATACATTTGCATCTGGCAATGAAAGTCGTACTCTCCGGGTTCCAGCGCTGGTATTTGAATTTGCTTTAATTTGTTAGAAGGCAACGTTTCACTTATTTCTAGCTTGGGAATGAGCAAAGTTTCAGAGCAAGGAGATTGATCCTTTCGCAGAAATTTAAGCTCAACAGGCTTGCCTTCTCGCACCTTTATACGCGAAGGTGAGTAGGTACCGTTTTCTACAGTAATTACAATCTCACCTTCTTCCGCCTGTTTCTCAGCAGGTTCATAAAGCCAAAACCACCAGACAATCAGTGCAATTAATGTTAAGCCAGCGATATTAATAAATAACATTTTTACTCTCCTGAAAGAGCTCTAATTAAAAGAGGAATCAGTGACTCTTCGCTTTGAAAAAGCGCAACCGATTAGCGTTACTCACTACCGTGAGTGACGAAAAAGCCATGGCTGCACCGGCAATGACAGGGCTTAATAGAATGCCGAGAAACGGGTACAGTACACCTGCGGCAAAAGGTATACCTGCCACGTTGTAAATAAAAGCACCGAATAGATTCTGCTTGATATTGCGCAGAGTAGCCTTACTTACAGCTACTGCATCAGCTAGACCATGTAACGACCCCCGCATCAAAGTAATGTCAGCACTTTCAATGGCTACATCCGTGCCCGTACCGATGGCGAAGCCCACGTTGGCAATAGCCAGTGCTGGCGCATCATTAATACCATCTCCCGTCATGCCAACGATTTCGCCTTCCATCTGCAGCTCCTGAACCTTTTTTGATTTTTCTTCCGGCAGAACTTCAGCGAAAAATTCTTTAATTCCTACTTTTTCAGCAACTGCTTCTGCTGTCGCGCGATTATCACCAGTAAGCATCACTACTCGCACACCGTTATCTTGCAAACGTTTAATGGCGGCTACGGAGTCGTCTTTTATCGGGTCGGCAACTGCAATAATTGCAGCTAACTCATTATCAACGGCAAAGTACATAGGCGTCTTAGCTTCAGCAGCTAAGCCTTGGGCTTTTTCAACAAAGTTACCGAGCTCAACTTGACGTTCACGCAACAGCTTTTCATTACCGAAAAGGAGGGACTTCCCGTCAACTTCTGCCTCCACGCCATGACCAGCGATGGCGTTGAAGTTCGAGACCTTACTTGTCTTAATCCCTCTTTCCCTGGCTGACTCAACTATCGCCTGTGCTAGCGGATGTTCAGAGCCAGACTCAAGTGTCGCTGCAAGTTGCAGTACGGTTTGCTCATCGTACTCACTCGCTACTAATACGTCGGTGACTTTAGGAGAACCAAGTGTAATGGTGCCCGTTTTATCCAGGATCATAGCCGATACTTTCGACGCTGTTTGCAATGCTTCGCCATTGCGAATCAGCACACCTGCCTCTGCGGCTTTTCCTACACCCACCATTACCGACATAGGCGTCGCCAGGCCTAATGCGCAAGGGCAAGCAATAATCAAGACAGTGGTCGCTGATACCACAGCAAAGGCCAGTGCCGGCTCAGGCCCAAAGTTAAGCCAAGCTAGAGCACTGATAACAGCGATAATCATAACGACTGGCACAAAGTAAGCTGAAATAACATCGGCAAGACGACCGATTGGGGGCTTAGAGTTTTGCGCCCGTTTCACCATGTTAATAATTTGAGCAAGTGCTGTATCTTTTCCGACTCTTGTCGCTTGAAACAAAAAGGAACCACTTTTATTTATCGTGCCCGCCACAACGTCATCACCAACTGATTTTTCCACGGGCATGGGTTCACCCGTTAGCATAGATTCATCAACGGTGGTACTTCCCTCTATAACTTTTCCATCAACAGGGATTTTTTCTCCGGGACGAACACGTACTACGTCCTCCTCGAGTACGTCTTCGATGGCGATATCCAATTGTTTATCGTCACGAATCACCCTAGCTGTTTTGGCCTGCAAACCAATGAGACGCTTTATGGCTTCGGACGTGCGCCCACGAGCTTTCAGTTCAAGTGCCAACCCCAGATTGATCAAACCGATAATCATCGCAGTCGCTTCAAAGTAAACGTGACGCGCCATTTCCGGAACCAGGTGTGGAACGATTACAACCACCATAGAATACAACCAGGCTGTACCAGTACCAAGCGCGATCAGCGTATCCATATTAGCGGAATGATTTTTCAGGGATTGCCAGGCACCAACAAAGAAGTGTTTGCCAGAGAAATAAAGTACACCTAACGTTAGAATACCTACGACTAACCATGTCACACGTTCTGAGGTAGTGGTAACCGTCATTTCACCAACAAAAAGGCTATAAATCATTAGGGGTACACCTAACGACAGCGCGACGGTCATCTCACGCATCAGTCGCTTATAGTAAGCCCAGTCGGCTTGCTCTTTTTCTGCCAACGCATCATCGCCACTTTGGGAAGTGGCTACTTTAGCGCTATACCCCGCCTTCTCTACCGCTTTCACTAAAGCGCTCGGACTTGCTGTTCCTGTCACACTGACTGTTCGCTGCGCAAAGTTCATCTCTGCATTTTCCACACCGGATACAGACTTTAGTGCACTCTCGATTTTGCCAACACAACTCGCGCAACCGGCTCCCTCGATAATGAGTTCCTCAATGGAACTACTACTAACGTCCTCAGTTTTCACACCCATACAAGTGCTCCTTATTTATGGAAAATTAACCAAATCAGGGCTCTTTCCCACAAAGTACCAACGATAAAATTTTCACTAACTACATATCCGAAAATCGGTTCGCAGTTTGCACCATTCGTTTAATTTCATTTTCTTCAACGTTTTTTACTGTTTCTAACAGCTCTTTTGCGCTGTCTATATCAACACGGGAATATAGGTGTTCATACAACTCAATGACTTGCTCATGATGGTTTACAATGTTCTCCATAATGTGATCAGTATCTAACTCTTTAAAAGGCGAATCACAGTGTCCATGCTCAACGATGGGATGTTTCCCAATATAGTCATAACACCAAGTGTCTAATGCATTTCGGTTTGCTGTACTCAAAAAACCTTCGACCATTCGCTCTAAGCTAGCCTCATGACCCGACACGTAGCTTAGAATCATCCGAGCTCGTTCATCTTGGTTTTGTTTAGAGCAGTGAGTCACACACTCCTTCAGGTTTTTGTGGAAATCAACGGTCCAACTCAGTACATCTTTGATTGTTTCTATTTGCATTTTTTACTCCTTACCTATAATTAATTGTTACTTTCGTTTGCTTTTGGTACGTGGCGGGCTTCTGTGGCAACTCCACGGTGTATGCTCTGCATTATCTTTAATATTTTGATCAATAAATTTGTAGTATTCCTCTTTCAAGTGAGTCCACCAGCCACTATTTATTTCAACACCAAATATTCCGAGCTTTTCCTCTATCATAGTCAGATCGACTTTAGAGGCATCATAAGCGACCGATAACAAGTTCTGGTCAGAGTCGTAGGCAACGCTATCAAGACCAACCAAGCGATCGATTTCGTTAATCGCTTCGCGAACTTTTTTCACACTCTCAGTGTTTAGCTTTAACGTGCGATTGACTAAGTTAATTTCCCGCACTCCGGCTCTATGATCGTTAGTTGACATCAGTACTGTCCTATTTATTAAAACTACCAATATGCTTCAGTCGACGTTGCCGCGATATTAACGTTGTAACGAGAGTTCTTTATCAGTCGCTGCTCGTTTGTCGTGAACCCAAAGCAATTCATCTATTGGCGAGATACAGACTAAGCCCTCGTTAGATACCCCGGTATGGGCCGCTTCAACTACCAAAAACGCAACGTCACGCGCGTCATCACTGTTCACATAAACTTCGAGCTGTACGTGCTCAACTAAGTGATCATCGTTATAACTATCGAAGTAATAGCCTCGACCTCGAACAGGAAACAATGTAAAGCCGCTAACGCCACACCCAACCAGAGTCTCCTCCACTGCGTCTTGCCGAAGTTGATCAAAAATAGCGGTGATTTTAGATAGGTTCATATATTCTCCTACAAGCCTTAAGTCACTTAACTTAAGAGCTCTATCTAGCATGATTAAATTTCGAAAAAAGTTTTAATTGAAATTCAGCAGGAGCTATTTCGGAGGATAAAAAATATCAAAAGACATTTGCTTAACATTCCCTTCATATGAAAGAGGATGCTGCAAGTAACCAATTGACTTTATTGGCAAATTGAACGGAATTAATACTAAAGGTGAGCTTGCAGAGTTGCACCCCGCATCCATTAAACATGTATCAGCAGAGTCAGTTAAACAATAACAGCACGTTTTACTGGCAGGTTGTTCGTCGTCATCACAATGAATGTTGCTTTTTCTCTCGTTTGCAACATCTGCCTGATTAACGTTGATTACGTGCTCTGCGCTGGAGGCAGTATTATGGACAGGAGCAGCTGGGAAGGATAGTTGAATTACTATTCCTAGCATAAGCACAACTAAAAATTTTGTTTGAGCCATATGTGTGTCCCCAATCCCGAATTTTAACCTAGCATACTTGTTAGCGCACATCATTGATCAAGATCAATGATGTGCGTCTCTTAACTAAAATAATTGGTCTTATACACGCTTAACCTTTTGCCCACGCCACAAGTAGTAAACAGCGGGTAACACGAGCAAGGTTAGAATAACCGCACTGATCATTCCTCCAACCATCGGGGCGGCTATTCGGCTAACCACTTCAGCACCAGTTCCTGTGCTGAACATAATAGGCAGTAGACCTGCAATTGTAGAAACAGCCGTCATCATGACAGGACGAACACGAAGCCCAGCCCCTTCCATTACAGCGCGAGAAACACCGTCTTTAGTCAAAGCTTTACCTTGCTCTAGTTGGCGTTGTTCGTATTCGTTATAGGACTGATTAAGATAAGTCAGCATTAATATCCCTATTTCTACGGTAACCCCCGCTAGTGCTATAAAGCCAACCGCTACAGCAACTGAGAAGTTATAATCTAAAAGATACATCAGCCAAATTGAACCGACCAACGCAAGAGGTAAGGTTCCCAGTATGATCGCGATTTCCGTGGCATTTCGAAAATTCATGTACAAAAGAACGATAATAATCGCGAGCGTTAACGGAATCACGTAAGTCAGTTTTTCCTTTGCCCTTTCCATATATTCGTACTGCCCGGACCAGGTAACTGAATACCCTGCTGGCAACTCGAGTTCTTGTTCTACAACCTTCATTGCTTTTTCAACATAAGTGCCGACATCAACTCCCTCAATGTCGACAAAAGTCCAGCCATTAAGTCTTGCGTTTTCGCTTTTAATTGCCGGCGGTCCAAGTTCAACGTAGACATCAGCCACATCCGCCAAACTAATACGCTGCCCGTTTGGCGTAACTAAAGGTAGCTTCTTTAATTCTTCCGGCGAATCACGGTAATCTTGAGGGTAGCGCAAGTTTATTGGGTAACGTTCAAGCCCTTCAATGGTCTCTGAAACATTCATTCCACCAATAGCCGTGGCAACGACCTGCTGCACATCCTCAATGTTCAAGCCATAACGTGCAGCCTGCTCTCTTTCTATGTCAACTTTGACATAGCGTCCACCTGCCACTCGCTCTGAATAAACAGAAGCCGTACCATCGACATCATCAAGTATTGCTTCAAGCTGCTGCCCTATCGTCTGAATTTCATTAAGATCGGCTCCGGCAACTTTTATACCTACCGGCGTTTTGATACCTGTCGATAGCATATCAATGCGAGTTTTAATGGGGTAAACCCACGCATTGGTCAGCCCCGGAAACTTTACAAGCGCATCCAGTTCTTTTTTCAACTTCTCAGTGGTCATACCGTCTCTCCACTGATCTTTCGGTTTCAGTTGAATAAAGGTTTCAATCATCGTTAGGGGTGCCGGATCAGTGGCGGTATCCGCTCGACCAATTTTGCCAAAAACCGTCTTCACTTCCGGTACCGTTTTTATGAGCTTGTCGGTTTGCTGCAACAGCTCCCTTGCTTTACCAATTGATAATCCGGGATAGGTAGTGGGCATATACATCAAATCGCCCTCATCCAAATCTGGAATAAATTCACTACCAATTTTGTCAATCGGCCAGACACCAACGGCCAGGATAACAAGCGCTCCGACAACTGCTGTCTTGGGGTATTTCAAAATGCCTTTTAAAAGCGGTTTATACCCGGCGATCAATAACCGATTAAGCGGGTTTTTCCCCTCAGGTGTTACCTTTCCTCTGATAAAATATCCCATCAACACGGGGATAACGGTAACCGCTAAGGCTGCACTGGCTGCCATTGCGTAAGTTTTCGTGAAAGCAAGCGGAGAAAACATCCGCCCTTCCTGGGCTTCTAAGGTAAATACCGGCATAAAGCTGACGGTAATAATGAGCAAGCTAAAGAAAAGAGCAGGGCCCACCTCTGAAGCAGAGGCGGCAACCACCCGCCAGCGGTTCTCTGCTGTCAGTGGCGTTTTTTCCATATGCTTATGCATATTTTCAATCATGACGATGGCACCATCGAGCATAGCGCCAATAGCGATTGCGATCCCTCCAAGTGACATAATATTCGCGTTAATTCCTTGCCAATACATGACAATAAACGCGGTTAAAATACCCAAAGGCAAGCTGATAACGGCAACCAGCGAGGAGCGGACATGGAAGAGAAATATCACACAGATAAACGCGACAATAGCGAGTTCTTCTATTAAACTTTTCCAGAGACTTTCCACGGCATCCGAGATAAGCCCCGAACGATCATAGACAGTGACTATATCGACACCTTCTGGTAGCCCAGACTTTAATTCTTCCAACTTTTGTTTAACGCCATCAATCGTTTTTTGGGCATTTTCTCCGAAACGCATTACCACAATACCACCCACGGCTTCTCCCTCACCGTTGAGTTCGGCGATACCGCGTCTCATTTGGGGGCCCACACCCACATCAGCAACGTCTTTAAGCAATAATGGCGTGCCATTTTCATCAACGCCAAGCGGGATACTCTCTAAGTCTGACACACCATCAATATAGCCTGAGGCCCGGACCATATACTCAGCTTCCGCCATTTCAACCACCGACGCCCCCACTTCCTGATTACCTCGCTGGATAGCATTTTGTATGTGAGCAAGAGGAATATCGAATGCGCGCAGCTTCTCCGGATCCACTTTCACCTGGTACTGCTTTACCATCCCGCCGAGGGCGGCAACTTCCGAAACCCCCTCGACCGTTTGCAGTTCATACTTTAAAAACCAATCCTGCATACTGCGTAACTCACTCAAATTGTGGTTACCCGTACGATCAACCAAGGCATACAAATACACCCAACCAACCCCTGTTGCATCAGGGCCTAATTGCGGTCTTGCATTAGAAGGCAGTGTCGGAGCAACCTGAGACAAATATTCCAGTACTCGCGAACGCGCCCAGTAAGCGTCTGTATCTTCGTCAAAAATGACATACACATAGGAGTCGCCGAAAAACGAATATCCACGGACGGTTTTAGCGCCGGGGACAGACAGCATAGCGGTTGTTAATGGATAGGTTACTTGATCTTCTACCACCTGCGGCGCTTGACCCGGATAGCTGGTTTTAATGATCACCTGGACATCCGACAAGTCCGGCAGTGCGTCTACGGGCGTATTCTTAACCGCAAAAGCACCAACACCCACGAGGATTAATGTCGCCAGAAGAACGAAAAAACGGTTACTCACTGACCATCGAATGACTGACTTAATCATGGTTATGCTCCTGCTCTGTCACTTGTTTTTGCTCGGGAATATGAATCGATGTGAGCTGGTACTGTTGCTTCCCGACTTGCGTTATTTCCGCATGCAAGGATAACCCCGTGCTAAGCTGAGAAAGTTCAACATCCGAAGCAACATCGAAGTCCATCGTCATTGCAGGCCAGTCCCATTCAGAAATCTCACCGTGCTCCAGCGTAACCATCGAGTGCTGAGGCATAACATTTTTAACGGTTGCTTCAACCCAGACAGCTTGAGCTGCTGCGTCACTTGACATACTGCCATGGCTCTCGTTATCAGCATCAGTGTCATGTTGCATGCGCTTAAAGTCAGAGGATTTACTGGACTCAGAATCAATCAAAAACTGAGCTGAAGTAACGATGTCATCACCTGCCATAAGACCCGATAAAATTTCAACTCGCGAGCTCCCTAACCGCCCAACGTCAACATTAACTGATTTAAATTTCCCATCACCCAGTGCCAGTACAACTCGGTTCGAACCACCCATTCGGATAAGCGCTTCTTTAGGGATGATTAAGTTTTTATCGCCTAAACCAGCCTTAATGTTAAGATTCGCAAACATGCCCGGTTTTAAAAAACCATCTGGGTTGTCGAAGTGAATTCGAACTTGTCCCGTCCGAGTTTTAGGGTTAAGTGACGGATAGACATAATCAACCTTTCCTTGCCACTCTTTACCTGGAGCATACTCAAGGTTCATTTGAACGTCATTGCCTACCTCAACCTGGTTCAATTGCCGCTCAAAGACTTCTGCAATAACCCAAATTTTATCCAGTTGAGCAATGGTCATTAAATTCATACTCGGCGTTACAAACGCACCTTCACGCACAGTCAGTCTATCCAATACCCCGGACTGCTTTGCTTTTACCGTGATTGTTTTCTGAATTTTACGAGTTTCTTTTAACTTCTTAATCTCAGATTCAGAGACTTGCAGAGCTCTTAAGCGTTCTTCAGCAGCATCTAGTAGAACCTGATTACCTCGCTGCGAGGCTAGTACAAGCTCCTCTTGAGCATTAACCATTTCCGGTGAGTAAATACTGTATAACGGTTGGCCTGCTTTTACAGAGTTACCGACCGCTTTTACAAAAAGGTTTTCAATCCAACCTTCAACACGAGGACTTACTGTTAATACTCGGTCCTCATCAAACTGAACATAGCCAACTGTTTCGATATCTAGGTTGAGTCTCGAGGACGTGACGGTTGCAGTTGTAACCCCAAGGTTATTAATAACGTCGGGATCAATTCTCACCGTACCAGGTGAACTCTCTTCTGCATCATCGCCATAGTAAGGAATAAGGTCCATCCCCATTGGAGACTTTCCTGGTTTGTCTCGGCGATAATTGGGATCCATCGGAGCCACCCAATATAACGGCTCTTTTTCTGCATTGCCCGATGAACGATCAGACACTTCAGTCGATTGCATTACATAGCCAATAGCGCCAGCGCCAACTGCAAAGCCTACAGCTAAACTTATAAGAGATTTGGTGACTGTTTTCATTTTAAACTCCTGAGAATAATAAGTAGTTTGCTTCGGCAATCAGCTTTTGGCGGTTGATGGCGATCGCTAATGCATCAATTTTTGCGTTGACTTCAGCAATCTGTGAACGCACCGCCTCTGCAAAGTCGCCATCATCATTGTTGTAAGCTGTCAATGCAGCTTCAGACTGGGCGGACATTTGTGGAAGTAGCTCTTCACGATAAAGAGCAGCGCGTTCATTCAAACGATTCAGTTGTACAAAGGTACTGCGTAAATTGGCTATTAACTGTCTGGCAATCAGCAGTTTTTCAGTTCTTTTTGCTTCAGTTTTATACTTTGCCGAACGCACCTGTTCATCCTGCTTGTTATCAGTAAACAGTGGTATATCGAACGTAACTCCGGCTGAAAACAAGTCGGCACGGTCATTACCGCTTGGAGCATCGTTTCTATGACCATATTTAAGGTTGGTTGACCATTGTGGTTTATAACCTTGTTGAGCAAGCTCTACAGAAGTTTCCGACGCCGAAATGTCTTGATCGGTAGCTTGCAAAACTGGGTGCCCTTTTATTAATTCGTACAAGGCTTGTTTAGGCATTGTTGAAGGCGAACTCAATGCTTCCTGTAGCGTAAGGTTAGGAACGTCATCTGGTAACTTTGATTTCGCTATAGCACCTATCCACTCCGACAGTTTGCTTTGAAATCGCTCTTCTTTCTGTCTTAATGAAGTCAATCTGTCATCCAGTCGTGTGAGCTCAAGCTGGGCCCTAATAACATCCTGCTGCCGTGCTTTTCCTTCGGTACTGGTATAACTTGCCTTGGCGGTCGACACTAACTGTTCAAAAAGCGCTCTATCGGATTCAATCAAACGGATACTTTGCTGAGAGAAAAAAACGTCTAACCACAACTTCGTTACCGTTGTTTTGACCTTAGCAATACGATCAGCCCTCAAAAGGGGTTGTTTTTGGGCCAATTGATTTTTTTGCTTACGAGACAACGATAGCGTGTTTCCTCTAGGAAAAGTTTGTGAAACACCTACGATCAATTGGGTCATTCCTTCCTGTCTTGAACTAAAACTGTCAACCGGGAAACTGGCAGCCGTGAGCGATATTTTAGGGTCAGGCAAACTGGAAGAGGCTATTGCTTCACTCGCGAATGCTTCTTGGGTTTGCTTACTTGCCGTTAACCAAGGATCTTCTTGTACAGCGATACTCACTGCTTCTTGCAAATTCAAAAGCGGCTCTTGTGCATTAACGACATTTGGCACCACTACAGTCAGAACACTTAAATAAGCCATTCTTCTTAAAAGTTTCATATTGTTACTCTCAAAAACTGTGAATTTTTAAATTAAACACAGACCAAGTTATGAGTCGGACCGTAACGAGGACGACGAACGACGTCGTAACGACAATGACCGAACCAAAGCTTATAGCTGTGCTTTTACCTGGACGATAAACGCGCCAGGAGCGAGAAATTTCGTATTTTTAAGAGTGGATTGGGGGGCGAAAAAGCGAGAGAGAATGCTTTTCTTTAATATTCGTATCTAAGAATGAGGAAGCGTTAAAAACCAGCTTCTCAATAGGCGGAACGGTGGATTGCTCAGAATAAACGACAGTAATTGACGGGCTGTAACAATGACGCATCATTGAATCAGAGCAACAGTTATCGGTAAGAGAATGTGACACTTCGCAATCTGCAAGATCGCAAACTTGCTCAGTAGGATCGTGCATACATGCCTTTTCCGTACTGATAGTTTGTGAAAATGACATTGTTGTTACTGCTAATAGCAGTAGGGCAATGATTAAACGATACATGCGAAGCTTTACTGTAAAAACATGCTTGAAGTGTATCTCTTTTGGCTGATAAAGATCAATCAATTAAAGGAAGTACCCATAACGAGGTAGTCAACCCAGGTGGTGATACGACTTCTACATCACCACCCAGATTTATTGCTAACTCAGGCGCTTTCAAGCTCTAAATACCAAAGTCATCGAACCTTACTTGTTCTCGCGGAACGCCAAAGTCAGCAAGAGACTCTAACGTCGCTTTCAGCATTGGTGGAGGACCACACACGTAAACGTCCAATGTGTCTTTGTTTTCATCTGCCAACCATTTCATTGCAGTTTCGTGCACAAAGCCAGTGTGCCCGGCCCACGCATCTGATTTAGCAACCTCTGAAAGTACCGGTATATAATTTAACCGCTCATCTCTTTCGAACTCATCCCTATAACAGAGCTCTTTTTCATATCGTGCGCCGTAAAAAAAGATACAGCGACGAGGAGAGCCTGCTGCTAATTCACTTTGTATTAACGCTCTCAACGGTGCAATACCCGCGCCGCCTCCGATAAAGACTTGCGTGTGATTATTTTGTTTCGTCAGCTGAAAGTCACCAAATGGTCCAATAGCATCGACATGAGCGCCAGGCTCTAAATTACACAAGTAGTTTGAACCGATGCCTGGGGGCACCCCTTCACTTGGCGAGGGCAGTTGTCGTACGTTAAACACAAATCGAGTCGGGTGAGGCCGCGTAGCAACAGAGTAATGTCGTGACAATATTTCGTTTAAGTGTGGAATACGAAACTGCATAAACTGCCCGGCTTCATAATTAACGGGCTCTGAACTCACAAAGGTAAGCTCCATAATGGATGGAGTCAGTTGACGCTTTGAATCGAGTGTTAAAGCTATATCACTAACCCCCTCATTATGTAACTTTACTTCATAATTTGTTGAGGTTCTGTGTTGGCAAGATAACCGCATCCCCGCGTCTAATTCATTGGCGCTCAATAACGCTTTTTCAGCGGCTTTAGGACTAGGTATATCGCTGCCTTGTAGTGTTACTTTACATAATCCACAAGTTCCACCTCCACCACAGCTGCTGGCAATTGGTTTCCCTTTCTGTTGAAAGTATTCTAGCCATGTTTTTTTCCGATTTGGATTAAAGTCACCGTTAGTAATATTTCGGCCTAAAAGAATTAGCCCGGATAACGAAAACCAAAGAGCGAATAACCCGGCACTCCAAATCAATAAATGATTAAAGCTTCGGCCACCAGTGTAATCCATAAAATGCAGACGAAATGCCCAGTCAGCTATTGTCCATGGTGTATTGCGATGCTCCACTACCTGAGATGAGGCTTCATCGATGTATATCCGAGTATTAAGATCATCTTTAATATCAATGCGAAACCCCGAAGCTTCCCAGCCATTCACTTCATCGCTTCCCATGACTCTTTCAACCGCTTCGACGTGACCCGGACCATTATAGCTACTGAGCGCTAATTGGGTTGCCAAAGCCTCACCGGTAGACCAGTTTTCGTTTGTGTTAGCGTTGAAATACAGGACATTTCCATCTGCCAATGTCACTTGATACTGACCAACCCCAGCAACACTTACCAGTTCAATTAAATGTGCTGATGGAAACCTTTGGTACATTTCAGTAAAGTCGACCTGAGTTGCTAATTTTTTAAGCGGCGGCTTAGAGTTTTCGGAGACCATGTATTGATGACCCGACATTCCATGATGGCCAGTTATACTGAAAAAGAAACCACTCACTAGCCACAAAGCGACCTGAATAACTAAAATTAAACTCACCCAACGATGAAGCCATTGTATAAACCTTATCATTGGGCACCTCCGATCGGTCTTCTTTTAAACGTTATGGTATAAAGGAGCAAAACAATGCCCGTTATCATTAAAATAAATGTACCGATAATAAAGGCTTTTAACCACCACGTTTCTATATCCACACGTTCATCGTAGTCCATTATGTGTAGCATCCAGACAATGTCGAAACCACGCCAGAAAGTGTGTCGTTTTACGAGCAAATCACCCGTTGTTTCAGACAAGTAAAGGCTGGTATTACCAAAGTCATCGTAGTTCACTTGCCATACTGGCAACAAAGTTTCACTAATTTCAGTTGGTGGGTTATCCGTCATATAAACAACGGATTCAATATCTGCACTCTCTTGTGCGTAGTATCGGTTGGCCAAGTCTTCAATATGATGCTGAGTTATTTCAATGCGCTCTAACGATTTTGCATTAACCAAAAACTCACCTTTATCACTTTTTAACTTGTATACTGGCTGTAGCTTACCATCTAGTCTGCGAGCCTCTAGTGAGGCTTTTTCAGCTTCAGGATAACGCGTTAATAACTTATCTAAATCTGATACCTCAGTACCTTCAGGTAAAGGCTGACTAACATCCTGAACTAAGTGATCTCCGTGAATATAATCCAAGTCGAAGAACACCATGTAAGCACCACTTATTGTCCAAATGACCATTTGCAAGCCAAAAACCAAAGATAACCAGCGGTGCCAGACTCTCCATTGACTCGAACGTTTTTTTTCCGACATGTCGTCCTACCTCAAATTTCATATAAAAAGGCTGCCGCTCCCAGGGAAAAACGACAGCCAGTTCACTAATCAAAAGCTGTAACGTACCTTCAAGTACAACTGACGACCTAATAAGTCGTAAGTCATAGTGTCAGTATTTGCGTCCGTCCAGCTTTGAATATAAGGCGGCTCTTTTTCTTAACGCTTTTTACGTAAAAACAAAATCTCACCAGCGGCAATCAATGCCATACCGATAAGAGACGCCCAAATCACCAGCGGATCGCTCGTCCATTTCACCCATATAAAAGCGACTAAAACGATGACGTCTAGCGTGATTGCGCTGACAAGTATGTAAATATTGGCATTCACCTTTTGCCTTAGATGCCGTAATACGCCCCAGTGGATCGCAATGTCCATCACGATATAAAAAATAGCGCCCAGTGACGCAATTCGACTCAAATCGAAGAATGCCGCTAAGATCATAGCCATAACAATGGTGTAAACCAGCGTATGCTTCTGAATGGAACCTGGCATGCCAAAATGACTGTGTGGAACAAGCTTCATATTGGTCAACATGGCTAACATTCTTGAAACGGCAAACGCGCTGGCAATCACTCCTGATACCGTTGCTACAATTGCAAAAGCGACCGTCACCCATAGTCCGGTCTCGCCATAGACGGGTCTGGCTGCTTCAGAAAGCGCGTAGTCTTTCGCTTTCACAATCTCATCTATGGACAGGCTCGAGCCAACCGCCAGAGTGACCAGAACGTATATTAACGCGCAGATAATCAGCGAAATAATAATGGCACGCCCGACATTTCTCTTAGGCTCAACAATTTCACCGCCACTATTGGTTATTGTTGTAAACCCTTTGTACGCAAGTATGCTTAAAGCAATCCCCGCTAAAATACCGCCACCCGTAGCTTCTTCTGGAATAGCCGATATCGATTCAAACTGAATGCCTGAGGCCCACAAACCACCAGCCGCTAAAATGACCAACCCTAAAGTCTTAACAAAGGCCATAAAAAACGAGAACGTTTGAATAAACTGATTACTCAAAATATTGATAAAAAACGCAAAGACCAGCAAACCCACCGCCAACAAAGGGATAAGCCACTGCGCTTCAAAAGAAATTAACTGGCTGGTATAAGACGCAAATGTCCGAGCGACTAAACTTTCATTAATCACCATAGAAAAGTACATCAAGAGTGCGAATATCGCCGTCACACTTCCTTTTCCATAAGCTTTACTGAGGAACATCGCAATACCGCCCGCTGACGGATAGGCTTTCGCCAACTTAACGTAAGAGTAAGCGCTAAAGCCGGCAATGATACCGCCGCACACAAACGCCAGGACAAACCACTCTCTTGCCAGCTGAGCAACTTGTCCGGTCAGTGCAAAAATACCAGCGCCAATCATCACACCAGTCCCCAGCGACACCGCCCCCCAAAGACTCAGGCTGCTTTTCTGATAATCCTGATGTCCGTGTTCATGATCGTGTTCTGCCATAATCAGCTCCTGTGATTGAACTCAGTTGGACCAATGGATCCGGATAATTTTCCAGCCAGACTCAGTCGTATTTGATACGGTTACGGTTTCATTCATCGTTAAATCAACCTCACGCCCGTTATACTCCCCGGAAACGCTATACCGAGAAGTGATCACAGCAAGGCCATCGGCTTCTTGTACTGTCCTTTCAAGCAACTGTGAAGGAACCGCCTGGCTAAACTTAATATCTGACTTAAGGTGATGAGCACTGTACTCGGCCAAGGATCGTTCAACACCACCACCTTCAAAGATAAACACATCATTGGAAAGCACATCTTTAACGACTTCCGTGTCACCTTCAGTTAAAGCAGTTCGAAATGCATCAAGCACAGCGGTCGGCTCAGATAGTTTTTCGGCGCTACTAGACGCTGAAATAAACAGCACCGAAACCATAAAAACACTCATGAATAATTTCATTCTTATTATTCCTTACATTAACTAGGGGAAAACGCGCTGCTTAGCGCAGAGGCCAGGGTAAAAATAGTGACAGCCAATACCATTTCCGCCGTTATGGAGTTTTTGAGTCGCTTGGCGGCCGCGTTATCATTTAATTGCGGTACGAACTTTAATTTATGCAATGCGGCAACAAGGAGAATCAGCGCCACAAACACAAGTTTCGCTAGTAGTACCGTGTCATACGACGTAAGCGGCAGCTCTGGCATCCATCGCCCTGTTGCACTACGATACATAACCAAGCCCGCAATAAGGAGTATTGGAACCGCTGCAGACATATGCACACCAAAACGCTCCATAATGGCTTTCGCTTTAGCAAGCGGTACCGACGTTGCCAGCTTTCGCAATGAGTTAAGACTGCCGAACCAAACCCAAGCGACTAACAAGTGTGTTAAAAGCGCTAGCTTTCCCCACCAGACGGCATCACTACCGTGGCCGATACTTAAAAAACTCCATCCCATGAGTCCAACCGCCGCAACATATAGCATCCACTGTATGCTTGTTACCTTAACAACAGAGTAAAAAATCCAGACAACAGCAACGGTTACCTGGAGTTGCATGAACAACCCAACAGGGCCGGTCCATATAAACTGCATGTAGGTCGTGTCAATCATGCCGGCAAAGCCTTCAGCAGCAAAACTACCGACTTTCAGAAAAAAATACAGAAGGCTTGCCAGTAATAGAAGCAACGCAACAAGGCTATTCTTTCGTTCAGACTGCTTTTTTAAACCGGACAAATAAACGATATAAGGCGAGGCGGTCATCACCGCGTTAAGCCAGAATATAAAGGCCAACGTTAAAACGCTGGCCACACTCCAAAGGGTCATCATTTCACCTCAAAGCTAAAATCACCCGATATTTTATGACTGTCCCCACCCATTGCCGTCCAATAAACCGTATAACCACCTGACGCCAAATTGTTTTTAACAGCAATTTCGTACGCTGCTTTGGGAGTCATGCTCATCGAAAAGTCCAGCGGATGCATTTTACCGTCATCTGAGTGCAGCATAATTTTAGCCAGACGAACATCACCGGAAAAATTCATCGTAATTTCCGTTGGTGACTCGGACAAAGTCGCACCGTCCTCCGGGCTACTGGATGTTAGGCCGACGTGAGCGCTGGCCCATGCACTAAAAAATAACGTGGTACCGAAGGCTAACTTAAGTATGTTTTTCATGTTGTTTCCTCTTTGTTTATTATCAATTAAAACCAAACTCTGGCCCCAAGGACCACGCCTGTTTCTGTGGTGTCCTCACCCATTCGTTTCATTTCATCTGCCGTGTTGCCTAACGCGCCGTTCCAATAAACACCAATGTAGGGTGCAAACTCACGACTGATTTCGTGACGATAACGCAACCCCACACGCAAGTTGCTCAAGCCACTTTGCCGTTCATATTTGTCTGAATCTGTCAGGTTGGCTGTAAACTCAATGCGAGGCTGTAAGTACGATGTTTGCGTTAACTGCCACTCATATTCAGTTTCGCTGACAAACTGGACATCGCCTTCTTCGTTCACCATCAACGAGTTGTCCATTTCAAACCAATACGGAGCCAGCCCCATGAAGCTAACAACGGCATAATTTTCCATAGAGGCATCGGACGATAAGGAGCCTCGCGTACCAACACCGGCCTGAAACGACCAAAACGGAGACATCAAGTATCCATACAGCAGTTCGGCACTTTCCAAGTCAGTGGGCTCACCGTCGTCTTGAACATTCTCCCCTTCACTCTTGAAAACAGCTCGGTGATAGTCACCGCCATACCAAGCCATCATGTCCCAGACGGCTAGGTTCTCTTCCTCGTTGGTTCGCGCTAACTCCAACCGATCGAACAGTACTTGCCCGGTGTAATATTCTTTGACGGGTTCAGGCCAGTCCTCTTTCGCATGTCCGGCGACTGCTAAACCTGGCAACAACGCCGCACCCACTAATAATGATTTACCGTACATAATTGTCCTCCTTATGCGACATTGACCACACGGAACATACCCGCTTTCATGTGATACAACAGGTGACAGTGGAACGCCCAACTACCCGGCGCGTCTGCCGTTATCAATAACGACACTTTTTCGCTCGGCTTCAGGCTAATCGTATGTTTGCGTGGGCGTGGATACTGTCCGTTTTCAAGTTCCATCCACATACCGTGTAGGTGTATGGGGTGGTCCATCATCGTATCGTTTACCATCACCAACCTCAGTCGTTCTCCATGATGAAACTGAACCGGGCCATCCACTTCGGTAAACTTCTTCCCGTCGAAAGACCACATGTAACGCTCCATATTACCCGTTAAGTGCAGCTCTATCTGTCGTTCGGGCTCCCGCGTATCCGGCCATTCATGCGCGCCGACCAAGTCGGTATACACTAAGACTTTATGATCAACGTCTTCCAATCCAATCCCGGGTTCATGCAAACGGCTTACCGGGTTTGTAGCAATCATAGCCGCCCCGGCGCCATGTCCGGACTCACGGTGTTTGATTTTAATGTTTTCGACCGGGAGCTCTTTTTTGTGTGTCATTTTATGCGTCATATGGCTGTTATTGCCGCCCATATGCTTCATATTCATGCTATTGCCTTTCATATCACCGGACATCGCCATCGCTCCCATGCCCATAGCGGCCATGCCTCGCTCAGGAACTTGCCGTAGTTCAGGCACTTCAGCCTCAAGACCAAGTTCCGGCGTTAATGTACCTCTGACATAACCACTTCGATCAAAGCTCTCAGCATAAATAGTGTAAGGCTTGTTTTGCTTAGGCTGGACAATTACATCGTAGGTTTCCGCCACACCAATGCGGAACTCGTCAACTGGCACTGGCTTCACAGGCTGCCCGTCAGCGGCCACTACCGTCATCTCCAATCCAGGGATTCTTACGTCGAAGAAACTCATTGCCGAACCATTAATGATACGCAGGCGTACTTTTTCACCAGGCTTAAACAATGCTGACCAGTTCATCTGTGAATCGCGGCCATTCATCAGGTAGGTATAAGTACTGCCCGTCACATCCGCAATATCACGGGGGCTCATTCGCATTTGCCCCCACATTTCTCGTTGCTTCCAGGTTTTCTCTAACCCTTGCTGTCGCACGTCCTCGAAGGTCTCAAATATCGTACGTTTTTGATAGTTATAGTACCCCTCCGCAACTTTCAAGTTACGAAACACGGTATCCGGATCTTCGAATGTCCAGTCGCTGAGAATAATGGTATGTTCTCGATCAGCACCAATGTCTCCGTCTTTCGGTTCAATCACTAACGGCCCCAGGTGTCCCAATTGCTCCTGCAAACCGGAATGGCTGTGATACCAATAAGTTCCGTTTTGCTCGACATCGTAGCGGTATTTGAACGTTCGTCCTGGCTTTATCCCTTCGAAAGATACGCCAGGCACGCCATCCATATTCTCCGGCAATATAATTCCGTGCCAGTGAATTGACGTGTCTTCCGACAACCGGTTAGTCACATTTAGCTTTGCTCGCTGCCCTTCTTTTAAACGAATCAAAGGGCCCGGCATTTGGCCATTGAT
Source organism: Idiomarina sp. Sol25 (assembly GCF_033052775.1). NCBI lineage: Bacteria > Pseudomonadati > Pseudomonadota > Gammaproteobacteria > Alteromonadales > Idiomarinaceae > Idiomarina > Idiomarina sp. Sol25. Next base: position 87,019 of record NZ_JAUPEW010000006.1, read on the forward strand.
GGTTATTGGTGCTCCTACTTTATTTCCCACGAGCAGTGGGGACTTTGCAATGGTCAGATCAATCTCATCGTTTGTCAGGATCTGATCTTTAAAACTGCGTCCCTGAGGAGCAGCCCAAGTTGGGGCTACTTTGGCGATTGCTAAAGCAGACGCCACAGTGAATGCAGATTTAATAAACTTTCGACGCCCTTTGTTAAACTCATTGCTCATTATGACGCTCCTCTTTTGAGGTTAAATTTTGATAACGTTGAACGTCCTGTTCCTTATCAGACGGCTCATCAGAAACCGATGATTTAAACCCTTTAATCGCACTACCAAGATCGGAGCCCAGGGTTCGTAGCTTTTTACTACCAAAAAGAAGAATGACAATAACCAGTAAAACTCCTAACTGAACCATACTCATGCCGCCAAATCCCATAGCTAAAGCCCTCCATTTGAGAGTGCTTGCTGCTGCTCTAAACTTGCTATCTGCTTATAAGGTGTAATTGAACCGTCCTCTTTGATTTCATAGACCGTATACGGTTGAAACCGAGTACCCATTTCCATACCAACAGACCCTACCGGCATGCCAGGAACAGTTAATCCAATGCCATTGGCTGACTTTTTCCCAGCTAAATAATGAGAAACCAATGTAGGAGGAACGTGCCCCTCAAAGACATAGCCATTACTAGAAATAGCGGTATGACAGGATTGGACCTCGGCACTAATACCGGAGTCACGTTTTCGTTGGGTCAGGTTGTTCGGATGTTGTACGGACACACTAAAGCTATCGGGTAAAGCTTGTAACCACTTTTCACAGCAACCGCAGTTGGGATCTTTTAGAACGGTTAGTTGCTGCTCTTCTACATCGGTTGCAGATACAGACACGGAAAACAGCATCGCCAAAACAGCGATATTGCGTTTGATAGACATAATTATTCACCGATTAATAAGTTTTAAGGAAACACGCCGAGCGTGTGTTAAATTTCTAGTAACTTATTAAGCGGTAATTATTGGGGGACGGAATAAATTAGACGCGTGTTTAGCACGAATGGAGGTGTCAACGGGCGCATCGACTTTGGCAGAGAGGTTAACTGCAGCGGCATTAACCGAAGAAGACTGTCCGACAAATAAAACCGAGCCGCCGGAGCAATGCCGAATGGTCATGTCAGCACAGCACGAGTTGTGCTTTTGCGTCTCATGCTCGCAATCGTTTGTGTCGGCTTCGTACATCATGCTGTGCTGCATTTGGCTGTTATCATGACATGCGTGAGCTTCTGCCGTTTGCGAAAACGACATCGACACCAATAGCACTGTCATTAATAACAGAATTCGAATTAGCACGAGCACCCTGCTTTTTGCAATTTAATAAACTTCAGTCTAACGTCATTTTAACGCATGTCAAATAAGGAGCAGATAATGATGAATCACGAAATGTTCGCAGGTATGGGCTTTCTATGGATGCTGATTGTGGGAGCTATTTTTATTGTTCCCGCATGGCGTATCTGCCAACGAGTTGGCTACCCTGGTCCATTGGGTCTTCTGATTGTTATCCCTATCGCAAATATCATTCTTCTTTACTTTATAGCGTTCGGCCCATGGAAAAATGTTGATAAATAGCTAATTCACTTTAACCAAAGCAACAAGTATAGCTTTTCATCTCTGATCAGAAGCACGAATTTATTTGCCACTACACGTTCACAAGTTGCAGACCACTATAGCTATGTTCAACGTGTTAAGCGAGTATTGGGCATAGCCAAAAAGTTAAAAGATTCATTTGTGAAAAAGCTTTCAATCAAAAAACTAAAGCTGAAGTTTTAGTAACAAGGTAAGTAACACGCTTGAATCTTAATATTTTTTATCCACTATAAAACAATAAGTTATTAGATCTTATCGATTCCGCCTCCGGCACCAACTTCTTCCTAAAGCCCTGCACATTGTGCGGGGCTTTTTCGTTTATGAGTATCGGAAGTAACACGCTTAGTAACACAGTTCAGTAGCCTCGCGTTAACACGTCAAGTGTTGTCTACACGTTTCAATAGTCGTTTTGCCAAAGCCACGTCATTGGAGCCGCTATACAGTTTTCAGTCTGCAATGGCAGTGCATTGTTAGCGCAATAAAGTTTGAATAATAGTTTGCAGGTATTACCGGTACCATTGCCGTGCACGTGAAGCAGAGCGAGTTAACGGCTCTGGGTAGCCCTGACATACACACTCTGCTACCCCCGGGAGATGCCAGATTTGTACCACATGTCCCACCTGCATACTCAGCTTAAAAGCCGCCAAATTGACGGCTCAAGTTACCTCCGGCGAAGCTATCGCGTCTTATACTGTCCCACCAAACTCTCGATATCGCCGGACAACTTACTGAGATTATCGGCTATCTTACGCGCGTTATTGGTACCTTCTACCGACTCCTGAGTAATGCTGACTATGGTATGCAAGTTCTCATTGATGGATTCGGACACCGTAGTCTGTTCTTCCGCGGCAGTAGCAATTTGACTATTCATATTATTAATAGTGGATACGGCTTCATAAATCTCCTTGAGGGATTTATCCACTTCCTGAGTCTGCGCCACCGTGCGGTCGCTGCCTTCGCGGATCTGGTCGATGGCGCTCACCGCTTCTTTAGCACCATTTTGCAAACGACTGATCATCTGGTTGATTTCTTCGGTGCTTTCGGCCGTTCTTGACGCCAAAGTCCGTACCTCATCAGCAACCACTGCGAATCCCCGGCCCTGTTCACCGGCTCGGGCGGCCTCAATTGCAGCGTTTAATGCTAGTAGGTTAGTTTGCTCCGCAATGCCGCTTATTACCTCTAACACGCCACCTATGCTCTTGGACTCACTGCCAACTTTGGAAATCACATCCACACCAGTATTTACATTCTGCTCCAACCCGCGTACCACGCTAATAGCATTATCGATGCGTTGGCTGGCTTCATGCACTTGTCGTTCCACTTCACTGGTGGCGCCTGCTGCATTGCTGGCACTGGACGCCACATCCTGGGCTGTAGTCGACATTTCGTTCATAGCAACCGCTACCTGTTCGCTCTCATCATGCTGGCGTTTTACGCCCGCATCTGCCTGTTCCATGATCTGGCTGAGCTCCTGACTGGATGTAGCCAGTGTTTGCACAGAACCTCGAAGCTGTTCCACCATATTGGCCACTTTCGATGCGAAGGTATTAAAGGCCTGCGCCAAAGCTCCCAGCTCCGCTACCTGATCCTCATCCAGACGTCGGGTCAAATCCCCTTCGCCGCTGGCGATATTCCTCATAGCTTCCACAGCCCGGTTCAATGGCGTAATAATACTTCGAGCTAAAATGAGTCCCAGCCCAATGACCACAACCAGTGATACAGTAGCCACTATGACGGTAAAACCGGCACTTTTATTCGTGCTGGATTGCAGTTCCGATTCCAGCTCTGATAGCTTCGTCTGCAAGTCATCAATGTAGAACCCAGTTGCGATAACCCAGTTGGTACCTGGGTATTTGATAGCCTTGGCTAGTTTAGGGCTGGCCACCGAGGAGCCAGCCTTAGGCCAGTTGTATTCCACATAGCCGCCTCCCTGCTTTGCCGCATCAATATACTCGCGTACCAGGTAACGTCCTTCCGGAGAGCGGCTATCGTAGTAATTTTGACCTTCTCGGCTCGGGTCGTCCGCACTGACGACCTGTACACCATCCGTGTTATAGACAAAGAAATAATTCTGGCCATTGTCATAACGCAGGTTTCGTAAAATATCCTTTAGCTGGTCTTGGTTACTGGCCTTTTTACCCGCCGTTATCGCCATCTCCAGCAGTCTGTCCAATTCCTGGCGCTTTTGTTGATACAAAGCCTCCCGTTGCTGCTCCACACTGGTTTGACTGATATCGTTTGCTGACATTACGGAGATAACGATCAGTACAACGCCCAGAAGCACAGTCGGTACGGCCGCTAACAGAAGAATACGAAGTTTTATCGAGAGTCTGGCCATGTTTGTGCCTCTTTAGTTAAAAGTGGAATTTGACTAACAGGTTGACGTTGGACTCATGGGTAGGAAAACCCAGCGTATCAGCAATACCGAACTTATTGCGCCAGTACACGTATTCAATCCCCAGATACAAACGGTTATCCAGCCCCATGGCTTGGCCGGCGTTCCATTTAAGCTGAGACGTCCAGTTGAGGCTCGCTCGCTGATCCTCAGTACTGGAAAACCAGTCCAGGAAACCGTCATAGAGAAATGACTGCTCAGCAATGGTAAAAGGGTAAGCCCAAGTCGCCGTCAGCTGCCAATTGTCCTCTACCCCGTCATTATTCCTACGATAGGTATTCAATTTCAGGTAGGTAAAGCCTTGTAGATTCAGGTCCACACCTAAACCATGCAAAAAGTGAGTTGCCTGTTGAGACATCTCCACGGTATTTGCAAATAACACATCTTTAATCAGACCATCGTCTTCAGGGCAATAAATGCCTAATTTACAGCCACTCAGACGTGGTGACCACTCAGCGTAATTTTCGCGGCTGCCGTCGCGAGAACGCAAATGATCCAAAAAGAAAAAGCTGTCTCCCCAACTGGCCCCTGCGGCGTGCTCAAAGGTTAATACTTCGCGGCGATTGTCTCCAACACGGTAGTTTTCTCCGTACAAATAAGTGACGCTGACATCCTGCCACAATATTTTTGCCTGCACCGGTATGGTTAAAAAAAGTGCCCCAAGGGCAAGAAGTTTAATTTTCATAGTGTCTCGATATAAGTTTGCAGAACGTTACGAATCTATCTCCGTCTATCGGCAGGTTTCTGCTTTTATTAACAGAAAAGTCTGTGAACAGTTCCGTTGCTTAGGAGAGTCTTGTTGAGTCATCCAAATGTGGAGCAATGACCGGCAGGGTCAGGGTAAAACAACTGCCCTTGCCTTCTCTGCTCTCTACGTCAATGCGTCCGCCCAAAACACCTGTAACTAAATTAAATGTTATGTGTAAGCCAAGACCCGACCCTCCTTTACCCAGTCTCGTTGTATAAAATGGGTCGAAGATTCGCTTGATTCTCTCATCCGGAATACCGCAGCCATTGTCAGCTACCGTCAAGCGTACTTTGTCTGCTTGCTCCTGGCTGGCAACTATCTGAATAGTACCTTCTTCTTGTTCGTCAAACGCATGAATGACGGCATTATTAATGAGGTTCATTAACACCTGAGAAAGCTTGCCCGGATAGCTGTCCATAGAAATACATTGCGGCACATCAATTTCCAGCTTGCTTGGACTTTTTTGCACACTGGGTCTCATCGACAAACTGACTTCTTCTACCAGCCCCTTTAACTCAAATTCGCGCCTTTGCGAACTGGTCTGGTCCACAGCCAGCTGCTTAAACGCTCCAATTAACTCGGCGGCACGTGTTAAGTTTCGCTCAATAATAGTCGCTCCTTGAGTGACATCTTCAAGGTAATTGGCCAGATCACGCCTTGTCATCTGAGCGTTCATTTTTTTACTAAATTGCTTATTGGCATCCAGTACGGAGGTAGACGACATAAGTGCATTTCCTATTGGCGTATTCAGTTCGTGCGCCACCCCTGCAACCAGAGCCCCTAGCGAGGCCAACTTCTCACTTTGCACCAGTTCGTCCTGAACGTCTTCTAAGTGCCGCAACAAAGATTTTAGTTTCTCCCCGTAAGCATTAACCGCCTGGCGCAGTTCTCCCATTTCATTCATTCTGCCGGTGCGCAAAGTCTGACTTGTTTCTTCATCGGTTAACTGTCTTACTTGCACTGTCGTTTGCTGAATTTTATTAATTAAATTGCGGAACAGCACTGCAGCAACAACTCCGACAGCAACCAACAGTGCGCCAATAGCAAGCATTAAGAAAAAACCCATACTATCGGCCATAGCGGTCATTTTACTTCTGGGTAACACCAACCCTATTATCCAACCGGTTTCATCGTTTCTAACCAAATCAACGTACGCTGCTTCTCCAAGAAGCTTGTCGTTGTGAAGTTCGATAAGACCCGTCTCATTGGTTTTATTTATCTGGAGCAGGCTGCTTTTCAGCCAGGGAATATGCGTTGCCAGCTCATTAACGTTTACTAACGAATTTGCATTGCTTTCAATATTCGCTGCAGTAAACGGGAAACTGATCATATGGTTGCTTGAATCTATCGCGAAAGCGTAGCCGTCGTTTTTCTCACCGTAGCGTTGCAGTATTCGGGTGATATCACCAAGTTTGACGTCTATGGTTGCCACACCAGCAAACTCACTGTTTTCATGAATGGGAACAGAGCACGTCACCATCGGTGTACGAGTAAAAGGGTCAACATAGGCCTGTGACCAAATGCAATTATCGCTGCTAGCCCCCATTGCATCTTTGTACCAGTTTGCTTCATGATAACCAGCCCCATCAGAAGCATTGTAATCGTCGACATATTTTAGCTGTCCGTTTTCCCGTCCCCAGAAAAAGCTGCGCCGTTCAATACCTTTACTAAAAGCGCCAGGCTCCGGCCAAATACCACCGCCGGCTATAGAGGAGTCTCCTCGATTATCAATGACAGAAGGCAAGAGATCTTTGAATATTGATTCATTTTTTGGAAGCGAGGTGGCAGCAGCAGCTAACGTACGAGTCAGAACTTCAACTTGGCCCAGTCGAGCATTAATGAGGTCTACAAGTTCGCTTTGGTTTTCGGCAATTTTTTGCTGCTGTTGCTGAAGCAAGTCAGGTTTAACTTTAAACTCCACCACCGCAAAAATAACGAATAGAGCCATTATCAATACCAAAACAAACCCGAGGTTAATTTGGTGCCTTATCATCAAAAGCGGTTTGCTCATAGCCAATGGCCTTTAAACGTAATCCAAAACCGAGCCTTTATCGTAAACTAAATTAATATTTTTGTTAAAATAAAAAGTCAAATAAAAGATTATGACGACCAACATATAACATTTAACCTTGTTTTTGTTAAGTTAGTTATGGTGGTATCCGAGGTTATAGTCTTGAGGTAAAGGTTATGGTGGGCAAAGACGACTTGATCGAATTCGCTGAAGAGGAAGCTGAAAAGCCTGTTTCTAATTCGGTTCCCTGGAAGATACTGATTGTTGATGACGATCCAGACGTTCATGTCACTACCAAAATGGCGCTGAAAGGCTTGGTAATAGAAGAAGCTGAACTCAGCTTCGCCGATGCCTATTCAGCTTCTGAAGGCCTCAGTTTACTAAGAGAAGACGATGATTTTTCTGTTGCTTTAGTCGATGTTGTTATGGAAAGCGATAGCTCTGGCTTGCAATTAGTTCAGGCTATTCGCGATAAGCTTCACAACCACAGTATTCGGCTCATTTTGCGTACAGGGCAACCGGGGTTCGCCCCGGAAAGCGATACCATCCGCCTCTACGACATTAATGATTACAAGACTAAGTCAGAGCTGACCCGAACGCGCCTCATTACCAGTATTGCCATGGCAATACGATCTTACTCGCAAATAAAACAACTGGAAGCCAATAGTAAGGGGCTTACAGAAACCTTAGTCGCTACCGCCGAGCTTGGTCTGCTCTCTGACATCAACCACTTTGCTGCGGGTGTCGTCGAACACCTTTGCACATTGTTGGGCATTGAGAAAGATTGCCTTATTTGTGCGGCTCTGGATACATCAGACAGTCCCCCTTTTATTCTCTCAGCGGCCGGAGATTTTGCATCCTGGCAGGGTGTACCTTTGGAAAAGCTGCCGGAGGAAAATATACGCCAGCTGTTAATGCAAGTGCTCGAATCAAAACAGCATATATTTGAAAGTGGCATTTGCCTGTATCTTCCAGGCATTAATAATCAAGCACTAGCCGCATTCGTAGAACTTGCTCGTCCCATTGAGCAGTGCGAACAACGCCTTTTAGAGGTTTTTTGCAGCAGTGTTGCAATGACCTTCGAAAAGCTGCAACTTTACAGCTCTATCGAAAAGTTAGCGTTTCAGGACTCTTTAATAAAACTCCCCAACCGCAATGGTTTCATGAGTGAAATTGGGCAGCAACTCACTAATCGACCAAAAGAAAAGTACGCCGTTGCGTTAATTGATTTAGACAGTTTCTCATACATGAACAGCGTACTTAATGACGCCTTTGGTGACGAAATTCTATGCGCAGTAGCGCAGCGTTTGTGTAATCGGCTGACCAAAAGCCTCTGTATTGCCCGAGTGGGAGGCGATATTTTTGGTGTTTTGGCGGACGCCAGAGATTTAACGCCTGAAACAATTGAGTCAGTGTTTTCACAGCCTTTCATGCTCCATAAAAATGAGCCTTTGCGTATTTCTGCTACCAGCGGCTTAATCACGGTAGGTGACTCCTCGCTTTCAGCGGCGGAAATCATTAAAAATGCCGGTGTTGCTCTCAAGCAGGCCAAGCATTTTAATCGCGGGAAAACCGTTTTATTTGCTCCTCAGCAAGCCGAGGCCGCCAGAGACAGAATGAGCCTTTTAAGTCGTTTGCGCACGGCATTTTCCAGCGAGCGTCTGACGCTTCATTTTCAGCCTTTTATTAGACTGAGTGATGGTGCTGTTGTTGGTGCTGAATCTTTACTTCGGTGGAAAACGGATAACGGGGAATTTATTCCACCCGACCGTTTTATCCCGCTGGCGGAACAGTCGGGAATGATGGTCGCTATAGGAGACTGGGTGCTGCGTTCCGCTTTGCGTTGGCGTTCGGCTATTAGTGACAAAGTCGAAGACGCTTTTCGTGTAGCAATTAATGTCTCTGTTGTGCAACTGAAAGAAGCGAACTTTGTCGAGTCAGTTATTCAGCATATTCAACAACAAGGGCTTAAAGGCCACCAAGTTGAAATTGAACTGACCGAGTCCATAGCGGCTGAAGACATTGTCAGCATCACTGAGCAATTGAAAAACCTCCGGGCACATGACATTGGCATTTCCATGGACGACTTCGGCACAGGGTATTCGTCACTGAGCGTACTGCGTAACTTACCTTTTACTCGTCTAAAAATTGATCGAAGTTTTGTCAGTGGCAACGCTGCGGGTCACCCCTCTTACAGTGTTGCTCGTACCATTAAAGAGTTAGCAAGTAATTTTAAATTGCGCACCGTCGCCGAAGGTATCGAAACTCAAACTCAGTGCGATGCTCTAACAGTAGCAGGCTGTGAAGAAGGCCAAGGCTACTTCCTTGCTCGCCCCATGGACGCGTACCAATTTGAAAACTGGCTGATGTTAACGTGTGACTAATGAGTTAGCCCGGACGCGACAAAAAAGTATTACCTAAGAAGTTAATTGCAGGTTTTTCTTAAAGTTTCTACTATGAAGCGATATTGACCGACAAGCGGAGCCCACAGATGAAGTCAGCCGGTACCCCCAGCAACGAATACGAACGTTTAAAGGCACTTCGCGAAACGGACTTACTGGACTCCCCTCCAGAGGAACGTTTTGACCGGCTTACCCGCATTGTTAAAAACGCACTGAACTTACCCATTGCATTAATTTCTTTGGTTGACGAGCATCGCCAGTGGTTTAAATCAAAGCAAGGCCTCTCGGCGCCAGAGACGCATCGAGACTTCGCTTTCTGTGCCTACACTATCCTCAAAGATCAAATATTTGAAGTCAGTAACGCTTTGGAGGATGAGCGTTTTGCCGATAATCCTCTGGTTGTTAATGACCCTAAAATTCGATTTTATGCCGGCTGCCCGATTCAAGGCTCAGATGGTCATCGCATCGGCACCTTGTGCGTTATTGATACCCAGCCCCGACAACTTTCTGAGATAGAGAAGACGGTCTTAAAAGACATGGCTGCCGCCGTACAGGACGAAGTAAGGCTAACTAAAAAATTTCGGCAAACATCAAAAAATGAACGACGACTCCAGTCCATTTTAAGAGGCACCAATATTGGCACCTGGGAGTGGAATATCCAAACCGGAGAAACCGTTTTTAATGAACGCTGGGCGAATATTGTCGGTTATACACTTGCAGAGCTTGAGCCGATATCAATCGACACCTGGATGTCACTGGCACATCCTGAAGATCTAGAAAAATCCGGTGAATTATTAGAACAACACTTTCGCGGCGATACTGAATTTTACGACTTTGAAGCAAGAATGCGTCATAAAGATGGTCATTGGGTTTGGGTGCATGACAGGGGCCGTTTAGTCTCTAAAACCCAAAGTGGTGAGCCGCTTCTCATTTCAGGCACACACGAAGATATCACCAAACAGAAGCACGCTGAAATGGAGATAAAGTCGCAACGTGAGTTCCTTGAAAAGGTGATAAACAGTAATGTCGTTGCATTTTTTATACTCGATGCAGAAGGCAATTTTACCTACGCAAACGCCGAGGCAATAAATGTCTTAGGGCTAAAAGCACAGGATGCGCCAGATAAAACCAGTGCGACCTTTGATGACCCCCGTTGGCAAATCAGTCAGCTCGATGGTTCATTTTTTCCTCCGGACGAACTTCCGTTTGCTGTTGTGCGCCGGACAGGTCAGCCTGTCACCGACGTACAACACGCTATCCACTGGCCTAACGGCGAATGGAAAGCCGTTTCAGTGAATGGGGCGCCTCTGGTTAGTGGTGACGACATTCAGTATGTTTTTGCTGTTCGCGACATAACACCAGAAGTAAAAAGTGAACTGGCATTAAAAGCCAGTGAAGCCCAGTTCCGTTCGTTAGTTAACAACATTCCGGGTGTAACCTACCGTTGTCTTTACGACGAACACTGGACCATGTTGTACATGAGCGACAAAATTGATCCGTTGTCGGGCTACCCTGCAAGCGACTTTATTCAAAACAAAGCTCGCAGCTATGACAGTGTCATTCACCCGGATGACAAAAAGCGGTTAGAGTCAGAAGTTGCAAGTGCCATTGAAAAAAGCAACGAGTGGCTACTGGAGTATAGAATTTTACATCGTGATGGCAGTATCCGATGGGCTCAGGAGAAAGGCAGAGCGATAAAAACTGAGGCCGGTCAAGTTGAATACTTCGATGGATTTATCCTGGACATAACACAGGAAAAAAGAAATCAGCAAGAATTGGAGAACCAGCTCGCGGCGTTCAAGGCACTGAACAGGATAGCCTCACTTTCTCCAGAGTACCCGCTGCAACGTATTAATCGGGGTCTGGAACTCGCCTGTTCTTATTTAAACTTAGAACTGGGCATAGTAAGCAGAATCGATGGAAAAGACTATGAGATTATTGCTTTTAGTGCGCCAAAAGAAACAGAATTAACTGCAGGCCTGACTTTCCCTCTTAAAGAAACTTACTGCGAAATTGTTATATCCGAGGGGAAAACAGTCGCTATTCACAACATGGCGTCATCCAAATACCGTCAACATCCCTGCTACGAAACTTTCGGCCTTGAATCTTATATAGGTTTGCCCATTCAGGTAAATGGTTGTCACTTTGGAACACTCAACTTTTCTTCCTCTACAACCCGGGAAAGGCCCTTTAAAGAAACTGAGAAACAATTTTTGAGTCTTCTTGCGCGCTGGGTTTCCTCAACGCTGGAATTTAAACAAAAAAATGAAGCTATCGAGAATAGTGAGAGTCGCTTACGCGGCCTATTTAAGTTGTCTCCCATTGGTATTGCCTTAAACGATTACGAAACAGGAAAATTTATTGACTTGAATGACGCCTTGCTTGCTCCCACAGGATATACGCGCGAAGAGTTCATCTCTTTGAGTTATTGGGATATCACACCTCGTGAGTATCAAGAAGCAGAGCTTGAGCAGTTAGAAGCTTTAGCAAGCACAGGTCGTTTTGGACCGTTTGAGAAAGAGTATGTCCGTAAGGATGGCAGCCGTTATCCGGTGTTGCTAAACGGCATGGTCGTATACGATGACAATGGTCGAAAGTTGATCTGGTCGATTATTGAAGATATTTCTGAGAGAAAGCGCAACGAAGAAATTAAAAACGCTTTTGTCTCGACAGTGAGCCATGAACTCCGTACCCCCATAACGTCGATAACTGGTGCGTTAGATTTATTGCTTGGCAACACTTGTGGCGATTTACCCTCAGCGGCAGTCGAAATGATAGAAGTGGCTAAAAAGAACAGTGTACGCATGAACTTGCTCATTAATGACATTTTGGACCTGGAAAAGCTGCTTGCGGGTAGAATGGAAATGCATTTTGAAAAGGTCGCTATTAACTCTCTTCTGGCAGATATAACCAAGCGGAACAAAACCTATGCCGAGCGATTTCAAGTTGTTTTAGAGCAGACTCCTATCGACCCTTCACTGTCTATTTATGTCGACACTCAACGGTTCGAGCAAGTCATGACCAACCTAATTTCAAATGCGGTTAAGTTCTCGCCAAAAGGTGAGGCCGTGCAAATAAACGCTGAGGCTCAGGGTGAGTTTGTTCGTATTGCAGTAAAAGACAAAGGCGATGGCATTCCTGAGGAATTTCAACCACGGGTGTTTGAAAAGTTCGCCCAGGCCAACTCAACCAACACAAGAGCCACAGGGGGAACCGGCCTTGGCTTATCTATTTCGAAAGAGATCATGGATCGTTTAGGGGGCAGCATAAGCTTTAATACAAATGCGAACGGGACAGAGTTCTTTATATTACTGCCTAGGCCTGATGGCCACTCTGAGGTGGGCGAATGAAACATTATAAGCTCTCCGCCGAAGGCGCAAATTGGCTGAAGTTAATTGCCGGCATTTTATTTGTCAGCATTATTGCTCTCACTGAGTATTTTATTCATGAGTACCGCAACAAACAGCAAGCAGAACGTGACCGTAATGCAGCAGAACTCGCTATAAGGCTTAAATCACAACTTGAGACTGAACTTCATGGTGCCACGTTTTTAACACACGGTATCGAGGCTTACGTCGTTGCCCGGAAAGGGAATGTCGTTCCTGCAGAAATTAATTCCATGCTGGAGCAGGTCTACTCATTCAGTCCTTTCTTTAGAAATATTGGTATTGCACCCGATAATGAAATTCGCTGGGTGATGCCTATTGAGGGAAATGAGGCGGCATTAGGGGTAAAGTATGAAAATTTAGCATCCCAATGGCCGGAGATTAAAAAAACTATTGCGTCAAAAAACGCAAGGCTGCATGGTCCCCTGGAATTAGTGCAAGGAGACTTAGGGCTCATTTATCGCGCCCCCCTTTATATCGAAGGCGCTTACTGGGGGCTGATAAGTGCTGTCATCGACGCTGAAAGCTTATTTGAATCTCTCATGGATGAAGTGGCTGAAGTCGGCACCTCTGTCAAACTCGCTATCAAGCACGGAGACAAAAACAATTTCCCTGTCGAAGGCGTTTTTTGGGGAAACCCATCTACTTTTAACACTGCATCAGCAACCACACTCATCGATATTCCCGGAGGGCGCTGGTTGCTTGCTATTGAAACAGAAAAGACTTTACTTAACTTTTGGCTCTTGCGAGCCGTTGTTTGGGGGCTTTCCTTTATTGGCGTGCTCGGTTTTTTCTATTTAACCCGACATTTTTACCAACAAAAACTGCTCAACTCTCTGTCCACGGAAGTTGAATCCCGGACAAAAGAGCTGAGCGACGTCAACAGTAAACTCTACCATGTGCTCAACGCGGCAAGTGAAACGGCCATAATAGCAACGGATAAAAATGGCCTTATTAATGTGTTTAACCGCGGTGCAGAACGAATGCTTGGATACTCTTCAGCTGAGGTTGTTCATAAAGAAACCCCGGCTATTTTTCATGACTCAGAAGAGGTTGAAGCTAAAGGTCTAAAACTCAGTAAACAATTAGGCCGGAATATTTCAGGGTTTGCTGTGTTTACTGCTATCCCTGATATCGAAGGCTCAGAGAAAGACAGTTGGACTTATATCACAAAATCGGGGGGACGAATCCCCGTCGAAGTTATTGTTACCAAAGAGTTTGACAACGATGGTAACGCGGTTGGTTACCTGGGCTTAGCCAGCGATATGAGCCAACAAGTCAACGACCAACGTGCATTAAAAGAGCTTAAAGAACGACTTGAGTCAGCCACTCAAGTTGCGAATATCGGTGTTTGGGAACTCAATTTAAAGACCCGGGAAATGCTCTGGAACGGGCAAATGCATTCACTAACGGGTGTGAAGAGCGAGGATTTTAAACACAGCTACCACAGTATCGAGTCGGTATTTTACCATGAAGAGAAGCACGAGTTTAACGAGCTATTGAAGAAGCTAGAACGTAAAGCGACCAATGCCGAACCGTTTATTGAAATTCCCCTTCCTCTTGAAACAACGTTTCGTATTATCAGGGCAGACAATGAAGAGCTTCGCTGGATGAAAGGCCATGCGGTCATTCAATGTGATAATGCAGGGGTTCCGGAATCCATGTTAGGAGCCATGCACGACATTTCCTCACTGGTGTTCGCAAAAGAGGCCGCTGAGCAAGCCGAAAAATTAAAGTCTCAATTTTTGTCGACGGTGAGTCATGAATTGCGAACCCCTTTATCCGTTATATCGGGATCACTCTCACTCATGTCACTAGAGGCCGAGACTTTGTCCGAAGAAGCTAAACATGTGTTGGAACTGGCTAACCGAAATAGTAAACGATTAACATTGTTGATTAATGACTTACTTGATATCGAAAAGCTGTCTTCAGGCAGTCTTTCGTTCCAGATTAAAGAATATTCCCTTGAGTTTCTGGTGCAAAAAGCCATTGCAGAAAACCAAGGCTACGCAGCACAGCATCAAGCAAAAATCCTGTTAAATCGAGACATTTCAGCGAATGTCCATATCGCAGTTGATGAGCTGAGGTTCATGCAAGTCATGGCCAACCTGCTATCTAACGCCGCAAAATTCTCGCCGAATGACGGAGAAATTAAAGTAGACACCTCAATAGCTGAAGGTAACGCCTTGGTCGAGGTTATCGACCGTGGACCCGGAATACCAGAAGTCTTTAAAAACAGAGTTTTTGAACCTTTCGCACAAGCCGAGTCTTCTGATTCCCGAAGTAAAGGTGGTACCGGGCTTGGACTCGCTATTACAAAAACCATTATAGAGAAAATGGGCGGAACCATTGGCTTTGAGTCAGTCCCTGGTGAAAAAACACGATTTTGGCTTTTATTACCGATAGTAACTCATGACAGCACAACGCATGAAGTTACCAAGCTTGGCAAGCAAGCAAACCGTCTAAACTATGCTCTTCATTCTCACGCAAAAGCAAACGTATTACACGTGGAAGATTATGACGACTTCTCTACGGTAATTACCGCTATACTCAAAGATACGTATGAAGTCGACACCGCACGGACTATTCGGCAAGCTAAACAAAAGCTGTCATCGCAAAACTACGACTTCCTGGTGTTAGATATTGCTTTACCAGATGGTTCTGGTTGGGAGCTGGTTGATATCGCTAAAAAGGTTAACAATGACATTCAGGTTATCGTAACATCTGATTACGATACAGCTCCTGAGAATATGGCAAATGTTGATGCGATTATGAGTAAGGCAACTTTCACCCGCTCCAAGTTTGTCGGCCTAATTGACAAACTCTCTAAAGATAAAGACAGGAGTCCCGATGTCTGATTTGAAACGTGTTTTATTGGTCGATGATGAACCTGACATCCAGGCAATAGCAAAACTTTCACTGGAGAAAGTTGGTGGGTTTACATCACTTATCTGCTCGTCTGGGCGCGAAGCCATAGACCAAATTTCGGGCTTTAAACCCGACATCGTTTTGCTTGATGTAATGATGCCAGATTTAGATGGCCCTAACACATTAAAACAGCTGCAGGAAAAAGATCTGCTAAATGATACCCCTGTTGTGTTCTTTACGGCCAAAGTGCTGAACTCTGAAATTGAAGAACTGAAAGAGCTTGGGGCAGAAGATGTGATTTCAAAACCCTTTGACCCCATGACTTTGCCAACTCAGCTTAAAGACATCTGGAGCCGCATTAATGAATGATAAGACGCTCTCCGAAAAGCTGGATCCTGAAATTCAGGCTATCCAAAATCAATACAAAGAACGCTTAGTATCAGACGGGAGCAAGCTACAATCACTTGTAGACCAGTTAAGCATTGGCAACGCAAAACAAACAGCTGATAGCCTGCACCGCATTTTGCATTCAATTAGTGGATCAGCTGGCACCTTTGGCTTTAACGAAGCCAGTACGGAAGCGCGCCGTATCGACGAAGTATTGAAGACTCTTATAAGTGAGCAAAGTGAAACGTCTCTCGTGCAAGCTATTCGCCGGGAAATTCCAGAGTTCTGTCAACTATTAAAGCAAGTCAGCATTTTTGACTCAGGCTCAGCTACTGAACTGGCGGTAAGCAACTCCGATACCTCAGCCGAAAAAAACGAAACCATTAAGCACAAACACGATGGGACAGTTTGGCTCATCGAAGAAGACAAGCAATTAGAAGCTCAGTTTTCAAAGCAGCTGATAAGCTTTAACTTTAAAATTCAGACGTTTGAATTAGAGCAGGCGCTTAAAGTAGCTAAAGAGGAAGGCTGGCCTGACGCCATTATTATCGATTTAGATGGTGAAGATTTTAATGCAATTTCAGACATTGATACCGTTTTAAACGAAGTGAGTGAACCACCAAGAAGACTCATCATGCTCTCCGAAGATGACGGCTTTGATCAGAGAATGAAAGCGGCCAAAGCCAGGGCAATCAGCTTTCTGAAAAAGCCGGTCAGTCTGTCTGAGTTAATAAGTCATTTGGAAGCGGTTTTAGCCAGACAAGAGTTTGAGCCTCCTCGTGTCATGCTAATTGATGACGACAAAGAGCTATGCTCATTCATAAAGATTGAGCTAGAGGCTGAGGGAATGCAGGTCAAGGTTCTTGATAACATTAAAAATATCATCCCGGAGCTGGCCGAATTTAGACCCGAGTTGATTTTACTTGATATGGAAATGCCTGATTATTCAGGTATCGATATTGCGTTGTTAATACGACAGCATGTGCAGTTCGAAAGCCTCCCCATTGTCTATCTGTCAGCCGAAAGGGATATCGACAAGCAGACCGAGGCACTATTGTTTGATGCTGACGATTTCTTATCAAAACCGATATCGCACAAGCGCCTCACTTCTTCTATTCGCTCGCGGGTGCACCGGGCAAGAGTGCTCGAACAGTTAATCAGTAAAGACGGATTAACCGGCCTTTTAAAGCATGCGGCCATCAAAGAGCATGCGACACGTGAACTCGAAAGAGCTCGCCGGGACGGGGGCATGCTATCCATTGTGATGCTGGACATTGACCATTTTAAACGGGTCAATGATACCTACGGCCACGCTACCGGTGATACTGTCATTGCATCACTTGCCACCTTATTGCGTCACAGATTTCGAAAAACAGATATCGTTGGTCGCTATGGTGGTGAGGAGTTCATGATTATTTTGCCAAACACTAACGAAAGCGACACTTTCGACGTTGTCGATGGTATCAGAAAGGTATTTAGCGAAATGGAGTTCACTGCGCAGGGTGAAACTTTCTACTGTACGCTTTCAGCCGGTTGTATCTGTTCTGAAGACTTCTCCTCAAAAGCCAGCGTTTCAGAATTGATTGAAGCCGCAGACAAGGCACTTTACGTTAGTAAAAATAATGGGCGTAACCAGGTAAGCAAGCGATAATCAACTTTGAGCATGCATCTGACCTTAGGGTCAGGTGCCATGCTCATTAAGTCAAAGAAGATTAAACGGGTCATCCACTGAACGCGATGGTTCGGTAAACCAAAAAGCCCCTTCTTCGCTCATATAAAAATGGTCTTCCAGGCGCACGCCGAACTTTTCCGGATTAATCACCATAGGCTCATTGCTGAAACACATTCCCGGTGCTAATCGGGTCTTGTCTCCGCCAACTAAATACGGCCATTCATGCAAATCCATGCCTATACCATGGCCTGTTCTGTGCGGTACGCCGGGTAATTGATAGTCGGCTTTTAAGCCTAGATCACTCAATTTTACACGAACTGCGTCATCAACGGATTCGCAGGTTTTATCTATATGAGCCGCATCAAAAGCAGCCTGCTGTAAGTCTCGTTCGTACTGCCAGAACGTCCGTTGCTCTTCAGTGGCATTTCCAAAGGCGTAGGTTCGGGTAATATCCGAATGGTAACCGTGCAGTTTACAGCCAGTATCAATTAATACCCAGTCGTCTTTCTCCAGTTTTTGTTCATAGTTAACGCCATGAGGATAACTGGTTGCCTTACCGAACAAAACAATGCAGAAAAATGAGCCCGTTGCCCCCACCCTCTGGTGCGCTTTATTAATAAAGGCTCTGACCTCTGAGGCAGTGATCCCCTCATGCAGCATCGCGCCGGTCGCCCGATGCACCGCCATGGTCATATCCATTGCGGTTTGAATCAGGGCGAGTTCTTTCGGAGACTTATGCATACGGCAGGCTGCGGTAATGACTTTGGCATCGCACAGGGTTTCGGCTGGCTTGCGCTCTTCCAGCTGCGCTACAACGCTATAAGGAGTCGACTCATCTAACGCCAGCTTAAAGTCATCAGCAAAACACTCCGTCAAAAAATCGAGCAGCGTCACGTAAGGCGATTCATGCTCATCCCACAATAGCGACTCCATCGGTAGTATCATAGCTTGCGTTAAAGAGCCCACTTCGAACGCCGGAGCAATCAGAGTGACGCTACCCTCAGCCGGAACGATAGCCCCAACCAGCCGCTCGCTGGGGTACCACTTTAAGCCGGTAAAATACTCGAGGTTCGTCCCCGCATTAAGATACATAGCGCTGATGCCCCGTTCCTGCATCAATTGCTGCGCCTTACTGACACGAGCCTCATACTCATCCAGCGCAATAGGTTTCACCGCTTTCGTGATATCTTCCAAAGTTCCGAGCGCTTCCTCAGCCCGCGCAATTCCCACCCCATGGGTCATAAAAATTCCTCTTGTTAATTAAACATCTCACCTACGGCAGCATACCCGTTATTGTCGATAAAAATAACGATGATTTCGCGGTGTTTGAGTCCGGGGCTATTATGCTCTATCTGGCCGAAACCTACGACAAACCCAATCCTAAAGACCCGAAAGAACGCTCACGCATGATTCAGTGGCTGATGTTTCAAATGGGCGGTGTGGGCCCAATGATGGGGCAGGCTAACGTTTTCTACCGGTACTTTCCGGAGAAATTACCCTCTGCCATTGAACGCTACCAAAACGAAACTCGCCGGCTGTTTGAAGTACTGGACACACGCCTGGCCGAATCGAAATACTTAGCTGGCGATCCTGACGAACTGGTCAAGAGCGCCCAAAAAATGGTGCAGCGTTAAGCGGCAGCCAACTGCGCAAGATACTCATCGTAACTGCCGGCAAAATCGCGTAAGCCCTTGTCGGTAATTTCGATAATACGCGTAGCCAGAGTCGACACGAACTCGCGATCATGGCTGACAAACAGCAAGGTGCCTTCAAATTGCTCTAGCGCTAGGTTCAGCGACTCTATTGACTCCATATCCAGGTGGTTGGTCGGTTCGTCCATCACCAGAATATTCGGGCGCTGCAAAATCAGTTTACCGAAAATCATCCTGCCTTTTTCACCACCAGACAAAATCGATACCGGCTTTTGAATATCGTCTGAAGAAAACAACATACGACCCAGAACGCCACGAATGGCCTGTTCGTCATCGCCCGGTTGTTTCCACTGGTACATCCATTCGTAAACCGTCATATCCTGCTTAAACCAGTGGGCGTGATCCTGAGCATAGTAGCCAATATTGGCATTTTCAGACCACTTAATGCTACCTGAGTCTGGCGTGTATTCGCCCATTAAACATTTCAATAAGGTCGTTTTACCAATACCGTTGGCACCGATAATAGCGACTTTCTCGCCCACTTCTATCGAAGTGCTCAAGCCTTTCAATACCGCTTCGTCTTCAAAGCTCTTACGCACATTTTCGGTTTCAAGCGCCAACCGGTAAAGTTTCTTTTCCTGGGTAAAGCGAATGTACGGATTAACGCGGCTGGAGGCTTTCACCTCATCCAGCTGAATTTTCTCCATTTGTTTCTGACGCGAGGTCGCCTGCTTGGCTTTTGACGCATTCGCCGAGAAACGGCTGACGAAGCTCTGCAGCTCGGCAATTTCCTTTTTCTTCTTAGCGTTATCACTCATCAGCTGCTCACGCGCCTGCGTCGCGGCAAACATGTATTCGTCGTAGTTACCCGGGTACACGCGCAGCTCGCCGTAGTCAATATCGGCCATGTGCGTACACACCGAGTTTAAGAAGTGACGGTCGTGCGAGATAATGATCATGGTGCTTTGCTTTTCCGCCAACACGCCTTCCAGCCAGCGAATGGTATTAATGTCGAGGTTGTTGGTCGGTTCGTCCAGCAACATAATGTCCGGCTCAGAAAACAGCACCTGCGCCAATAACACTCGAATTTTGACACCTGGTGCCAACGCAGACATCAGTCCAAAATGCTGCTCTACCGGTATGCCCAGACCCAGCAACAATTCGCCCGCACGAGACTCCGCCGTATACCCGTCCATTTCAGCAAACTCCGTTTCCAAATCGGCTACACGCATGCCGTCTTCTTCACTCATTTCACTACTACTGTAAATGCGGTCACGCTCTTCTTTTACCGCCCACAGTTCTTCGTGCCCCATAATAACGGCATCAACGACACTGTAGTCTTCGTACGCAAATTGATCCTGACGCAACTTACCGATGCGGGTATTCGGTTCCAGCGACACATTGCCGGACGAAGGCTCCTGCTCACCACTTAATATGCGCATAAAGGTCGACTTGCCGCAGCCATTAGCGCCTATCAGGCCATAACGGTTGCCATTGCCGAATTTAACAGAAATATTTTCAAAAAGAGGCTTCGCACCAAATTGCATGGTGATATTTGCAGCAGAAATCACGTATTCAACATCCAGGACTGTAGGGTAAAAATTGAGCGCGCAATGTACGTGTTTTTCGCGTAAATTACAAAGAAAGATTCACTATAATAGGTAAATAGATTATGCAAATGTCCTGGACAGACATCTCTTCGGGTTTAGACAGAATATGGAATATTGAGTTGTGGAAAACTGGCGACGCTCAGATATACCTCAGCCAGGTAATTATTGCTATTACGCTGATTATTGTTGGCGTTATTGTTATACGCTGGATAGGCTCCAGCTTAGTTAAGCGTGCCTTAAAGTCGGGGCATGCCTCTCAGAATACCATTTATGCCTTTCGTAAATTGTTTTCGTTTTTGGCTTACGTGCTTATTGTTCTTATTGCCTTACCGGTTGCCGGTATTCCTATTACTGTATTCGCGGTCTTAGGCGGTGCATTAGCCATCGGTGTCGGTTTTGGCGCCCAAAACCTGTTAAACAACCTGATTTCCGGCATGATATTAATTGCCGAGCGGCCTATTCGTATCGGTGACATTGTCGAGCTGGAAAACGAACGGGGTCGTATTGAAGAAATTGGCAACCGTTGTGTGCGCATCAAACGCTTCGACGGCGTGCATGTGCTGGTACCGAACAGCTACTTCCTGGAGCAACGGGTAGTAAACTGGACACTGGTCTCCACTGAAATACGCAGCACAGTGACCGTTGGCGTTGCTTATGGATCACCGATAGACAGAGTCCGCGAATTGATGATGGAAGCCGCCAGCCAACACGAGAAAATTGTTCAGCGCCTACCCTTTGAAGTTTTCTTCGATGACTTTGGTGATAACAGCCTGACGTTTAATTTGCTGTTCTGGACAGAAGTAGAAGCCCCAATGGATATTCGCCGAGTGCAATCGGATATCCGCTTTAAGCTGGATAAGCTTTTCGCCGAGAACGATATTGTTATCGCCTTCCCTCAACGCGACGTGCATTTGGATACCCTGAAGCCGCTAGAGATAAAAATGACGTGATGACGTTATTGCATCAGGAAGGGTGGTAGTAGCGGGCGCGCCCGACAGTTGCAGTGGACCATTGAGGAGGTGTGCAGCGCCATGGATGGCGCTGCACAAGCCCTACATGGATGTATTTACGGGCGTCCTCCTCAATAGTTCCTGCGGCTTCAGCGCCCGCTACATCCACTTCACCTGACGTAAACGTCAGACTAAATCAGAACTCGTAGCTGTAACTTAAGCTAATTTCGGTTCCCACTTCTTTGCTGCGAACTAAGATATCCGACTGAGTCACTTCCTGATCTTCTCCAAGAATGTTTTTCACCTTGAAGCCGATTTTAGAATTAAAGCTCGGATAATAGTTGTAAACCAAGTCCAGAGAGTGGAACGGTTGCTCAAATGCATCCTCACGTCCACCGATACCAGCCGCTATGATACGCTCACCAAACACGTTATACACCAGCGAAGTAGCATGTTCACCGTTAGCTGAGTCGTAGTTCAACTGGAAGTTGGCAACGTATTCAGAGTGACCTGTCATACGTTTAGTCCGGTTGGTTAAGTTACCCGCCAGTGCCGGATCAATCGACGCTTCGGAATCACTCCAGGTTAAGTTACCAGAGGTGAAAAAACCATTCGCCAGGTAGCCTAAATCGTGCAACCACTCAAACTCAACACCATATACCTCAGCTGACTCACCATTAACGTAACTTAAGGTGTAATCTTCATCGCCTACCTGAAGTATTGACTCAATTGGGTTCTCTATGTCCTTGTAGAACGCTGCAACAGTGTAGTTGTCACCATTGTCTGCATAATACTCGAAACGCGCGTCGTAGTTACGCAAATCACTGCTTTCTAAGCCTGCGGTTCCGAAGGTGCGAATATCCGTTACCGGATCGTAGTAAGCCACCGGTACCGTTTCACGCAAATCCGGACGAACTACGGTTTCGCCGAAACCAAAACGCAGCTGGTAATTATCGCTGGCTATGTAGGTCAGAGATAAGGCTGTGTAGAGGTCGTCTTCGGCAATTGTGCTATTAACTACGCGTTCAGGATTAAAGTAGTTATTTAAGTCTTGCTCACTAAATATTAAGCTCGATGTTGCCAGAGAAACTTGTTTAAAGTCTTCATAACGGACACCACCACTTACACGCCAGGTATTATCGAATATCGCGTCGAATTCACCATAATAGGCATCAATTTTCTGAGCGGCCAGATAGTCATCCGCATTGGGTGCACTAGGTTCGCGGAAGGTAAGGCGAAAGTTATTTTCGTCAATAACATCGTCCGTCAAGTAACCCGTTAACCCCAGTTCGCCGTCTAAATCATCAAGAACAGAAAAACCCGAACCGGATCCGTTATCAAGACTGAAGCTACTGGTATTGTAGTAGCGTGCTTTATCAACAAAGTCATAGCCGGCTTTTAACTCAAGCTCTATGCCTGACAACATAACTGGCAATGAGAAGTTACCGCCGTAGGACTTGACGTTATCTTCCATATCGACAAACTGGAAAACAGCACGGTTATCGTCACCGGTTACGCGAGTTTCTGCAAAGTTACCATCGGCGTCATATCGATCATCAAAGCGGTAAGAAACTTCCGTAGGGATATCCGTTTCAGCTTTTGACTCCGTATATTGCCAGTCAAAACCAATTCCCCAGTAATCCATGAAGGTATGTTGTCCGCGGAACTGATCCACATCCAGTACACGCTCTTCATACTTAAACTCATGTTCACGGTTCGCAAGACCCGTTCCGACAATAGTTTTCAGGTTACTGCCGTTCGGACTTTGCTTGATACCAAATTCCGATTCGTCTTCTGAATCTTCAAGATAAATTTTGGTATAACTGACACTGTGCGTATCCAGTTCATAGCCTGCAGTGAAAAAGCCATTCAGCCGCTCTGTTTCCGTCGTTACTGAGGTTTCTGAAAAGGTGTTGTAACAAGACTTAGAGATGTCCTCTACCGTTTCCAGAGACGTTGAACAATCGGCTGTGGCGTTGTTACTGATAACCGCATTCTGGCGTTCAGAATAGTCCCAGTTGTTGTCATAAGAGGCAGCAGCTAATACGCCTATGGTCCCACCAAAAAATGACTCGTCAAAGCTGTTACCTAAAGTCGCTTTTAAATCCATGTTCGGATCTAACGATTCTTTCTTCAGCACCATATCACGTGGTAATTGCTTAGCCAGCGAGGCATTAATTGCACGAGCCTGATTCCCCGCACTGTTTCCAGAGCCTGTCAGACCATCGGTATTAATAATGTTACGCAAGCTAAAATCGCCCTGGTAGCGGCCAATGGCTTCCTGAATGCCTGCGGGGATACCGCTGTCGTCGCGGTTATAGGTATAACCGTCGTCGGCGTTGCTGTTCATGCCAACACCCGCTTCAACACTAAAGACAAAATCATCAGGTAAAGAGCGCGTACGGATATCAATATTACCACCACCAAAAGCCGCAGGCATTGAAGGCGAAAACACCTTTTGTACCGCCATACTCTCGATAATGGTTGAAGGAATGATATCCAGCGGAACCACATTACGGGTTAAATCCGGGCTGGGTATGCTGGCACCATTGATGCGGGCGCTTGAATAACGCTCACCAAGGCCACGAACATAAATAAATTTACCATCAACCAGTGTTAAACCGGTTACACGACGTAAAGCCGAGGCCGCGTCACTGTCGCCTGAACGAGATAGCTGCTCAGCGCCCAAAATGTCCGCCACAAAAGCCTGATTTTTGCGCTCTTCAACAACAGCAGCTGCGCTACCCTGCAAACGGCTGCCGGTAGTCACAACTTCTTCAATCGTCGACTCACGCTCAATTTCAGCTTCGTTGGCTTGCTGAGCCAAAGCTGCCGGAGCAGCGGCAAATAACCCTAATCCAACCGCTAAAGCAACAGGTTTGAGTTTGTATTGATTTTTCATAACCAACTCCTGCAATAAAATCGGAAAATAGGCGCAACACTGTTGCGCCTATTCATTCGCATTCCAACTCAAATTAGTCTGCGTCAGCAGCAGCTACAGCAGTTTCAACCCACTGGTACCACTCAGAACTTGTGTCGTCGTCAGACAATGCGCCGATAAAATCAACCGGAGTAAAGAAGTCATCGTTTAATGACGTTAAGTCATTCGCTGCGATAGTGATAGATGAACTCATATCGGTAGAAATACCATCATCATTCAGAACAGTCGCCGAACCATCAAGAACCTCGTTTACACCACCGTTGTCATACCATTGGCTGTAAGTTTCACCATCGCCAAAGGTATTGTCACCGGTGTTAACAAAGTTGTTGGTACACGCCATGACCGAGTTGTAGAAATCCAGTTCATTGTTATCCACGCCGGCTTCACCGTCTGAAGTGAAGAAGATACAACCGTCGTCAGCAGTACCATTTTCTTTAATTTTTAGTACGTTATACATTTGCCCCTGGAAGTTATCGTCAAATTTAGTGGCAATTGAAGGGGCATCGTCACGCTCAGACTTTCTGTCGGTAGTAATAATAGTGACGTTAGCAATAGTCGGGGCTGAAGCCGGAACATCATCATAATCTGAGCCGTTATTCTTCTCACCGTCGGCCTCAAAACCGCCGTTACCCATACCAACAGTATTTCCATCAACCGTTACAGTACCGTGTTTAATAAACAGGAATTGAGCCTTACCCTGCCAGCCAGCATCCATGTCTACTGAGTCGTCCTGGTTATCAGTGAAAACGATGTGTTTGATGTTGGCCGCGCCACCAAAGAATTCAACACCATCATCGTAGCCCTGGTGAATATGAAGAAATTCATAAGATGAACCTGAACCAACCGCGTTTAGAGTTAACGAGTTAAGGTCATCGCCGTCACCACCCTCGCGAGGACCTGAACCTGCGTACCAAATGTTAACGTATTTCATTGAACCGCTGTTATCAGCGTTGTCGTTACCACCGAAGTAACTAACAATACCTTCTGACTCAATGTTACAAGTGCCGCCTTCGCGCTGTGCGTTAGTACATTGGTTCGTTTTTCCGTTACCGTTGATGATGATACCACCCCAGTCGGCGAAACGTGGTGCATCACCTGTAACGTTCAAACGGTCAAATGCGTTAGCCGAGGTAAAGGTAATTGGCTTGTCAAAAGTACCCTTCGCATTCAACTGCGCACCGCGGGCAACCTGAACAATGGCTTCACCAGAAGTAAAAGCAAGCGTTGCACCAGGTTCAACAGTCATAACCGGGCCATTTTGATTAATTTCACAGTCTGTCGTGGTATCGCAATCTTCACCAATTTGCAGGGCACCCTCAAATACGTGCACTCCGCCGTCTGGCAGCTCTTCAAAAGTAATGTCTTCAGCAATTTCGATAGTTGCGCTTGCAAAATCCGTGTCGTAACTGCAATCCTGACCGTCATATGAGCCTTGAACGTTGCCATAGCTGGCACACTCTGCGCCGCTGCCTGAGTCACCGCCACCATCAGCGCCGCCGTCACTTCCACCATTTGAACCGCCACCATTGTTAACCGTTGGCGTAACATTAATATCACCACCGCAACCAGCTAAGAATAAAGCGGTAGCTACAGCAGAGACTTTGAATAAGGTATTAAATTTCATTGGGTTCTCCCGACTTGGATGTTGTCCAGTTATGATTTAAGTCGGGAGAAGACTAAGATGCTTGCATGACAAGATTGTGACAACACAAAAGTGTCATAAAATATTCACTATTCGGTCACCTATATTTTCTCTTTTGATCTTTGCGCTTGTTTAATAAGTAACCTATATCAATAACGAAAACACAAATAAGGAAGACCCCATGCGTAAACTTTTAATCAGCGGATTACTGGCAGCTTTTGCTTTACCCGCTGTGGCTGACCGTTTCGAAGATGTAACCATAGAACACAACGAAGTCGCCGATAATATTTATATGCTGACAGGCGCTGGCGGAAACATGCTGATGTCATCAGGCGATGACGGCGTATTTCTGGTTGATGATCAATACACTCAGGTAGCAGAAAAAATTGCCGCCAAAATTAAAGAGCTTAGCGGCGAAGAGGTTCGTTACATTTTGAATACTCACTTTCACGGTGACCATGTCGGCTCAAATATGTGGTTTGCCAATAATCAGAACTCAACTATTTATGCTCATGACCATGTGCGAGAACGCTTGAGTCAGGATAGCGATTTCAACGCAGCAGGCCTTCCAGCCATTACCTTTGATTCAACCCTTACCTTCCACTTAAACAATGACACTATCCGTGTGTTTTATTTGCCTGCAGGCCATACCGATGGTGACAGCGCCGTTTGGTTTGAAGACGCTAATGTGCTGCACCCGGGTGACTTATTCTTTAATGAACGCTTTCCCTTTATTGACCTGAAGAGCGGTGGTGACGTTGACGGCTACATTGACAACGTTGAAGAATTATTAAGTCGCATTAATGACGAAACGGTAATCATTCCGGGCCACGGTCCGTTAGCTAACAGACAAGATTACCAAGGCTTTCTAACCATGCTTAAAGAGACCAAAACCGAAGTTGATACCATGAAGCAGCAGGGAATGACCCTTGATGAAGCAAAAACCAAGGGCCTTAGCAATCAATGGGACGACTGGAGTTGGTCCTTCATTAACGAAGAACGCTGGATCACAACGCTGTACTAAATATCAACCTCTCGTCCGGTGGTTGAAGGTGAAAGTCCATGGCCAGCTCATCGCAGTTGGCCAGCCTTGGGCACAATTCACAGTCCTTCATCACCTTTTCGGGCAAACTGTCTTTAGAACAATGACTAAAACCTTGCTGCTCAAAAAAGTCCGGCACCCGAGTCAGCACAATGACCCGATTGAGTTGCAGTAACCGCGCTTTTTTTAATAAATAAGACACCAGCATGCGGCCCTGCCCGCGAACTTCCGTATGCGGATGAACGCCCAGCGAGCGAATTTCAGCAAGGCCAGTGGTATAGATATAAAGCGATGCACAACCCATAACTCTACCGTCCACTTCAGTAACGGCAAACTCGTTAATCGAGTGTACAATGTCGTCCTTGGCGCGCGGTAAGTTCTCTCCCGCTCCGGCCCAGTGCTGAACCAACTCCAGAATCTCGCCAATATCACCCAGGTTGGCGTCCCGAATACGAATTTTCTGCTGTTGTTGAGCGCTTTTTAATGCTTCGTTTACGCGCTGCGGTGACGTACCACCCAGTGCACAGCGTTTTTCCAGTAAAGCATCCAGCGTCAGCCACTCATAAACATCCTGCTCAATAACCGGAACGATTGCCTGAAACGCCTCCAGCGGCATGTCTTCCAGCGGTTTTTCAGCCTGAATGGCCTGCTGAACCAGCTCTCCGACGTTATGATGTGCCAGCCTAAAAGGTACGCCTTTAGCGACCAGATAATCGGCCAGCTCGGTGGCGTTAGCGTAACCGCCCTGCGCAGCTTTGCGGCAAACCTCATGGTTCACGATTAGCCCCTGCAGACTGGATGTGACCATCGCCAGCGAAGCCTGCCAGGTGGTAAAGGCGTCAAATAAACCTTCTTTGTCTTCCTGCATGTCTTTATTATAAGCTAGCGGCAGAGACTTTAAGGTCATCATCAACCCAGTCAACGAGCCCACCACGCGGCCGCTCTTGCCACGCACCAGTTCCAGTGCATCAGGGTTTTTCTTCTGCGGCATGAGCGAAGAGCCCGAAGTCACATTATCCGCCAGCTCAATAAAGCCCGCCTCGCCGGAATTATAAAAGATGAGATCTTCCGTTAAGCGCGACAAATGCAGCATCGACAGTGATGCGGTGCTTAATAACTCCACCACAAAATCACGATCGGAAACCGAATCTAAACTGTTGCGAGTCGCCTGGCTAAAACCCAGCTCGCTGGCAATGGCTTCACGGTCAACCGGATACGCCGTTCCCGCCAAAGCCCCACAGCCAAGCGGACTTTTATTCAGGCGCGTTACCGCATCCTCTAAACGCTCGCTGTCGCGCTGCAGCATTTCTACATAAGCTAAACACCAATGCGCCAGCAATACCGGCTGCGCTCGTTGCAAGTGGGTATAGCCGGGTATAACCGTACCCTGCTCACGCTCAGCCAGCCCCAACAATGCCTGCTGGGTTTGCTTCAACGCCTGTTGCAAAACCTCTGACTGCTGACGGCACCATAACCGCAAGTCGGTCGCGACCTGATCGTTACGGCTACGTCCGGTATGCAGTTTTTTGGCTAAGTCGCCCACCTTGCCTATCAGCGCCGCCTCAACAAAAGAATGAATGTCTTCATCACCGCCGACAGCAACCGCCGCAGGATCAGAACGCACTTCACCTAACAGTTCATCCAGTGCCTGTTGTAATTGCTCACATTCACCAGTACTCAGTACTCCAACTTTTTGCAGCGCGTTGGCCCAGGCTTTAGAGCCGGTAATATCCTGCTCTGCCAGCACATAGTCAAAGGGTAACGAGTCATTAAACTGCTGAAACGCGGCATCGGGTCCTGCCGCAAAACGTCCGCCCCATAACGCCATAACCTATCCCTTTTGCTGTTTTTGTAGCGCCGCAATCCGGCTCGGAAGAGAGAACAGCCGGATAAAGCCTTCAGCATGCGCCTGGTTATACACTTCGTCCGCACCAAAAGTGGCAAAATCTTCACTGTACAAGCTGTGCGGCGAACGTTTCTGTACCGCGGTTACCGAGCCTTTATAAAGCTTCAGAACCACCTCGCCACTAGCAGTCGCGCATAACGACTGAGCCGCAGCCATCACCGACTCTTGCAACGGGGTAAACCAGCGTCCGTCGTACAGCAACTGTGCGAACTGTTCGCTCAATTGCGCTTTCCAGCTGCGACTGACTTTGTCCAGCACCAGTTCATCAATGGCTTGCAACGCCGCCATCATTACAGTACCGCCTGGGGTTTCATAACAACCGCGGCTTTTCATTCCCACCAGACGGTTCTCCACAATATCCACACGGCCAACACCGTGCTTAGCAGCAACGTCATTTAAAACATTCAAACAGTCAAAAGGCGACAGCGCCTGGTTATTCACCGCCACAATTTCGCCGTTTTCCACCGTCACAGAAAGGTACTCGGATTTGTCCGGCGCCCGCTCCGGCGATACCGTCATAGTCCAGACCTTTTCTGTGGGTTCACACCAGGGGTCTTCAAGTTCGCCACCCTCGTGGGAAATATGCCAGGCATTGGCGTCGCGGCTGTAAATTTTGGTCGCTGAAGCTGAGCAGGGAATATTGCGCTCCGCCAGATAATCCAGCAAAGACTCGCGGCTGCTCAGTTCCCATTCCCGCCAGGGCGCAATCACCTGTAAGTCCGGCGCTAAGGCCGCATAACAAGACTCAAACCGCACCTGATCGTTACCTTTACCGGTGCAACCGTGAGACAGTGCGTCAGCGCCGACTTTACGCGCTACTTCAACCTGGGCTTTGGCAATTATCGGCCGCGCCATAGCGGTGCCCAGCAGGTAAGTGCCTTCGTAAATCGCCCCGGTTTTCAGGGTCGGATACACATAGTTTTTAACGAACTCTTCTTTTAAATCCACCACATGGCATTCAGAAGCACCTGAGGCTTTGGCTTTTTCTTCCACACCTTCTAGCTCTCCTGCTCCCTGCCCAACGTCAGCCACAAAGGCCACCACTTCACAGCCGTAGTTTTCTTTTAACCAGGGCACAATAGCCGATGTATCCAGGCCACCAGAATAGGCCAATACCACTTTTTTTACGTTGCTCATGAGGCTTTCTCCATAGATTCTGGCAGTACGGCTGCCTTTGGATTCAATAATAAAGTTAATAAAGCATTTTGCGCATACAGACGGTTCTCAGCCTGCTGAAAACAGCGCGAAAGCGGGCCGTCCATGACATCGGAGGTAATTTCGTAACCCCGGTGTGCCGGCTGGCAGTGCAACACCGAAGTGGCACCGCTGTGCTCAACCAGCTGCGAATTGATTTGATAGGGCTGGAAAGTGTCGCGAACTTCGCTCACCGGTTTATCATCGCCCATCGACACCCAGGTATCGGTATAGAGCGCATCAGCCCCTGCCACAGCGGCAATATCGTGGGTAACCACAATGTCGGCACCACTTTCTTCAGCTTGTTTTTTAGCTTTGCTGACAAGATCAACGTCGGGTTCATGCCCGGGCGGGCAAATAATAGTGCAGCTTGCACCCAGTGCAGCGGCAGTCAGCATCAGCGAGTGCGAGACATTGTTGCCATCGCCCAGATACACCAGCTTCAGACCTTTTACCTTGCCGTAGTGCTCCTGCAGCGTTAAAAAATCCGCCAACGCCTGACACGGGTGAAACCGGTCGCACAAGCTGTTAACTACCGGCACCGAGGCGTACTGAGCCAGTTCATGTAATGTATGGTGCGACATAACCCGTGCAACAATAGCATCGGCCCAGCAGGATAAATTGCGGGCATAATCAGCAACGCTTTCACGCACGCCCATGCCCTTTCCCTGCTCATTCAAATAAACCGCATGACCGCCCAGTTTTTGCAGACCAATATCAAAAGACAGGCGCGTACGCAGACTCGGCTTTTCAAACAGAGTGACAACGCTGCGGCCTGCAAGCGTTTGGCGGTATTTTTCGGGGTGTGCTTTTTGCTCTTGCGCTAAAGCCAATAACTGCAAAGTGTTAGCCGGAGTTAACTCCAGCCCGGATAAACAATGTTTCATCATACTTACTCACTAATCTGTGTACCTGAATCGGGTTTATTAACTGCATTCCAACTTCCTATTCGCACAGATCGTCGCAAGTGTCTGGCCGCTTCCAGCGCGCCGCGGACTTTTACCAACATACCGTTTTGAATCACACCGGCTTTTGTCAGCTCATCAATGCTGCGGGTGTTCAGCTGCTCTATCAGTCTGCCCTCGCTGTCGAGCACGCCTTCAACGTCGGTCAAAAGCAATAAATCGGCGTGGTAGTTTGCAGCAACGGCTACGGCGGCGTCATCGGCGTTAACGTTAAACCAGTCACCTTTTTTGCCGAAGCCAATCGAGCTTATTAATGGCAGATAACCGCATTTGAGCAGGTTAGTAATTAACCCTGACTCAAACAGCTCGCACGTACCTACCTGGCCCAGCGCGGCAGACTGGCGACGACAAGAAATACCCGCCTCATGCAGGGTTAAACCAATGGGCCTTATACCGGTAGCTATTGCCTGAGACATCAGCTGTTTATTCGCACAACCCGCCAAAGCACCCACTATGTATGGCATGTGTTGTTCAGGACTGACTCTGAGCCCTTCATGCTTTTCGCTTTTTAAGCCTGCGGTAGACAGCCATTGCTGAGCCAAAGCCCCGCCGCCGTGCACAATGACCGTTTTATTTTGTGTATCGACCAGAGACTCAAACAACGCTTTCATTTCTTCGGGTTGCTCAAGTATGCTGCCGCCCAGCTTAATCACCCTCATATCAACCCCTCTTCTACCGGCAAACCCAGTTGCAAGTTTATGCATTGAATGGCCTGACTGGCAGCACCTTTTAGCAAGTTATCAATAGCCGAAAAAGCAATAAGCTGGTTGTCCTGCCGGTGCCAGCCAATATCCACAAAGGGTTGCTGCACCACATTTTTAATGGCTGGCCGCGCTTGTTTTTCAAAACGAACCAAAGGCTGCTCCACATAGCATTGGTAAGCTTTATCTAGATCAGCGTCGCTAACGTCATCATTAAGTTCAGCGTATAAAGTTGCCAGAATACCGCGCGGAAACTGCGCTAAATGCGGAGTGAATAAAACTTCGTGTTGTAACTGTTGAGCAATTTCCGGAGTATGGCGATGCTCAAACAGTCCGTAAGCTTGTAAAGATAGCTCTGCCCCATGACTCGTCAGCGCGGCTTTTCGACCCGCACCGGTAACGCCGGATACCGCATTAATAATAATTTTATTGTCGCTGAGTAAACCGGCTTGCTTTACCGGAAGCAATGCCATTAGGGCTGCAGTTGGGTAACAGCCGGGCACCGCGACTAACTGCGCTGCGGCTATCTCATCCGGGTAGCACTCCGCCAGCCCATAAGTCGCTTGTTGTAGCCACTGATTCTGCTCGTGCTCAAAGCCATAAAATGCCGGGTAATCTTCAACCCTGTTTAAGCGAAAGCCACCGGACAGGTCTATGACTTTCAAACCGGCAGCCAGAAACTCAGGCGCCAGCTCCACACTCACACCATGATCAGTACACAAGAACACAGTGTCAGCTGAGCTCTTAATGAGCTCTTTTTCATGACGGGATAAGCCCTGCAACGAAAGTTTCACTAAATGTGCATGTTGGGGGTGTAAATCACTCAACAACGAGCCTGCATCACTGCTATGCTCAGAGACATAACAACCCAAAAGACTAAGCGCCGGATGTTGTTGCACCAAACGGGTTAGTTCGACGCCGACGTAACCGCTGGCTCCGATTATTGCGACTGACTGAGACTGCGCTGCTATATACTGCATGCGACAAAAACCTGTTGCTGTTTCTGAGTAAAAATGCAGAATAACCGAATAAATATACTTATGCAATAATAGTGAATAATTATATTAAGGATTAACTATCATGAGTACCCCTGCCTTACCATCATTCTTCTCAATGTATCAGCAACTCATTGCACAGCCTTCCATCAGCTCTATCGACCCGAAGTGGGATCACAGCAACCAGAAGGTTGTGAACTTACTGGCTGAATGGTTGGAAGTATTAGGCTTTGAGTGCGAAATCAATGAGCTGCAAAGTCAGCCGGGAAAGTTCAATTTACTGGCGCGTCGAGGGGCAGGAAGTGGCGGGTTGCTGCTGTCCGGACATACTGACACCGTGCCTTACGATGCCAGCCGCTGGAACTTTGACCCTTTTAAACTCACCGAGCAGGACAACCGCTGGTACGGCCTTGGCAGCATTGATATGAAAGGATTTTTTGCTTTTGTTATTCAGGCTCTGAGTGAGCTGGACGCAACGCAGCAAAGCAAACCCGTGATGATACTGGCCACCGCTGACGAAGAAACCACTATGAACGGCGCCCGTGAAGTGAGTCGCTTTGCCAACCTCAAACCCGACTACTGCGTAATAGGCGAACCCACAGATATGCGCCCGGTATACGCACACAAAGGCCACATGAGCGAAGTTATTCGCATTACCGGACGCTCCGGCCACAGTTCAGATCCGGCACTGGGTATTAACGCCATAGAACTGATGCACGAAGTCATTTCAGCACTCATGAAACTAAAAGAAGATTTTAAGCATAAATATTCAGATTCAAACTTTACGGTACCACAACCGACCATGAACTTTGGCCACATTCATGGCGGCGACAACGCCAACCGCATTTGTGGCTGCTGTGAGCTACACCTGGACATTCGCCCGCTACCGGGCTTGTCTGTTGATGAGCTATACGCCCACCTGCACCAGGCAACGGAGACTATTCAGGCCCGTTACCCAGGGTCAATTGAGCTCATTTCACTGCACCACCCAATACCCGCCTTTCAGCAAAATACCGACTCCGCATTAGTGCAATTAGCAGAGAAAATTTCGAAAACTCAGGCACAGGCGGTTAACTACTGCACTGAAGCGCCTTTTCTTCAGGCATTGGGCTGTGAAACCCTGGTAATGGGGCCGGGATCAATACGCCAGGCACATCAACCCGATGAATTTCTATTGACCGAAACCATCAAGCCAACTCAAGAAAAACTAAAAAACTTACTAAAAAGTTATTGTTTTTCGGGTTAGCTGCCGATAGACCACAAAAGGATACGGCAAGCTTAAGCACTGATGAGTTTGCTACAATCAAATAATTGCGGTGATTAAACAAAGGAACACGCCATGATACGACAAATTTCTATAGGTCTGCGAGCGAGTGTCGCTTTCGGACTGGTCGGTATACTCATCCTTATTCTCGGAATTTTTGCACTAAACCGGGTTGGGGTTATTTCTAACGAAATAACGACTATAACCGATAAACAAATGCCGGCGCTGGACAACGTAAATGATATAAACCGTGATTTTCTTTTGGTGCGAATTCATTCAGCCAACGTTTCCAGCTATATAAATGACGCTGACCGTTTAACAAACTATAAAGCAAAGCTTTCCGATGCAATTGATTCACTTAAGCGTAACCAGAGCGAATACGAAAGTGTTATAGAGGATTCTCGGGCGCAAGAATTATTTAATGAATATAAGGCGCTTGATAAAGAATATTGGCAGTTAAACGAGCAATTCAATAAGCTGGTTGATGCGGGACTTGAAGATGCTATTGCCTCGATAAGAGAAAACAGCATACTTCCGCTGACCAATAAAATTACTGATAAGTTAGAAGAACTTCACAGTAGAGAAAGCACTCTTATTGATGATGCTGCAAGTAACGCACACGGCGTAGCCGAAAATGCCAACCTGGCGGTTATCATTGTACTCGTCATTGCTATCGCATTACTCGCTGTATTCGCTGTTGTGCTAACCCGCAGTATTGTGTCACCTATTAGTGCTGCTGTTGATTTTGCTGAAAGCATTGCTAAGCGCGACTTAACACAACGCATTGAAATTGTCGGCAACGACGAGCCAGCGCACCTGCTTCGTCAACTAGAACGAACGCAAACAGAGTTGCGCAATTCCATTACCACCATATCGGAGTCGTCGGAGCAGTTAGCGTCAACCTCTGAAGAGCTAAGCTCAGTGACAGAAGAGTCCACCCGGACTATTCAGCAGCAGTCTGAAGAATTAGAACAGGCAGCAACAGCTGTAAATGAGCTGACCACGGCCGTTGAAACCGTTGCGCAGGATGCCCAAAACGCTTCGGAAGCTTCTGACGAAGCAAATCAACAAGCGCAACAAGGTAATGACAGCGTACGTAAAACGGTCCGTGCTATTGAAGAGTTGTCTCAGGAAATAGGAGACTCTTCAGGTAACGTGACAGAGCTTGCGGAAAAAGTTAAGAGCATTACCAAAGTACTTGAAGTTATTAGCGGTATTGCAGAGCAAACCAACTTGCTGGCACTGAATGCCGCAATAGAAGCGGCCCGTGCAGGTGAATCAGGACGCGGGTTTGCCGTTGTTGCGGATGAAGTTCGTTCTTTAGCTCACAAGACACAGCAGTCCACTGTTGAGATTGAAGACATGGTTAAAGCTATTAATGAATCCAGCGACCGTTCTGTAGCCACTATGGACAAGAGCTTAGAGCGTGCTACTAAGACTCTGGACGTGGCACGTGAAGCCGGTGAAGCACTGCAGTTAATTGCCACGGCCGTAAGTGAAATAAACAATCACAACACGTCCATAGCCAGTGCCGCAGAAGAGCAGGCAAATGTGTCGCGCGATGTTGATAAAAACCTGGTCAGCATTCGTGATCTGTCTAATTCAACAGCTTCCGGCTCAGAGCAAACCAATGCCTCAAGCCGCGAGCTGTCGCGCCTGGCAGTTGACCTTAATGAACTGGTTAAGCGTTTTAGAGTTTAAAAATTGCAAGTTAATCTATAGACGGGGCCGCAATGGCCCCGTTCGAATTTTAGCCACAGAACCTATCTCAACTAAAATAACCTTCCTGAATACTGCTAATTAACTGCATAAATTAGACTAATGGTTAGACCAGCGGCTAATCTAAATCCGTGTTAACAAACTAATAACAACGGATTCAAAAATGAACAACCTATTTCACTTCAGTCAGCCGCTTGATGACAATGCAAAAGCCTTGTTCAGCGACGAGAATCAGTCGTTTCTCGCTGAGTTAGTCGATACCTTTCAACCACAGTTAGAGTCGCTGTTGAAGAAGCGCCAGCAACGTCAGGCGCAATTTGACCAGGGTCAGTTGCCTGATTTTGATGCTGCCACTCAAGACATCCGAGAGGGAGACTGGCGCATTGCCGAACTGCCGGCAGATTTGAAGAAACGCCGCTTAGAAATTACCGGACCGGTGGACCGCAAGATGGTCATCAACGCACTGAATGCCAATGTCGACTGCTACATGGCCGACTTTGAAGATTCCCAGTCACCTACCTGGGAAGGCATGGTCAATGGTCAAATTAACCTGCGTGACGCCAACATTGGCGGCATGACCTACACCGACCCCGACAGCGGCAAACATTATGAAGTCGCCCCTGATCCGGCATTGCTGATTGCACGGGTTCGCGGCCTGCACCTACCGGAGAAACACGTACAGCGTAATGGTCAACCAATTCCCGGCGCGTTAATGGATTTTGCGCTGTACTTTCTGCTGAATTACCAACAGCGGCTGCAGCAAGGCACTGGTGTGTATTACTACCTGCCCAAGCTGGAGCACAGCGACGAAGCCAAATGGTGGGCCGATGTTTTTCACTTCACCGAGAAAAAGTTCAGCCTGAAAACCAGCACCATTCGCGCCACCATACTGATTGAAACCCTGCCTGCGGTTTTTCAAATGCACGAAATACTGCACGCCATAAAAGACCACATTGCCGCACTTAACTGCGGCCGCTGGGACTACATTTTCAGCTACATCAAAACCCTGAAAGAGCATCCGGAGCGAGTGTTGCCCGACCGCCAGGTGGTGAGCATGGACAAGCCTTTTCTTAATGCTTATTCACGCTTGTTAGTAAAAACCTGTCACCAGCGCGGGGCTTTGGCTATGGGTGGTATGGCGGCCTTTATTCCCAGCAAAGATCCGGCCGAAAATGAAAAAATTCTGGCTAAAGTTCATGCTGATAAAACCATGGAACGTGACAACGGCCACGACGGCACCTGGATTGCCCACCCCGGGCTTGCTGATACCGTACGCAAAATTTTTGTCGATGGTATTGAAGGCGACAACCAGCTTCATGTAGTGCGTGAAAACGACACCGAAATTGATCAAGCTTTGCTACTTCAACCCTGCGATGGTGAACGCACCGAAGCCGGCATGCGAACCAACATTCGGGTGTCACTGCAATACATTGCGTCGTGGCTGAACGGCAAAGGCTGCGTTCCTATCTACGGCCTGATGGAAGACGCCGCCACCGCAGAGATTTCGCGTACCTCCATCTGGCAGTGGATACGCCACGGCAAATCGCTTTTCGATAACACCCCGGTCACCAAAGAGCTGTTCCGACAATACCTGCGCGAAGAAGCAGACGTGGTGAAAAACGAAGTCGGTGAACAGCGCTGGAACAACGAACCCTTCTCCCAGGCCCTAAGCCTGCTGGAAGAAATTACCACAGCCGACGAGCTGGTCGACTTTCTGACCCTGCCCGGCTACCAACAACTCAACTAATAACGATTAAAGAACAACAAGGACATTATTTATGACAACCCAGAATCTTTCTTTCGCACAACAAGTTAAAGAATTACAAAAGCAATGGGACACCGACCCACGCTGGAAAGGTGTTGAACGCCCTTACAGCGCTGAAGATGTGGTGCGCCTTCGTGGTAGCGTGCAGCCAGAATACACCTATGCCCGCAATGGCGCCGATAAACTGTGGCAGCTCATTCACGGCAAAGCACAGGAAAAATTCGGCAAAGACTATGTGAACGCGTTGGGTGCTTTAACCGGTGGTCAAGCGGTGCAGCAAGTTAAAGCGGGTCTGCAGGCCATTTACCTTTCCGGCTGGCAGGTAGCGGCTGACAACAACTCGGCCTGCAGCATGTACCCAGATCAATCGCTGTATCCGGTCGACTCAGTACCAACCGTGGTAGAGCGCATCAATAACTCTTTTGCCCGTGCCGACCAGATTCAGTGGTCGAAACGCATAACACCGGAAGACGACAATTACGTTGACTACTTTGCGCCAATTGTCGCTGATGCTGAAGCAGGATTTGGCGGCGTCCTCAATGCTTACGAGCTGATGAAGCGCATGATCCAAGCCGGTGCTGCTGGCGTGCATTTTGAAGACCAGCTGGCCTCAGTGAAAAAATGTGGGCACATGGGCGGGAAGGTATTAGTACCAACGCAGGAAGCGGTACAGAAGCTGTCCGCCGCACGTTTAGCTGCGGATGTTGCCGGTACACCGACACTCATTGTCGCCCGTACTGACGCCAATGCTGCTGACTTGCTAACCTCCGACTTTGACCCCAACGATAAGCCTTTCATTACCGGAGAACGTACCGCAGAAGGTTTCTATCGCGTGAAGCCAGGTATTGAACAAGCCATTTCACGCGGCTTAGCTTATGCGCCGTTTGCCGACCTCATTTGGTGCGAAACCGCTAAGCCCGACTTAGACGAAGCACGCCAGTTTGCTGAGGCGGTTCACGCCAAGTATCCGGGCAAATTGCTCGCCTACAACTGTTCGCCATCGTTTAACTGGAAACGCAACCTGGACGACGAAACCATTGCTAAGTTCCAACGTGAGCTTGCCGAAATGGGTTACAAGTTCCAGTTTATTACTTTGGCCGGTGTGCACAACATGTGGTATCACATGTTTGAGCTGGCACATGATTATGCCCGCAACGACATGTCAGCCTACGTTAAACTACAGCAACAAGAGTTTGAAGCAGCCGACAAAGGCTACACCTTTGTGGCGCACCAACAGGAAGTGGGTACCGGTTACTTTGACGAGCTGACCAACGTTATTCAGGGTGGGGTTTCCTCAGTCACCGCACTGAAAGGCTCAACCGAGGAAGACCAGTTTAAAACCTCCGCGTAAAGCGCAAGTCAGCATCATAAGGAAAGACATCCGTAAGCTCACCCTTGCGGATGTTTTTTTGCACGCGGCACCAGTAAGCCGGGTCAATCAATTCAGGATGACGCTTCAATAGCTTGTCGCGGTACTTTGCCTGCGGCACCGCAAACTGCGCCAGCTGCTGCGGGAAAACATCATTCGGTGCGTAGGAAACCTCCCAGTCGTTTTCCGGCAAACGTCTGAAACTCATATCCGTTAAATACCGCACTTCGTCGTAGTCATAAAACACCACACGTTTATGGCGTGTGACACCAAAGTTTTTCAGTAACATGTCGCCGGGGAAAATATTCGCCGCCATCATTTCTTTTAACGCCCGGCCGTAGTCGTCCATCGCCGCATCCACTTCCTCGTCATTGGCGTATTCTAAGTACAAATTCAGCGGCGTCATTCGGCGCTCAACAAACAACTGGTGAATGATCAGAGTGTCACCTTCTATTGAAATAGAATTAGCAATGGTTTGCTTAAACTCGTCCAGTAAGTCGGCAGATATTCGCTTAAGCGGCAACGCCACATCGACAAACTCCAAAGTATCGGCCATACGCCCCACCCGGTCATGCCGCTTCACCATGCGGTAACGATCAATTACCGTCTGGCGGCCAAACTCCTTGGTGCCGCCCAAGCGGTCTTTAATGACTTTAAACACATAAGGAAAAGACGGCAACGTAAACACCGTCATAACCATGCCTTTAACACCGGGGGCAGCAGACAGCTGGTCGTCTGTGCGGCGCAAATGGTGCAAGAATTCCCGGTAGAACTCGGTTTTGCCCTGCTTATGAAACCCCACCGACGAGTAAAGCTCTGCCAGAGTTTTGTGCGGCATCAAGTCCTTTAAAAACCGCACCAAAGCAGAAGGCGCCTCGGTTTCGACCATAAAATACGAGCGGGCAAAGCCAAAAATGGTCGCCATGCGATCCGACCGGGTAATAAAGGCATCCACATAAAGCTTACCCTGCGAGTTGATCAGCACCGGTACAATAAAAGGGTAATGGTTATTCTCAGTCACCACCCGTCCGACAATATACGCGGCTTTGTTTCGGTAAAACGGCGACTTCAAAACATCTATGCGCAGGTTATGCGCTTCAATATCGGTTTCTGTTGCGCGCTCAAAGAACTTATCGCGCAGCTGTTCAATATCATTTTCAAAGCTTTCAAATTCACCGCCCAGGCCAATATCCTCAAACACCCGCGTCAGTGTCCCTTCCAGTCCGTCAACCACCGGAAAGTAAGAGTGGCATTCGTTCTCCACCGGTACCGGAATATGATTCGCCAGCACAGTTTCTACAAAAATGTAGTCGTTATTAAAGTAGGCCCGGTCGAACACCCGGCAAAACACGGAATTGTAAAAGGTTTCTGCAAGCTCAGCCTGTGGGTGAAACTTCAGCAGTTGCTGGTAGCGTTGCCGAGTTGCCCGCCACAGATTTTCGTCAAGCTCATTCCCCACCCGGCGCTCGACTTTTTTCGCCGTTGTGCCCACCTGATGGTCGTAATAATGAATACGCTCTGAAGCTGCCGACAAAACCGCCTTCCAGTCACGCTGCAAGAAACGTTCACGTGCCCCCTGAGTCAGCGCCTGAAAACGCCGATAGTGACTATGAAAGCCATCCAGAATACTTTTTGCCATGGTTTCGGGGCTAATTGTCATGGTAATGCTTCCTTAATTCAGGCCTTAAATTTGGACGGCTCGGGAATAACGGCTTTTAATCGTTCAATGTCACCATCCGCAACGCCATTCTCTTTATAATAAACAGGCCACTCACCCACCAGCTCCCGAATGTTCTCGAGTATGTTCTTCGCTTTTTTAGGCGTAACACCAAACCGTCGGCATTGCGACAAGACATTATCAATACTGCCTTCACGTCCATATTCACCAACCCCCAAAGCATGTTGCTGACTATTATTAATAGGCAGTACATCATAGGCCGGCGAAAGCCTCCAGCCGCCGGACTTTAAATCCCAGAATAAAGCATGATTTCTACCGTGGTCGTCGGTGTTACCAATAAACACATTAAATGCCATACGTTTATAAAGCTCGGTTGCATCCTCAGCGCGCTGACTGGTTTTCCTCATATACTCTGCCAGTGCACCATAGGAGTAGGTTGTCTTTAGCATGGCTTCGCTGACATTTCCCTCGGCCAACAGCGAGTTAGCACTAATAAAATGATGCGAAACATCCAGACCACGACGGTCAAATCGCTCGCTCATCAACACGTCCTCTTCACCAGCTAGTAACTGAGTACCGGCAACATTCACTCCTTCTACTTCGTTTAGCATCGTCATTGTTGCGCTTTCTACTCTGGCTACGTTGTAGAGGTCGTCGGGGCGGTTAAATTTTAATAAATAAGCTTGTCCGTTATGCTGAAGCACGGTTTTTGGCCTGGCACCACCCATTGACTCGCCGTATTGAAACGCTTTTTTCACCTCAACAGAGACATTTTCTGAATTCAGAATTGCGTTTTTCCCGGCCAGTAACAGATCGATATCATCCAGTGTATTCCGGGATACTTTAGCTTTTGATTTTGATTGAGAAAGACTGAAACTAATAGCCCCCACACCCATGGATGCACCCGCAATTAAAAACTCCAACTCATTTTCGGGCTTGGTTGTGCGTAACTGGGTGATCAACTTTCGTCCCCAGGCATCAGCTCCGGCATCGGTCAAAACACCAAACAGCCCTTTGTTAGCACGCGTCTCAAATAGTTCGTCCGTTAACGGCAAGTGAACAGGATCCAGCGCAAAAGCATCGTTTCGGGCTAAATAGGACTGACCGTATCGAAAGCGGCCAATCCTATTGGTCGGGTCATACCAAATAACACCACAAATAACTGGCTCATTCTCTAATCCTTCGATAAAAACATACGCCTTAGAAGTCATTAGAAAAATCCTCTGAGGTTTTTCGGCGTTTGCGCTGAGGCGCGTGCGCCACCCTTGCGTACTGATCATCCAGAACCGGAGTAAAATGCTCTAGTAACCCCAACAATTCCAGGGCGGTAAATAATGTCAGTGAGTTAACTGAATGGCCGTTTTCCATACGGTAAACCGTATTGACGCCGCAGCCCAGCCGCTTGGCGAAATCCTGCTGATCCATGGCTAATGAACGCTGACGCTTAATGAGATCCCCAACCGTTTTTAAAAAGCCATTTGCACTATTCACTTTAACCACCAAATATCATTTATTAAAGATTAACAACTTAATTATGGTGGGTTAATAAAAATAAGCAAGTCTGTTTCTTAATCCAGGGCAACGAAACAAAACTGGCGTTATACATTCACCCTATTTATAATCCCGATAGATTTTTTATATCCCACTTATTCTGGATAGCTATGAATACCATCAAAGACATTGACCTGAACCTGCTGGTTTACCTTGATGTTCTGCTGCGGGAAAAAAACGTTACCCGTGCAGCGGCACAGCTAAATATCACCCAGCCCGCCATGAGTAACGGCCTGAAGCGTCTTCGCAACCTGCTGAATGACCCTATTTTGGTGCGCACCAGCGAGGGCATGGTGCCGACCCAGCGTGCGCTGGATATGCAGGAAGCACTGCGCGGCGTATTGTATTCGGTTGAGGAAATGATCCAGCCGGTGCGTGAGTTTGACGCTCCCACCAGTGATCAGGTGTTTCGTATTATGGCGTCCGATTACGCCGCTTCTACACTCATGCCGAAACTGCTGGAAAAGCTCGATGAGCAAGCGCCTCATGTCTCACTGGACATTATGACCCCCAGCGATATCAGCTTTCACGATGTCGAAAACGGCAAAGTCGATTTAGCCATTAACCGTTTTGAACAACTGCCACAATCGTTTCACCAAAAGAACTTATGGAGCGATGAGTTCTCCTGTTTGATCCGTAAAGATCATCCATTACTGGAAGAGTACACGCTGGACAATTACTTAAAGGCTCAGCACGTCTGGGTGAGTAAAACCGGTTTTGGTGTGGGCGTAGGAATGGATCCGCATGACGTACAAAAACTCGGGTGGGTAGACGACGCGTTAGATAAACTGGGCAAACGCCGAAAAATTAAGGTGTTTACCCGTAATTACCATGTCGCTATGTATCTGGCACGCCAAGGGCTGGTTGCTACTCTGCCAACGCGCGCAGCCGAACTGTATTCACAGGATAACCAACTGGTCATGAAAGCCCCGCCATTCGAAATACCGGGGTTAACTCTGACCATGATCTGGTCACCGCTATTACAACACGATGCAGGCCACCGCTGGTTCCGGCAAGTGGTCGCCGAAACCGCGGCAGCTTCATAAGGTTCTTAATAAAGGCTTATTCTTCCCAGAAAAAGTCCTTACGTTTGCGTGGCTCCGGCAGCAAGCGATCCATGGTGGTGGCGTCATAGAGTACGCCATTGACCATGGTATGAGTCACTTTATCGGTATCACGGATGTTCTCCAGCGGGTTGCCATCAATCACGATAATATCCGCCAGTTTACCTTCTTCCAGTGACCCTAAAGCGTGGTCCATACCAAAGACTTTTGCCGGGTCGAGTGTAGCTGTGCGCAATGCTTCCAGCGGCTCCATACCGCCCTGCGCCATCATCCAGATTTCCCAGTGTTGCGCTAAACCTTCGCGCTGACCGTGAGCACCAGAGAGCACTTCAACACCTAAGTCCTGCAGCTCAGTCGCCACTTCCGCATTATTAAAGTGGTTATAGTGGTTATGCGGCGCTTTTTCACGACGCATTGCCTTACCCACTAAAAAGTCCATAGGAACATACTGAGTCAGCTTAGGATGCTTCCACACATCGGTTTCCGCATACCAGTAATTCTCACCCCAGATACCGCCATAAGCCACGCCCAGAGTTGGTGTATAAGCCACGTCACTTTGCTGCCATAACTGACGAATATCATCATAGATATTGGCTACCGGCAGTGAATGCTCCACCGTGGTGTGACCGTCCATAATCATGGTTAAATTGTGCTGCAGCAAAGAACCACCTTCCGGCACCACCATCATTTCCAGTTCGCGCCCTGCTTCAACCACTTGTTGACGCTGGTTACGACGTGGCTGGTTATAACTCTTCACAGAAAACGCACCGACTTTCTTCAAACGCTCTAAATGAAACTTAGCGTCTTCTAAGCTATCCACATGCGAGGTGTAACCTGGCCCATTGGCGCCGTATAAAATGGTGCCGGTTGAAAACAGTCGTGGTGCTGCAATTCTTCCCGCTTTCTGCAGTTCTGAGGCCGCAAAAAATTCGGTCGTGTCGTTAGACGGATCGTGAATGGAGGTCACACCAAATGCCAGGTTCGCGTACTGCCCCCAGTTCTGCTGCGGGATAATTTCCGCCTGGCCCTGACCACCGTGCGCGTGCGCATCGAATAACCCGGGCATGACGGTTTTACCGCTGGTATCAATCACTTCAGCACCAGAAGGCACACTCACCTCTGCTTCAGGGCCAACCGCTACAATTTTATTATTTCGAACCACCACGGTACCCTGCTCATAAACGGTATCGCCATTCATGGTAATGACCTGGCCACCAACAAAAGCAACGGTGGTATCCGGTACCATAGCGTCCTGTTCA
The DNA here is from genome assembly GCF_033052775.1 of Idiomarina sp. Sol25. Lineage (NCBI taxonomy): Bacteria > Pseudomonadati > Pseudomonadota > Gammaproteobacteria > Alteromonadales > Idiomarinaceae > Idiomarina > Idiomarina sp. Sol25. Next base: position 131,772 of record NZ_JAUPEW010000006.1, read on the forward strand.
AAACCAATGTTCTGGCCATTTTCTACTTTCAGGGTTTCGCTGTCGGTTTCAGCATTAAAAGCTTCGGCTACCGATGTATGGTAAAGCTCCGGCCCCAATGTCCAGTAAATCTGATCACTGTTTGCGGTCCAGGATAAGTTTTCACCGGCACGAACGGAAAGTTGATGCACCGGCATTTGTTTATCACCAGGCCCCACGTTTATAACGCTGCCGCGCTCAACTAAAGGCGTAACAAACACTTTAAAGCGTTCCGCAAAAGCCAGTTGCTTGCCGTCCGGAGACACGCGGAATTCAGTAGCCAACTCCGACTGATACAACTCGCGCTGCTCAAGAGTACGCAAATCGATAGCACTTAAGGTTGGCTTAGCGCCCGGTGTCATCAAATAAACCCGGTCGTTACGTGCACCGTATTGCGGCAAGCGTCCACTTTCTGCTATTTGCTCTGGTTCTGCATTGGTAGACACCGCAACGCGGTAGATACCGTTTTCCAGACCAAACTTATCGGAAATTAAGTAACCCCCACGTATTTTGCGGTAAACCACGTGCTTGCCGTCCGGGGAGAACGTGGGTTCGACGAAGTTACCCTGTCCGGTATTCAGCACCTGCTCATTACCAGAGCTAATATCGCGAACAATAACCTTTGCCTGCGCTTCGTCGTTCCAGCGAACAAATACTACGCTTTCGCCGTCGCGCGAGTATTGCGGGTACAGCTCAAAGTCTTCGCTATTGGTTAAACGCTGCGGTTCCCCATTGGGCAGTGAACGCTGGTACAAACTACCCAAAGCTTCGTAAATCACTGAGTCGCCCTGCGGTGACACTTGCGCCATACGCAACATTTTTACGTCAAATTCATCAGCTTCAACGTTTTGCTTAAAGCGCAAAGCGTGCTGTACTTTCTTTTCGGTTTCAACTCTAAAAGGAATAATGCGCGCGTTGCCGTCGTCAATGTTCAGCTTCTGAATGTGACCGCCAGCCCAGAAAACTAATTGCTTCGAGTCCGGTGTCCAGTCCATGGTCGGGTAAACACCGTGAATGGCCCAGGTTTCCTGCATGTCACGCTCCATCTTCCCGTAAACCCGCTTGTGTTCGCCGGTCTTCAGGTCCAGCACGTACAACACGCTGTCAAAGTCTTCACGCTTAATGTAAGCCAGATAGCGCCCGTCGGGTGACGGTGTCGGACGAATGGCGCCACCGGCACCACTTATCAGAGTTTCAATTTCCCCGCTTTCGCGCTCAAAGCGCTTAATGGTGTAAATGCCTTCCAGCGAGTCTTTACTGTAGTGAAAGGTTTTGCCCGGTGTGTCATCCTGCGAAAAATAGATGTACTTGCCGTCGGGGGAAAACGCCGGCTCGCCTAAGTCTTTCTGGTCGTTCGGACGTTCCGTCAATTGCACGCCCGAGCCGCCACTGCGGTGGTACATCCAGACTTCACCTGCACCTAACGAACGGCTGGCGGTATAATGCTTACGCGCCACCAGAAATTCGCTATCAGGACTCCAGGCCGGGCTGTTCAACAACCGGAAAGTTTCTTCGGTAACCGCACGCACGTTGCTGCCATTGGCATCCATCACCCAGATATTATCGCCACCGCCCTGATCCGAAGTGAAAGCAATGTAACGTCCATTGGGCGAATAAACCGGCTGCATATGCCAGGCTATACCGCCCACAAGTTTTTCAGCGTCTCCGCCGCCAAAGGGCATGCGATAAATGTCACCCAGTAAATCAAATACAATGTATTCACCGTCCGGGCTGACATCCACATTCATCCAGGTACCGGAGTTAACCGAGATATCAATGTCTTTAAATTCACCCTGCGGGCTACTGACATCCCAGCCCTGGGTTTGTTCTTCTGCCATGCTCACCGGTGCAAAACTTAAAAGCGATGCCACCGCTAAGGTCAGTGTTGTCTTTTTCATGGTAGTGCCTCATTCAAAATGTCTTACCTTTGTAAGGAGTTAAGATCCAAAAGTCCAGTCGCTAACGTTAAATGGGGAGTTATGGTCGGTTAATGGACATTAAAAGTCAGTGGGTTATAGTGAGCAAATATTCAGGCAACCGGATTGAATATGAACGACGCCTTAGAAAACATCCTCCTGGACGTCTCTAAATCGCCCGATATTGACGGTGGCGACTTAGAGAGAGCGTCTGAGCTTATATTAACTTCAGCTTTGAAAGGGCTGGATATCACCCGGGTTAGTATTTGGTTATTGCAGCCAGACAAACAAAGCATGACCGCCGCTAAACTCATTGATAAAGAACAGTTAAACACTGATGTGCCCGTATTGCGCAAGTCTGAACTCCCTTCATACTTTCAGGTGCTAATGACTGAGCGAACCATCATCGTCAATGATGCCCGCAGTCACCCGGCAACAGCAGAGCTCAGCGCCAGCTATCTGGAGGAGACCGGTGTACACGGCATGCTCGATGTTCCCTTACGCCATAAAGGTGAAATGATAGGCGTTATGTGCTGTGAAAGCCGCAGACCCTCGCGCCACTGGACATCTAATGAAGTCGCCTTTGTCGGTGTACTTGCGGATATTTATGGCCGGGCAGTCAGTGCTTCGGAACGGGAGCGATTTGAGGCACTGCTTATTCGGCAGAACGAGCAACTCGAAGGTATGGTCGAAGAGCGCACGGAATCGTTGACCAAAGCACTGGATAATTTTAAGCAGGCTCAGGAAAGGTTAATTGAAACGGAAAAAATGGCAGCATTAGGTAAATTGGTTGCAGGTGTTGCTCATGAGGTGAATACCCCGCTGGGTGTCTCAGTAACCGCCGTGACTCATTGTGAGCACCGGCTGAAAAAACTGAATCAGAGCTTTACCGATGGCTCCATTTCTCGAAAACATCTGCAGACCTTTATCGATAATACGTTTGAAGCTTACCAGCTACTAAGCAGTAACCTTGAACGAGCCGCTACTTTGATTCAGAACTTTAAGAAAACGGCTGTCGACCAGTCCAGTTTTGAGCTGGTAAAATGCCAGCTCAACGATTACCTACACGCATTAGTATTAAGCCTGAACCCCATGGTGAAAAAGAAAAAAGTCACCATTACAATTCATTGCAGTGAAGACATTGTCCTCAATACCTATCAGGGGGCGCTGGCACAAATCGTGACTAATTTGGTCAGTAACACCAACGACCATGCTTTTGCCGAGCCCAACGAAAATCATAAAATTGACATTCTTACCGCCGAGGAAGAGAGCGGCGTACACTTTTCTTTTCGTGACAACGGCAAAGGCATGGACAGCGAAACCATCAAAGATATTTTTGAGCCTTTTTTTACCACCTCTCGTCAGACTGGCGGCTCAGGATTAGGCCTCTCTATTGTTTATAATTTAGTAACACGGAAACTCAAAGGTCAGATTTCTGTCCAATCAACACCTGGCGAAGGCACTGAATTTTCATTTTTCTTACCGAATTTACCTAAATAGGACCTTGTATGCTTAAAGCTCTGCAAAACTTTTTTCAAAACAATACTGCCGCTGAACAAGTCAGTCTGGATAAGGCTGATGGCATGACAAACGATGCATTCCTTTCACTGGTATTAATGACTGAAATTAGTCTTGCCGACGGTAAGTTATCAGACGACGAACGTCAGCATCTTTTACATGAGCTTGAGAACGAATATGAGATTAAGGGTGAGCAAGCGGAAAACGCTATAAAAAAAGCCGTAACAGCAGTAAAAGAAGCGTCATCATTACATGAGTTCACCTCTCAGCTAAAAGCTCTCGCCTACGAAAAACGTGTTGAATTACTGGAAAGCTTATGGGTAGTTGCCTACGCTGATGGCGAACTTGACCCTCATGAGGAAAGCATGTTGCGCAAACTGGCAGACCTGCTCTACATTGGTCACGCGGACTATATTCGAACCAAATTAAGCGTCATGGACTCTTAAATTCAGAAATCAGCAACCTATGAGCGGCCATCTTAATGGCCGCTTTCTCTCGCTGCTTCCATTTCACTTTCCAGACGAGCCGCTTCATCCGCTCGAGGTTTAGTAAAGCGTGCTAACCACAAATAAAGCACAGGCGTCAGGTAAAGCGTAAACAGAGTTGCCAGCCCCAAGCCACCGAAAACAACCCAGCCAATTGAATTACGCGCTTCGGCCCCCGCACCAGAAGACAGAATGAGTGGCAGGCCACCCAGAACCGTTGATACCAGAGTCATCATTATGGGCCGTAAACGTATGAGTGAAGCTTCTTCTATCGCCTCACGAACAGCGAGCCCTCGGTCACGCAGCTGGTCGGCAAACTCAACCAGCAATACAGAGTTTTTCGCCAGCAGACCAATCAGCATCACCAATCCAATCTGTGAGTAAATGTTCATGGAGGTGCCCGTCAGGAACAAGGCGTAGATAGCTGCGGCAACGCCGAAAGGTACGGTCAGCATAACAACCACCGCACTGTTTAATGATTCAAACTGAGCCGCGAGTACCAACAAGACAATCAGGAACGCCAGAATATAGGTCATAGCTATTTCCTGTGAGGTGTCTTCAAATGTTGCGGCTTCGCCTAAAAATACCAGCCCCATGCTGCTGGGCAAAACTTCTTCGGCAATAGCACGCAACTGCTCTACAACTTCCGACATCGGCAAACCTTCAGGCAGTTGCACATCAACTTCTATCGCGCGCCGCTGTGCCTGACGTTCCAACTCTGCAGACACACCCTCTTCAATAATTTCTGAAACGCTGGAAATGGGTACCAAATCGCCACTACTGGAGGACACATAAAGGTTTTGCATATCTTGTGGCGACTGAATTAAATTATTGCGCGTGCGCAACATAACCGGAATTTGCTGGTCTCCCACGTTTAAGTCAGCGACATCATCACCATTTATAGCAGCACGCAGAGTAGAAGATATGTCATTTAAGGAAACTCCAAGTTCTGCAGCGCGGCGACGATCAATTTTCACCCGTAATTGTGGTTGCGTGGGTTGGTAGGAGACATTCGGGTCACCCAAATCCGGCATCCGCTCTTTGACTACGGCAGTAAACTCACGGGCAGCTCTAAAGATGTCGTCATAATTTTCGCCGGTAATCGCCATTTCCAGGCCACCGCCCTGACCTCTTAAATTCAGGCTGTTATCACCAAAAGCGCGTCCCGGCGCACCCGGAACCTGGCTCAATGGCTCCCGAATGCTATTAATGATTTCCTGTTGGCTAATATCTCGCTCTTCCCAGGGTTTAAGGTTTGCTGTAATGAAAACCAGATTTGGGTCCCACTGGCCAACAACAGTGTAAATGGACTCGATGTCACCACTTTCTTTATATTCCAGCAGCACTTCTTCCAGCTTACGTGCCTGACGATCCATAAACTTAAGACCAACACCGTCAGGTCCGCGCGAGAACACCCGAACCGCCCCGCGGTCTTCACTAGGCATAAGCTCGCTGTCAATTTCATTATAAAGCAACGCTCCGCCGCCAGCAGACAGTAACGATAACACCACCACAACCCAGCTAAAGTCCAGAGCTTTGCGCAGCGTTCGTTTATAGAACCGTTTAAAGGCATTGCCGATTCCTGCAAACCGGTTATTCTGCCCGGCTGATTTAGGCAAACGAGCGGTAAATGCCGGCACCAGGGATAAAGCGACAAAAGAAGAAATGACCACTGCCGCGGCAAGAACACCGCCAAACTCGCGGAATAAACGCCCCGCCGTTGAGGGTAAAAACGCAATAGGGACGAAAACCGCAACCAATACCGCCGTCGTTGCCACTACCGCAAAAAACACTTCGCGGGTGGCTAATACGGCCGCAGCACGGCTACCAAGCCCCATGCTGCGGCGTCGCTGAATATTTTCAGTAACCACAATGGCATCATCAACAATCAAGCCTGTAGCCAGTACCAGCGCCAGTAAGGTCAAAATGTTGATGGAAAATCCCATTAGCCAAATAGCGGCTATAGCACCGAACAGCGCAACCGGAATGGAGAACGCAGGAATAATCGTCGCGCGGAATGAACCAATGAATACCCATAAAGTAACGACAACCAGAGCGATGGTAATGGCGAGCGTTGTCACTACTTCAGCTACTGATGTACGAATAAATTGCGCATCATCATTGGTGATACGCATTTCCATATCAGGAAAACGCTCTCGCAGGCGTTCAAGGACCTTCAACGCCTGATCAGAGATTTCAATGGTATTAGACCCCGCCTGGCGTATTACCCCCAAACCAACCACCGGTTTACCGTCCAGTCGAACAAAACTGCCAGCATCAGCCGGTGCAAAATAAGCCTGTGCGACATCACCAACACGAGTGTCATCGCGAACAATTATGTTCTCTACTTGCTCTTCCGTAATGGCTGTGGCATCTGCACGAATAATCAGACGCTGGTCGGTTGATCGCAAACTACCAGCCGGTACGTCAAAAGGCGCCAGGCGCAATGCATCAGCGACATCCGTTACAGATAAACCAAAACTCACGAGCTTGAGCGGATCAAGATCAACCCGCAATACGCGTTCCCGGTCACCGTTCAGGCGCACATCGGCAACACCGTTTATGGCTAAAAATGCCGGAGACAAATCGGTTTCCAGACGGCGGGTCAATTCTTCCTGAGTCAGGCTCTCGCTGCTAACCGCAATATCCAAAACTGATCGCGCATCATTGTCAGCTTTACGAACATTAATTTGTTCAACATCGTCGGGTAATTCCCGACGCACTTGATTGACCGCTTCGCGAACCTCCGCGGCCACCACATCCAAGTCAACTCCGGGACGGAATTCAATAGAAATCCGCGCACTATTTTCTTCACTCGAGGACTGAATTGACTCTACACCCGAAACACGAGCTGCCGCTCCCTCCAGAATACTGGTGACCTCGGCATCCACTGTTTCCGGTGCGGCCCCCGGAAGTGACGCGCTTACACCAACAACGGGTCTGTCCACATCCGGAAGTTCACGTACTTCTACGCCCATAAGCGCAGCCAAACCAGCTACAGCAATAAGAACATTAAGAACAACAATCAATACCGGACGACGAATAGAGACCGAAGGTAAGTCGTTCGCATCCTGCTGATTATTCGGTTGTTGATCTGACATTATTCAATGCCCTCTTGCGCATCAAGTGTGGTTCTGTCGAAAGTCACTGGCTGACCTTCTCGTAAGCTTTGAACACCTTCAACTATAAGCAAATCATCACGTTGAATATCGCCTGAAACCAAGACACGTCCTGCCAAACGCTGTTCTATTTGCACGTCGACTCGGTGCGCTTTGTCGTCTTCAACCACCCAGACGAATGGGTTATTAACCCCCCAGGATAAGGCCGCTTCAGGTATTGAAGCGAACTCTTCACCGGCAAGTTCTATGGCCGTTCTGAAACTCGTTCCCGGTAAAAAATCATCACTGTCGTTACTGATTTCTGCACGAGCTCTGTACATACGGCTAGTGGCATTAATTCGTGAGTCCAGCTCAACAATTTCAGCCGTTACCGGCGTACCAGAATAGCGCCAGGGCTCCACTTTTAGTTTTGCGCCGTCCTGCAACAACGAGACCGCCGCTTCAGGAATACGAAAATCAATTAATAAGGTCGAACGGTCATCTAAAGTGGCGATAGCCGTTTGTTGATCAATGCGGTCACCAACTTCAACGTCAGTAATACCGATAATTCCGGTAAAAGGCGCACGGATAAAACGGTCTTCCAACTCAATTTTGGCGTTTTCCAGTTCAACCCGGGCTAAATCTCTTAATAAAATAGCGTTATCCAGTTCCGACTGAGGAACAGCGCCCTGTTCACGGCTCGAACGTAAACGTTCTACCGTACGTTCTGCATCGCGCAGGTTAATTTGTGCTTGTTCTACTGCAACTTTCTGGCGACGGGCATCCAGCTCGACCAATAGCTGGTCTTTCTCAACTTTTTCCCCCGGCGTAAAATTTACCGAAACCACTCTGTCGCCAACAGCAGGGTATATGGTAATGGAGCGCACAGCTTCCGCTGTACCAACTGCTTCTACCCTATTGCGTTCGCGCTCAAAGGTGACTGGCTGCGTAATCACCAGCGCTTCACGTGATCCAAATTGTTGCGCCTGACTACCTGTACCAAGCAATGACAACAAAAGAACAAAGGTAATGAGTAAAAACTTCATAGCAGTCAAATAGAGCTCCAAAAAAACTGCAGCCACGGGGGCTGCAGTTATTACTAGTCAATTTGCGGTTAAGCCATATTGCGAAAGTTATTCTTTAATCGCAAAGCTGCCTTGCATAATTGCTGAGTGGCCTGGGAAGGTGCAGAAGAATTTATAATCAGTATCTGCACTCATACCTTCTGTTGAAAACGTCACTGACGTTTGCTCACCACCACCAATAACGTCGGTTGCAGCAATTACAGCATCAGAATCTGGTACATAGTTACTATCCATACCTGCTGACATACCTTGTTGTACCACAGACTGCATGTCACCAGCTTCACTTAGTACCCAGTTGTGACCCATCACTTTTTTATCCAGTTTACCCGTGTGATGAAGGGTTACTGTTACTTCGTCACAGCTAGCTGGTACGGACATCTCTTTTGTATCAAATCTCATGTTGTCATTGCTATCTATGGAGAGCTCACATTCGTTAGCCTGCGCGGCGTTTGCGACAAACAACATAGAGCCTAGTAGTGCGGAAATTATGTAACGCATTGCAATACCTCTTCGGTTAGTATGAAATGATTCCTTTCTAATATACGTGATATCTCGCATTGAGATTACTTTAACGAGAATTTATATGACGAAACGTCCTTTTTCGCCGCAATCACTCCTTGCTCAGGGTGGTAGTCACTCTGACAACGAGAATGGAGTAATTATCCCTCCAGTATACACATCAACGACTTATCTGCGTGATGACGACAATCAATATCGTAGCGGTCGGGTGTATTCAAGAGCTGACAACCCCACTTATCGCCCTGCAGAAAAGCTGTTGGCAGAATTAGAAAATGCGGCAGATGCACGCCTGTTCGCTTCGGGAATGGCCGCTGCTACCGCTGTTTTTCAGGCCTTAAAGCCAGGCGACTCGGTCATAGCTCCCAAGGTTATGTACTGGGCTTTGCGCAAATGGCTACAAACTTTTGGTGTCGATAGCGGACTGGATGTTCGGTTTCTCGATACCACCAATTTAAATAAAATACGCGACGCTATTGCGGAAAGAGAGCCTACGCTTATTTGGCTTGAAACGCCGGGCAACCCGCTTTGGACAGTTACCGATATCGCCGCCGTCGCTAACCTGGCAAAAGAATGTGGTGCCCTGCTTGCCGTTGATTCGACGGTGGCAACACCACTGCTGACCAAGCCATTGGATCTTGGAGCCGATATTGTCATGCACTCCGCGACTAAGTACCTAAACGGCCACTCCGATGTTATTTCCGGCGCACTGGCTGCTCGTGAAGATAACGAGTTCTGGAAACGCTTAGTGGCTATTCGTGCCCAGTCCGGAGCCGTTCCGGGGCCTCAGGACGCAGCGCAACTCTTGCGTGGCATGCGAACGCTGTTTTTACGGGTCCGGGAAAGTTGTCAAAGTGCGTTATATATTGCAGAACAACTGGAGCAGCACCCGCAGGTTATTGAAGTCTTGTATCCCGGCTTGCCAAGCTTTGCCGGTCATGAAATAGCCGTTAAGCAAATGCAGAGCGGTTTTGGCGGTATGCTGTCTATTCGTTTAGCCGGTGGAGAAAAAGCGGCAATTGCGGTTGCAGCTAAAACTCAGCTCTGGCACCGCGCTACGTCATTAGGTGGCGTGGAAAGTCTGATTGAGCATCGCGCCAGCATTGAAGGCCCGGACACGCCGGTGCCGCTGGATTTATTGCGTTTATCGGTAGGCATTGAAAACGCCGATGACCTGCTAAACGATTTACAGCGGGCCATCGACTTAGCGCATTCTTAAATACTTACGCGCTTGTAGAAGCGGTATTCCGGTTTCCAGAAATTGTTGTCGATGCGCTCACGCAGCGTGTCGTCATCAATTTCCAGTGCTAAACCCTCTTGTTGAGCCACTTTACCCACAGCAAAAGCAATGTCTTTGCTTAGCTGAGTTAAATCATTAAAAGCTGGCAATAAGGCTTCACCTTTACCATTAGCGCTGGGCGATGCATTCGCCAGTGTTTTACTTGCCACTCGCAGCATTTCATCACTCACCCGCTCAGATTTAACCGCTAACACCCCAAGACCAATGCCTGGGAAAATATAACTGTTATTGCACTGCGCTATCGGGTAAATACGGCCATCATATTCCACCTCTCCGAACGGGCTTCCGGTTGCCACAATAGCCCGGCCTTCGCTCCACTTCAGGACATCTGTAGGGTGCGCTTCCACGTGTCTGGAGGGGTTACTCAGTGGAAAAATAATGGGACGCTCGACATTTTTTGCCATGGTTGAAATAACTTGTTCGGTGAAGAGCCCGGCCTGGCCTGACACACCAATTAAAATGTCAGGCTCGGCACAATGCATAACGTCCAGCAGCGACGGATAATCACCACTGTATTCCCACGCGTTTAAATCGCTGGTCTTCTGCGCCAGCGCCTGTTGGAAGTCACGCAAACCATCCATGGTATCCATAACCAAACCAAAACGGTCGACCATGAAGATCTGTTTCTTCGCTTGTTCCTCGCTTAAGCCCTCGGCGGTCATCTGAATCATAATCTGCTCTGCAATACCGCAGCCCGCAGATCCAGCACCAACAAACACCACCTTCTGCTCACTCAGCTTTTTACCTTTTTGACGGCATGCTGCCAGCAAGGTGCCCACCGTCACAGACGCGGTGCCCTGAATGTCGTCATTAAAACAGCAGATTTCGTCGCGATAACGACGCAATAAAGGCATGGCATTAGGCTGAGCAAAATCCTCAAACTGCAGCATCACGCCCGGCCAGCGTCTGGTCACCGCTTTTATGAACTTGTCGAGGAATTCGTCGTACTCGTCCTGCTCAATACGCTTATGCCGAGCGCCCATATACATAGGGTCTTCCAGCAATTTTTCATTATTGGTACCAACATCCAGCATCACCGGCAGCGTATACGCAGGGCTAATTCCGCCGCAAGCGGTGTACAGCGAGAGCTTTCCAATAGGAATACCCATGCCGCCTATACCTTGGTCGCCTAAGCCCAGAATGCGCTCACCGTCGGTCACCACAATCACTTTCACTTTTTGTTTAGTGGCATTGCGCAGAATATCGTCAATCTGATCGCGTTCGGAATAGGAAATAAATAAACCGCGTGAGCTGCGATAAATATCTGAGAACTTCTCACAGGCATCACCCACCGTCGGGGTGTAGATAATCGGCATCATCTCTTCCAGATGATCCGTCAATAAACGATAGAACAGGGTTTCGTTGTTGTCCTGAATAGCGCGCAGATAAATGTGCTTGTTAATGGGCGTTTCAAAGCTTCTGTACTGCATGTAAGCCCGCTCGGCCTGCTCCTCAATGCTTTCATAACGAGGTGGCAACAAGCCCGTCAGGTTAAACGCGGCACGCTCTTCCCGACTAAAGGCACTGCCCTTGTTCAGTAACGGGGTTTCCAACAAGTTAGGACCAGAATACGGAATATAAAGCGGACGCTGCGTCTGCGGCATAAGTACAAACTCCTGAAAGCAAAAGTAATACGAATATCATAACATCAACATCACGCTAGTTGCTATTCCAGCTGGCTCAGAGCAGGGGAAGCAGAGCTGGTAGGTAATTCGGCTGAGATAACAGAACCCGGGCTTCAGGAGACGCTGCAAGTTCATCCATGAACGCTTGACGAAGGCCATGGAACTGATAAAGCTCGCCGGATGAGTGCGCCGACGGTTACAAAGGCTCTTACGGAGGTGTGCAGCGCCATGGATGGCGCTGCTCAAGCCCTACAGGGATGTACTCGCGGGCGTCCTCCGAAAGAGCCTTTATAACCTCAGCACTCGTTCGGTCAGGCTACAGCTTCAGGCCCCAGCGGGTGGCGGTGCGTTTTACGGCGTCGACGTTTTCAGTGGCTATAATGTGCAGTGGAGTGGTGTCAAACTGGGCGATTAGGTCCAGATGTTGCTTCAGCCAGGCCAGCATGGCTTCGCCGGAGTGGATGGTTTTGGCGCCATTGAAATAAGCTGAAATGCTCTTGGCTATCAACGGAAAATGAGTACACCCCAGCAGCACCACATCGGGTTGTTCAAGCTTGCCAAAATAATGCTTAAAAGTTTCCTGCAGTATCGGGCCGTCATAAAGCTCTTCTTCGACAATAGGCACAAACAACGGCGTGGGCAGGGCCTCCACCTGGTTGTAACCTAAAGCCTGTATCTGTTGCTGGTAAGCACCGGAGTTTATAGTCGATCGCGTAGCAATAACCAACACTCTGGCACTGGTATCAATACCCTGCAGTTGCTCCAAAGCCATTACACCGGGCTCCAGTACCCCGTACACCGGCTTATTGGAGAACTTCTGCATTTGCTCTAAAGCAGTCACACTCACGGTGTTACAGGCCACCACCAGACAATCCACATCGGCGCCATTAAAAAACTCAACCGCTTCCAGCGCATAGCGCGTCACCGTATTGCTGTCCTTGCTACCGTAAGGCACCCGGGCGGTGTCCCCGTAATACAGCAGCTCGCTGAAACAACCGCTTTGTTGCAACGATCGAGCCACGGTTAAACCACCGACACCGCTATCAAAAACCCCGACTTTCATGGCCGTCCATTCCTTTCAATTTACTTCTCTAAATTCACGGTTTTAAGCCGCAGCGCGTTAGTTATCACGAACACACTGGATAACGCCATGGCACCCGCTGCCAGCATAGGTGACAGTAAAATACCGAAAAACGGATACAGTACGCCCGCCGCGACAGGGATCAGTGCGGTATTATAAGCAAAAGCCCAGAATAAATTCTGACGAATGTTGCGCATGGTGGCTTCAGACAAAGCAAAGGCCTGTTGTACCACGGTCAGATTGTCGGACATTAGCACCACATCGGCAGATTCAATAGCGACGTCTGTACCGGTCCCAATAGCAAAGCCCACGTCCGCGGAGGCCAGTGCCGGAGCGTCGTTAATACCGTCACCCACAAATATAACCTGACCCCATTCTTTTTTCAGGCGCTTAACCGCGTCGACTTTACCATCGGGTTTTACATTGGCGACCACTTCGTCAATGCCCAGCTCTTTGGCAATACGGTTTGCAGTAGACTCAGCGTCACCGGTTACCATGGCGGTTTTCAGACCATCGGCGTGTAAGCGTTTAATCAATTCTTTGGCACTGGCTTTTATCGGGTCGTCCTGAGTAAATACGGCCGCCAGCTTACCGTCTATTGCGACATAAATCGGGGTGCGTCCACTCTCTGACCATGTTTTAGCATCCGCAGGCTCAGCACCCAGCGCAATGTCGTTGTCCTGCATCAGCTCGCTGGTGCCAATGTAAAGCGTTTTACCATCTACTTTGCCGGTGGCACCTAAACCTGAAATAGCCTCAAAGCTCTCAGGCTCGCTGACTTTAATGTCCTGCTCTTTGGCATAATTCACCAAAGCTTCTGCGGTGGGGTGTTCCGACTTAGCTTCAATCGAAGCCGCCAATGTCAGCACCTCTTTTTCGTCAAACTCACTTAGGGTAATCCACTCTGTAATAGTCGGCTTGCCTTCGGTCAGCGTACCCGTTTTATCAAAGATAACGCCTTTGGATTGTTGCAACGCCTGCAAGGCACTACCCTGACGGAACAACACACCCATCTCCGCACCGCGGCCTGTGCCCATCATAATAGACGTGGGCGTCGCCAGACCCATGGCGCAAGGGCAGGCAATAATGAGAACGGCGACAGCATTAACCAGTGCAAAAGTGAGTGCTGACTCACTGGCAGCAAAATACCACACCACAAAAGTCAGCAAGGCCACCAGCATCACCGCAGGAACAAACCACAGGGTAATGCGGTTCACTGTGTCCTGAATCGGCAATTTACTGCCCTGCGCCTGCTCGACCATACGGATGATCTGCGCCAGCACGGTTCCTTCACCGGTAGCCGTTACTTTAAAACGCAAAGTGCCTTTTTCGTTCAGCGTTCCGCCAACGACTTTGTCTTTTTTTTGCTTGTGCACCGGTTCGGCTTCACCGGTTATCATAGCCTCGTTGACATAACTGTCACCGGAAGATACTTCACCATCCAGAGCAATGCGTTCACCCGGACGTACTTCAATTTCATCGCCCTTGCCCAGCTCGGCAATATCGACTTCGGTCACTTCGCCGTCACGCACCACTCGCGCTGTTTTGCTTTGCAGACTCATTAAACGCTGAATAGCATCGGAGGTGTGGCTTTTAGCCCGTGCTTCCATAAAGCGCCCGGCCAGGATCAAGGTGACAATAACCGCCGAGGCTTCGAAGTAAACGTTCACTGACTCACTCGGCAACCACGAAGGCACCAAAGTTGCCACCACCGAATAGCCCCAGGCCGCCGTGGCGCCCAGTGCCACCAAAGAGTTCATATCCGGTGCGCCCCGGAATAGCGCGGGAACACCCAATTTATAAAAGCGTGCGCCGGGAACCGCTAATACCAGGGTAGTAAGCACTAACTGTATCCACCAGCTGGTTTGCAAGCCGAGTGAGTTATGTACCCACTCGGAAAACACCGGCACCATATGGTTGCCCATGGCCAGCAGGAACACCGGCAACGTCAGCAAAGTCGAAAGCCATAACTGGCCTTTTAACGTACGCATTTCCTTTGCCTGTTGCTCACGCTGCTCACGCATTTGCTTATCGCGATCAACAATCTCATGCGCCTCGTAGCCCGCACTTTTCACCGCCTGAACTAAGTCATCCACCGACAGCTTGTCAGAATAAGTTACTTCAGCACTGTCCGACGCCAGGTTTACCGAAGCATCTTCAACGCCGTCTAAGCCATTTAATGCCTTGTCGACACGACTGGCGCACGAGCCACAGCTCATGCCTTCCACACTTAAACGAACAGATTTACTCATTACTGCCTCCGTCGGCTTCTGCCGGTTTAAGCCACAACAGCAGCCAGAACACCACCAGTTGTGCCACGCCAATATAACGTTGTATCGCGCCGCGTACTTCAGTCAATTCGGGGTTAATCATTAACACAAAACCTAAGGCAATAATCACCGACAGAAGAACAAAAGCACAGCGCACCGGCCAGGTGGTTTTTGGTGTAAAAGTCAGTAAAAGCGTACCTAACGCAAAACCGAAATAACTGACCATACTAATAACGTTGTGTAATGCCTGAGAACTGGAACCATCTGTCGGACAGCCTAAGTCACAAGGCGCCAACGCCGCACCAAGATAAGCCACAGGATAGAAAAACAGCAGGCTCCAGCCAATATGGCTAATGCCTTTAACGCGTAAATGCGGGCGCGCAGTTAATAGCACACCGAAAGAAACCATCGCCAGCGGAATAAAGCCGACCCAGCCAAAAGCGCCAGCGGCAGTGCTGCCGGTCGCGTTAATTTCGCTTATATACTGGCTTACATGAGAAAAGTCGCCTTTTACCCAGGTGGCAACCAATTGCAGACCAACCCAAAATAAGGTCAGAATAATTAACTGCGGCATAACAGGAGAGCTTTTCGTCGGTGTGTTTTCCATGTAGCCTCCTCGGCTGTATTAATGTGATAATCTTTCACTACAGTGTAAACCAAGATGGGAACAGATTGTGAATATTCAAGTTCTTGGCTGCAGCGGCGGACTCAGTGGCGACAATAAAGGCGGCTCTACCTGCATCCAGCTCAATCATAACATTCTGATTGACGCCGGCACCGGTCTGAATCAACTAAGTCTCGCGCAAATGCACCAGGTTAGGCATGTATTTCTGACCCACTCGCATATGGATCACATTGCCGCTTTGCCCACATTTTTAAGCAACCAATACGGAAGTGAGCACTTACCCGTTACGGTTTACGCACAGGCTCACACTCTGGAAAAGCTGCAAAATAATATTTTTAACGGCGATATTTGGCCTGAGCTCAACAGCATGACCAAAGGGCCTGAACCGATACTGAGATTTAAAGAAATTCACCCGGGTGAGTGCATAGAGCTGGAAGGTATAGAAATTAAAGCCTTTGCCGTAGAGCATAGCGTGCCGACAGTTGGGTACAGCGTAAAAAGCCAGGGCAAACACTTTGTTTTTGCTGCCGATACCATTGCCGGCAAGCAACTGACCGAGCAACTTAACCGTTTAGGCCATATTGACACCCTAATGCTGGAATGCGCCTTTCCCGACGAGTTACTGCCGGTTGCAGAAAAAACCAAACACATGACACCGGGCTTACTTGAAAGCGCCCTGAATAGCCTGGAACAACAACCCGCTGAGCTTTGGATAACCCACCTGAAACCCAGCTACGAAAGCGCTTTGCGCGAAACCTTCCAAGCCAACCCTCCGCATAAAAACACGGTGGTGCTGTAGGATATCATTTCTGGCGTGAACGTCAGTCTACACATTTAGATGTACATTACGCGCCCGCACAGCAATATCATTTTCAATAGTTTTAATGAGGCCAACAGAAACCCCTAGAGCTTTAGCTTCGGTTTTGAAGTTTCGGATTTGTTGATAAATTTCATCCAGCATATGGTAAAGCGGCTTGCTGTTTGCAAAACCAGCCTGCCCGGCCATCTGCTCTAACGCGGTTTTATCCGGACAAGCTCCGTTACCGTTGAATGCGGTCATATGCTCACCATAAGAAGACGGACTATAGACAATGTCGTAACACGGTGAGAGTTGCCACTCATCCTTGTCATTGGCGAGGAAGCTAAAGTTTTTCGAATGATCATCCTGATTCACAGTTACATAATTAAACAATGCCCGCTTAACCAGTTTTTGCGCTTCATCAACGCCGCACATAAGTCGCGTAGCCTTAATTAAGTCCACGTAATCCAATGAAGGCTCCCGGAAGGAAGCATCAAGTAGACCTGAGGCTGACAGCATGTGGTAGCGACCGTTTTCAGAGCAATCAAAACGCGCCTGCTGCAACCAAAACTGACCGTTACCCGCGTCGATAAGCTCAAACTCAGGCACCTGAATTCCAACGTTTTTGGCCATAGTTAAGTACAAGTACTCAACCAGGCTTTCTTCATGCTTTAGTAAAAAACGTTCCGACGTCAGTTTCACAATCAGCTTTTTACCTTTTGCGTTCGGCTCAGTTGAATACTGGCCATTGCCCAGTAAGGTCGCATTTAATTTCGGGCGAGCACCACCAGAGCCTCCGGCCGCCTGTAGATGCTCGATAAGATCCGTTTCATTACCCTCAAACTCTTTTATCGCTTCCTGACCCAGTCTTCGTAAAGCAATATCGTCACTGCTACCTTCCCTTAAGCGAGTTTTCGGCTCATAGGAAAGCGCCCCCAAACAGTCCGAACCAATAACAGCCAGACGCTCCAATGCCGATATTTTCTGTGGGTTATAGCCATTTTTTCGAAACACTCTGTCCATGAGATAAAGCCCCCAACCGTCAGGCAGGCTATCCGCAAAAACACCGTGTAAGCCATAATGAGGTTGTCGTGGGGCTTTTTGAAGCTCAGTTGTCGCTTTTAGATTGAATGGTGACAAGGAGGTTTTGTGTTGTTTTAAATAATCGTCGTGGTACTGAAAATAAACGCCCGATTTATTTTCAGCCAGAGTGCCAACACCAACCCGCTTACCATCCGACAAAGTGCGTATTACCTGAAGAGGCGTATCAAGCATTTTTCAAAACCTCATCTATGGTTTTAGGGGCTTTTTCCCGCTCCAGAAATTCCCTGAGTTGGTTGAGTTCACCCAGAGCTTCGACCAGCATTAAAAACTGACGCAAAGAGATGTTTCCTGTGCGCTCAAACTTACGAACGGTCCCATAGGGCACACCTGATTTTTCAGACAAAGCTTCAACCGACAGCTTTTGTGCTTTTCGCAGTTGCTTAATATGCTCTTTAAGATCAAGCTGAGTATCGTATGCCGTGTTTAGATTAAGCGTCATAATAGTAACAATTTAAGCGGTTTTTAAGTGGTAACTGTTACTATTATAGCAATAATTATAGGCTGGCGCTATTCCTTGCCTGATTTTCATATCAGGTGAGAGCTGTGACCCTGACGCCACCGTCAGTCAGCATAAACACTAAACACCTACAGTACTTCAACTCCTCAGCTTACATACCTGCTTCCGCCGCTCTGCTAATTTATCCATCTTATTTGCTAAAGTGTATTAGCTGTCACTAAAGCGTTAGGCATAAAAATAACAGCCAGTACCTGACGTAAACGCCAGGCTCAAACTGCAAGAGGCGCTAAACCCGTGGGGTTTCTGCTGTAGGAGTGTCGAAGGCCATGGATGGCCTTCGACAAGCGTTCAGGGATGAACTTGTAGCGTCTCCGTAAGCAGAAAGCCCACGGGTTAGCCGAATTGCGGTTTGCGCCAGGCGCGTTACCCGATGTGCTTACGAGCGTTGCGGAACATGCGCATCCATGGACTGTCTTCGCCCCACTCATCCGGGTGCCAGCTGTTGGCTACGGTACGGAACACACGCTCAGGGTGCGGCATCATTGCCGTCACACGACCATCGTCGCTGGTTACCGCAGTAATACCTTTGGGTGAACCGTTCGGGTTAGCCGGATACTGCTCAGCTACTTCGCCCCAGTTATCAATGTATCGCAGTGCAACCTGGCCACTTTGTTCCAGCTGAGACTGCTGCTGAGGGTTAGCAAACTCCGCACGGCCTTCACCATGAGACACCGCAATTGGCATACGCGAACCCGCCATGTCACCTAAGAAAATCGACTTAGATTCCTGCACTTCAACCAGGCTAAAGCGCGCTTCAAAGCGCTCACTGCGGTTGGTTACAAAACGTGGCCAATGCTCGGTTCCCGGAATTAACTGCTTCAGTGTCGATAACATCTGACAACCATTACACACACCCAGAGCCAACGTATCGTTACGCTTAAAGAAAGCTTCAAACTGCTGGCGCGCACGGTCATTAAATAAAATCGACTTAGCCCAGCCCTCACCGGCGCCTAGAACGTCACCGTAAGAGAATCCGCCACAAGCGGCCAGTGCCTGCATGTCTTCTAACGACACACGACCCGCTAAAATGTCACTCATGTGAACATCCACCGCTTCAAAACCGGCACGGTCAAAAGCCGCGGCCATTTCGTAGTGTGAATTCACGCCTTGCTCTCGCAAAATTGCCACTTTAGGCGCCACACCTTTGGCAATATAAGGCGCCGCAATGTCTTCCGCAGGATCAAAGGTTAAGTCGGCCTGTAAGCCCGGGTTGTCTGCGCGCTGCTTAAGACGAAATTCTTCGTCAGCACACACCGGGTTGTCACGCAGACGCTGCATATGATGCGTGGTTTCTCCCCACACAGTGCGCCAATGTGTGCGGCTCTGTGCTAATACATTCTGTTCGTCACGGGTAAAGACAATGGCGTCTTCATGCGTTGGTTCACCAATGCCTTTAACACAGTCGCCCAAACCAGCCGCTTTATAAGCGTCCATCACTTGCTGGTACTGCTCATCACTCACCTGAATCACGGCACCCAGCTCTTCGTTGAACAAAGTAGCTAAGTTGTCTTCGCCTAATTCGTCCAGCGCTACTTTCGCGCCGCAGTTTCCGGCAAACGCCATTTCCGCTACGGTCGTAAATAACCCGCCGTCAGAACGGTCATGGTAGGCCAGTAAACGTCCTTCGGTGACCAACTGCTGTGTGGTGTTAAAGAAGGCTTTAAAGGCTTCAGTGTCGTCTAAGTCTGGCGTATGTTGTCCCAACTGCTGATACACTTGCGCCAGTGCAGAGCCGCCTAGCCGGTTCTGACCTTTACCTAAATCAATTAATACCAGGTGCGACTGGCCTTTGTCGGTGCGCAACTGCGGCGTCAAAGTCGCACGAATGTCATTCACCCGGCCAAACGCGGTAATCACCAGACTCATTGGCGCAGTCACAGCTTTATCTTCGCCGTCTTGCTGCCACTGAGTTTTCATCGACATGGAATCTTTACCCACCGGAATGGTAATACCCAGTTCCGGACATAACTCTTCACCGACAGCTTTAACAGCCTCGTACAAACCAGCGTCTTCACCCGGGTGACCAGCCGCACACATCCAGTTAGCGGATAATTTAATGCGTTTTAAATCGCCAATGTCCGCAGCGGCAATATTGGTCAGAGACTCCGCCACCGCCATACGTGCAGAAGCGCCAAAATTCAGTAGCGCCAGCGGCGTACGCTCGCCCATGGCCATAGCTTCACCATGGTAGCTGTCATAACTGGCTGCAGTTACCGCAACGTCAGCAACTGGTATCTGCCACGGACCCACCATCTGATCACGAGCAACCAGACCGGTAACACTGCGGTCACCAATGGTGATTAAGAAGGTTTTCTCAGCAATTGCCGGTAAGCGCAATAAGCGATCAGCGGCGTCATTCAAGTCAGCCGCTTCCAAGTGTAATGGCGCACCTTCGGCCTGCAAGCGGGCAACATCGCGATGCATCTTCGGCGGTTTGCCTAGTAACACATCCAGCGACAAATCAATGGGCTGATTCGAGAACTTCGCATCGTTCAGTAAAATAGTCAGCTCTTCAGTCGCTTCACCAATCACCGCGTATTCTGCACGCTCGCGCTCACACAAAGACTCAAAGCGCGCCATGTTCTCTGGAGCAATCGCAATAACGTAACGTTCTTGCGACTCATTGCACCAAATTTCCAGAGGGGTCATGCCAGGCTCATCGTTCGGTATTTCGCGCAGTTCAAAGCGACCACCACGACCACCGTCACTGACCAGCTCCGGCATCGCATTCGACAAGCCACCAGCACCTACGTCGTGTATAAAAGCAATGGGATTCTCAGCACCCAACTGCCAGCAGCGGTCAATCACTTCCTGACAACGGCGTTCCATTTCCGGGTTTTCGCGTTGTACTGAAGCAAAATCTAAATCTTCAGTCGACTCACCCGACGCCATAGAAGATGCCGCGCCGCCACCTAAACCAATGTTCATAGCCGGGCCGCCTAACACAACTAACTTAGCGCCAACCGGAATGTCACCTTTTTGTACATGAGCTTCACGAATATTACCCAAACCACCGGCAATCATAATTGGCTTATGATAGCCACGGGTTTCGCGCCCGTTGTGGCTGTCTACTGTTTGCTCGTAGGTGCGGAAGTAACCGGTCAGCGCCGGACGACCAAACTCATTGTTAAACGCCGCGCCGCCTAACGGACCTTCCAGCATAATCTCCAGCGCCGAAACAATACGCGCTGGCTTGCCGTAGTTCTCTTCCCACGGCTGCTTAAAGCCAGGAATATTCAGGTTAGAAACGCTGAAACCCACCAAACCCGCTTTGGGTTTAGAACCGACACCCGTAGCGCCCTCATCGCGAATTTCACCGCCCGAGCCCGTTGCTGCCCCCGGGTAAGGTGAAATAGCGGTTGGGTGGTTATGAGTTTCCACCTTCATCAGAATATGCACCGGCTCGTGGCTGTAACCATAGCTCATGCTGTCCGGCTGCGGGTAGAAACGCCCGGCTTCATGGCCTTCCATAACGGCGGCGTTATCTTTGTAAGCCGACAACACGTAGTCCGGTGTGGTTTCAAAGGTGTTTTTAATCATTTTGAACAGCGACTTAGGCTGTTCCGCGCCGTCTATGGTCCAGTCGGCGTTAAAAATCTTGTGGCGACAGTGCTCAGAGTTTGCCTGGGCAAACATATAAAGCTCAATGTCGTTAGGGTTACGATCCAGCTTGCGGAAATTTTCTACCAGATAATCAATTTCGTCATCGGCCAGTGCCAGACCCAGACTGATATTGGCCTGTGCCAGTGCTTCACGGCCGCCTGCCAGAATATCCACCGAAGACAATGGCTGCGGTTCCTGCGAGCGGAATAGCTGCTGCGCGTCATTCATGTCGTACAAAACACTTTCGGTCATACGATCATGCAACAGTAACGCCGCTTGCTTAAGCTCTTCAGCCGATAAGTCCCCCTGAAGATAGAAAGCCACGCCACGCTCAACGCGGTGGATGCTTTTCAAACCACAGTTGTGTGCAATATCGGTGGCCTTTGAAGCCCAGGGAGAAATAGTACCAATGCGGGGAGTAACTAGTACCAAAGCACCTTGCGGCTCATGTGCCGGCATTTCGGGGCCATACTTCAGTAGTTGCACCAGTACGGAACGATGTTCGTCGCTAAGTTCATTGTGCAAATCAACAAAGTGCTGATACTCAGCATAAAGCTCTTTGACAGGAATTCCTGCCTGTTTCAGTTGTTCAAGTTGCTTCGTTGTTTTGAAGGCTGATAAGGCAGGTGCACCGCGGTAGATTTCCACAAGCAAGGTCTCCAAAGCTGGGCGATTTTTGCTGGCAGATTATACAGTAGCCTGACATTCATGTCAGGTACAATATCGAACCTGACATACACGTTTGGCTACTCAATTTTCGGGGTGCCTTCGCGATTCACTATGCGGAACCATTTTTCGCGGCGCTCAATAATGCGCTGCTTGCGCTTACGGATAACGGCGCGACGGCGGGAATTGTTTTCACGTCTGAGGCGGTTGGCTTGCATAGATTTATGCCTTTATTGCGTTTAAATGCCTAATCAGCTTACCTTGTCATACTGCTTTTTTGCAACGATTTTATGCTGGCTTACCAGCCTAATTTGCGTAACTTAGACTAATGTGGAAAGATCGCCCGCCGACGCACAAAAGGACCTGTTATGAATGAACTCGAATCTGACGTTTGGTACATAGTACGAACCAAGCCTAAGCAGGAAGAACGCGCGATACTGAATCTGGAGAATCAGGGGTTCGGTGTTTTCGCGCCCGAGTTAACCGTGAAAAAGGTTCGTCGGGGTGTGCGTACCTCTGTGGTTGAGCGTATGTTTCCGGGCTATGTGTTCGTGAAACCCGATGACATTATTGAGCAGTTCTACAAATTGCGCAGCACCTATGGTGTCGCTGGTGTGTTGCGTTTTGGCGACAACATTCCGAAGGTTCCACAAAGCTGGGTTGACCAAATGAGAGGGATTGACCAACTGACCGATGAACAGGCGCCTCAGATAGGCGACACGGTCGAAATTCAGCAAGGCCCTTTCCGTGGTTTCCTTGCTAAGATTGTCAAACTGGACGGTGAATCACGCTGCTTTGTTATGCTCGAATGGATGCAAAAAGAAGTCAAAGCCAATTTCAGCTACAAAGAACTGCAGTTTCAATGAGCGGTGCGGCGGCGCAAGCCAAGAGCGACTAAGCCAAGCACCACAAGCCAGCCTGCATGGCCGCCGCTGCTGCCAGAGTCAGCTGCGGTAACAGTAAAGCGAGCCGTCGCCGACTGCGTATTGCCCTCGGTATCACTTACACTTAACCGATACTGATACGTTCCCGCCGAAAGTTGCCCTAATGAGGCACTGAATGCACCATCGTTGAAGCCAAATCCGGTCACTTCCTCTTCACCGCTATCCATGACCCTAAACAACCGCAGACTACCCGGATCAAGATTCAAATCGGCATCAGTCACTGTTGCCGACAGGCGAACCGTTCCCCCTTCCGTTGTGCCCGTTGCCGTAAAACCACTAATAGAAGGCGCTATTGCTCGAGGTTCTACGGTCAATGACACGGTAATGCTTTCACTACCATCACTGAAATCAACGCGTAGGGGGACTGACAGTGCTTCGTCCACCACTGGGGTTTCACCCGTCATCTGAATCCGCCGCTCTCCTTCGACTGCGGAGCCTACTTCAACGGCACTGAACCCGGAAATCAGACCTTCAGTGTCTGACACGCTAATAACGACGTCGCCCGGGACGTTGTATACGCTTATTGCTGCATTCAGTATCGTAACCTCAGCTACACTCTCACCCTCGCTAATAAATACTTGTGCAGTGCCACTTATCACGCGCGCGGGCTCTATCCACAAACCGCTCGAAACGGAAAAGCCGGGCGCATCCGTATTCACAACTCTCAACGGAAGATGGTATGGGTTGTGTACGTTGTCCTTACCTAAGCCGGAGCTGATGTCTACTAAAGACTGCTTTAAAGTCACCGTCATAGTCCGGGTATTGCCAGCCCCTGAAACAGTCCAGTTAAACCACTCTGCGGCATTGTCAATACCTACTTGCTGGCTCACGTCCGTGCCACTTGCAGTAACAGGTAGAGCCAACTGAATGGCGTTATTAGCAGTATCACTGTCAGATAAATCAATCGTAACTGCGGCCTGATCCCCCGTCTCTACAAGACTCAATACATTATTATTCAGCAGCAGATAGTTGCCGGTTGCATCAGTGTAATCACCGCTGAAACTAGCGTTGCTAACAAATCGCCAGCGGACCGTATCGGGATTGATATTATCCAGGGCAATGACACAAAGACTTGAGGGTAACGAGCTAGCGGCATAAGAAATGGCGTTATTGAAAATATTTTGAGTCGTCGCGGTATCCATTAAGTTTTGTTGGTCGATGGACTCATACAGCTCGCACTGTCCACTATAAATAACATAGCGTTCAGCGTCTTCAACACGCGGCCAACTTAAGGCTAATCTATCATCACCGGTGCGTTCAGCTCTCATGCCCGCAACATTAGTTCTTGAACTGTTGTTTGTCCAAATAATACTACTCCGTTGAGCAGCAAGGCTCGCATTAGCCGCGTCGATTTCGACAGCCGCCCTGCCAAGTGGCAAACCATAATTTCTATCGACTAAATCCGGGCTTGAATACGCCGCTTCGCTTACACAATCTCCAGAGCTAAATTTTTTTCGACAAACCGAGTCGTAAGACATCGTCGTGTAAAAACGTCCTTGCTCCTCAATAAAGCCATAAGGAATATGGTTATCAAATTGTTCTCCACCTCCGCCACTTGAGTTATCAGCCAAAGTGTAACGATCGTGTTTCAATCCAAAGTTATGCCCTATCTCATGCGCTACGGTTCCATTCCCCATACAGCTTAACGAGGTATAACCGGCATTAGCCCCACCACTCACGTAGTTAACCCGGTTGTCACTAGGGTTGAACTGAACCGCTCGAAATGCAATACCGCATAAACTCGGATTATCAGCGCCAATAAAATGCACAACATCAGCTTTGTAGCGATCGACCATTCGTGTTATTCGTTTATCATTAATGAGTTCATCCAGTAACGAATCAGGGGCTTCGTTAGGAAAGTTAGTGGTGCTTTCTGGCCGGAATCGCTCCAGTCCGGCAACTGCCATTGTTACCGCCAGACCAGAACGTTGGAAAATGCTGTTGCTTGCGTCGACGGCACTTTGAATAGCCAATTCCAGATCGTAGCCATTCTGCTCAGCGTAACCAAGTAGCCGCTCATCATAGACAAACAGCACATCGAGTGAACTATCAAATGATTGTGTTTCACTTGCCGGAGCCGCAGACTTGTTTACAAAATACGCTTTTTGAGGCAAAGCCCTGACATTTAAACTTGCTGCTTTTGGGGCATCAACTCGCGGAGCTTTTGGCTCTACTGGCGGCAGGCCTGTATCTTCGACAAAAGTCTCACCATCAACTCGACGGATACTAACCGAGCCAAGCTGAGGGTGCGTAATTGAAATAAGTTGGTTATCGCCGCGCTTATGCAAAAAACCCAAATGCTGAGTGTCACCATAGCGGTCTTCATAAGTGAGCCGGTAACTGTTTCCAGACGACAAGCGCTCAGCCAAAGTTGCTTCAATAAGCTGGTTGTTTACAGACAACTCAATTTTGTCGCCCAGGCTTTGTGCTAAGGCAAATACCGGCGCTAAAGCTATTAGCACTGCGGCGACTGTCTTTTTCATTTTAAACACCTAATTTTATGGCAGCTACAGCCGTCCTTGCTCATCTAAATATTTTAATGTGTCGTAAAAACGACGGATGTTACCGACATAGGTCACTGGCTCATCGCCTCGCGCGAACCCATAGCGAGTATGACGATAAAACTGTTTTTGTCTCAGCAGCGGCAAACGCTTTTTCACATCCACCCAACGGTCCGGGTTACCGCCCTGACGCTCCGTTATTATTCGCGCATCTTCTAAATGCCCGAATCCTATATTATACGCCGCTAAGGCAAACCAGGTTCTGTCCGGTTGCGGAATTCTTGCCGGCACCCTATTTAGCATGCGCTCCAGATAACGCGCTCCGCCGCGAATACTTTGTTCCGCATTCAGGCGACTTTTAACCCCCATCGCTTTAGCCGTAGGCAATGTCAGCATCATCATGCCGCGCACCCCGGTAGGAGAAACCGCCCGCGGGTTCCACAGCGACTCCTGATAAGAAATAGCAGCCAGTAGGCGCCAGTCAAGCGACCCCGAATGCTCTTTAAAGGTTTCTATATAAACAGGCAGGACACGATCTACCGCTTCTATAAACAAACTGGTCGTTACATAATTAAATTGTTTTACGTGACCAAAATGCTGCTCTTTAATATGAGCTAAGCGCCCGCTGGAGCGAATTTCACCAAAATACTCAATAACCGCCGCAAACAAAGAGTCATCGGTACCCTGCGGTAAAGCCCAGGCAATATCCTGATCATGCTTTACCGTAAAAGCCACACTTAAACCAGGATGAAACCGGCGTTGAATATTTAATGCCGTACTGTCGGTAATGGTGTAATCGACTTCGCCACTAATCACCATTTGCAATAGCTCGACCGCATCGTGGTCGCGGGTCGCGCGCCACTTTAGTGTCGGAATACTGTCACCCAGGCTTCTCAAAAACTCATGATGAGAGCTACCTTCCACCACCACAATTTCGCCGTCGGTAATCTGCTGCAAGTCCCGCGGACGCTGCCGCGAGCCTTGTTTAAACACCACTTTCTGGCTAATAATGTCGTAAGGCGGACTGAAACGGAACAGCTGAGCGCGTGTCGATGTCCGATCCAGACCCGCTGCAACAATGTCAACCTCGCCGCGGCGCAGCATGGTAAACAAATCATTCACATCAAATCGCGGCACCATCTCCAGCTCCACGCCTAAGCGCTCAGCAAAGCGTTTAGCCAGGTCGTACTCGAAGCCCTGCTCACGGTCATGATCAAAATAATAGCTGGTTGGGTTTATCAGCGTTCCCACCCGCAGTACCTGACGTTCCTGAACGACGGACATGGCATCGGGGCGGGTTTGAGGACTGCAGGCCGTTATTACACTAACGGCCAACAGTAAAATAGCAAACAGCGATACTGCAGACTTTGGCATATTAGAGAGATTCCAGAGCCCAGTTCACATAAAGTTCTGTACCGGTTTTTAGTGCGTCTTCGTCAGCATAGAAATGCGGCGAGTGGTTACTCGGTTCTTCTGACATATCACGCTCCGGTGGGGTAACCCCTAAAAAGACAAACATTCCCGGCACTTCCAGCGCATAGTAAGAGAAGTCTTCAGCGCCGGTTACTAATGGCACTTCCTGCACTTTATCGGCGCCAGCTACCGCTTTTGTTACCGGCAGCATTTGCTCAACCAGGTCTGCGTCGTTGCTGGTTACCGGATAGCCCAAATCAACATGAACGTGAGCTTCTGCTCCGTTTGCTTCAGCGGTTTTTTCCGCCGTTAACTTTAATTTCTCGTGAATATCCGAACGAATGTCCATGTCAAAGTTGCGAATGGTACCAATTAAGGTCACTTCGTCCGGAATAATGTTATTACGCACACCGCCTTCCACAATACCGAAGGACAAAACGGCCGGAGCTTTGGTGATATTCGTCTGACGACTGATAATAGTCTGTGCGTTATTAATAATTTGTGCAGAAGTCACTATAGGGTCAACGCCAGCCCATGGTGTAGAGCCGTGCGCTTGCTTACCTTTTACTTTTATTTCGAACTGATCGGAAGACGCCATCAGCGGGCCTTTACGATAGCCCACATGACCTGTAGGAAAACCTGCCCAGACATGAATGCCAAAGACTTTTTCCGGTTTGTTTTCGGCTATCAAGTCGGCGAACAAGCCTTCTTCAAGCATTAACTCAGCGCCGCCCTCTTCGCCTTCAGGCGCGCCTTCTTCAGCTGGCTGGAAAATAAACATCACGTTACCGGCCAGTTCGTCTTTCATTTCGGCTAATTTTTCTGCCGCACCCATTAACATAGCAACATGAGTATCATGCCCGCAGGCGTGCATCACACCCACCTCATTGCCTCGATACTCTGATGTTACCGTTGACTTAAAAGGCACATCGGTCTGTTCTGTAACCGGTAACGCGTCCATATCCGCACGCAACGCTATGGTTGGGCCCGGCTTACCGCCTTTTAGCATGCCCACAACACCGGTATGCGCCACACTGGTTTCCACTTCCATGCCCAGAGAGCGCAAATGCTCAGCCACCATTTTGGCGGTTTCAAACTCGCGGTTACTCAGTTCAGGGTTGGCATGAATATGGCGACGCCATTCAATGACCTGAGCTTCTAAGTCGCTGCTGACTGTTACCGGCGACTGCTGAGCAGCAGCCTGAGCGCCATAGCCAAAGCTACTGGCCAGCATTAGGCTAATAATGAGCTTTTTCATTGTTCTCTCCTGCATAAGTGCGGATTGTTATTCTGGTACTGGGTAATATCCTGCGCTAAAATCGCCCTCATGACAACCGATGAAATCTACATGCAGCGAGCCTTAGAGCTGGCTGAACAAGCGCAAAACGCAGACGAAGTACCCGTTGGCGCGGTATTGGTCATGGACGATAAAATTGTTGGCGAAGGTTACAATCAGGTTATTTCTTTGTCCGACCCATCCGCTCATGCCGAAGCACAAGCCATTCGTTCTGCTGGTCAGGCTATCGATAACTATCGGTTGGTCAATGCCACCCTGTACGTGACGCTGGAGCCCTGCGCTATGTGCGCTGGTTTAATTACTCATGCACGAGTCAAAAGGCTGGTGTTCGGTGCAACTGACCCGCGAACCGGAGCCACCGGCACTGCCATTGAGGTGATTAATCACGCCTCTATGAACCACAAAGTGGAAGTGCACAGCGGCGTCTTGGCAGAAGAATGCGGCGATATATTACGTCGCTTTTTCCGTGCCCGCCGCAAATCGGCTAACCTTAAATAAGCATCCCCGTTACGGCGTAAGCCACCGTTGCTGCAAGCCCCGCTAGTAAGGCATAAGGCAACTGCGTACGCACATGGTCAATATGCTCCACACCCGAGGCCATAGAAGCAATGATCGTGGTATCGGAAATGGGCGACGCATGGTCGCCGAAGATCCCCCCGGAAATTGCCGCCGCTATAAAGGGCGCAGCCGGTAAACCTAACGTCATTGCCAGCGGTATCGCCAGAGGCAGCATAATGGCAAAGGTTCCCCAACTGGAGCCAATAGAAAAGCCCGTAATAGCCGACAGCACAAATATCAGCGGTAGCAGCATCCACAGTGCCACCGAACCATCCAAAGCGGCCGCCAAAAACTCCCCCGTACCTAAGTCGCGGGTTAAGCCCCCCAGCGCTATAGACAGCCACAAAATGACCGCCAGTGGCAGAATATTCCAGGCGCCTTTTAACAGGTACTTACCAACATCGGCAAAACCTGCCGGCTGTGTCATCAGGGTTCCGGCTACGGCAATGCCCAAAGCCACATAAATAGCGACAAACACACTTAAAGTGCCGTTACCGTCAACCAATACACCATTACCAGTTACCAGCAGCATAACCGGCACCATCACTACCAGCGAAATCAGGCTGGTCATGACCACCGCGGTACCTTTGCCAAAACGGGCCTCTTCATCCGGGCCATCGCCCCAGGTATTTTTGGAAACCTGATCGGGCACAGCATTCTTTTCAAAGGCTTTCATGGGCCCAATGTTCCAGTCGAACAGCGCCACAAAAAGCGCCAGCAATACCGCAAAAATGGCATAAAAGTTAAAGGCAATAGACTGAATAAACACCAGCAGAGGTTGTTCAACGCCCTGATTCGAAATGAGCGTTAAATTAAACGCACCCCAGGCATTCAGCGGAATTAAAATACAAATGGCAGCACAAGTAGAATCAACAATGTAAGCGAGCTTTTCGCGGGCAATACCCAGGCGGTCATAAATAGGCCGCGAGGTGGTGCCGGAAATCATAATAGTCACGTTCGATTCGATAAAAACCACAACGCCCAGTATCCAGGTCATTAAGCGCGCCCGACGCTTGTTTTCTATCCACTGTTTTCTTTCTAGCTTGAGCACAAACTCTTTAAACGTACCACCGTTTTCCAGCACGCCAAACAGTGCGCCAATGCCCAGAGTAAAGAACCAGACCAGCATATTACTGGGGTCAATAAGGGTGTCCCAGGTGCTGTTTAACGTGCCATAGGCAATATTTTCAGGAGCAGGCCAAAACAGCAGAATGTTGGCCAGAATAATACCGCCAATAAGCGCCAGCAGAACTTTTCGGGTAACTATGGCGAATACAATTGCCAATAAGGAAGGTAAAAGACTGGTCCAGCTCAGTTCCATTAGGATGCGTTTATAAATGTCTGATACTGGGAGGTTAAAACAATAAACCGCCGCGGGCAATACCAGCGGCGGTTTATTCGTTTGTGTTGTAGCCTGATGCTATTGCATCAGGTGCGGTGGTTTAATTAAAAGGTATACTTGACACCTAACTTAATACGCCATGTTGACTCTTCTGCTTGGAAAGAGTCCCAGTTAGCGGCGTCAAAACCATACTGTGGTTCGCCATAAACATAACGACCTTGATCATCAAGTCCTTCTAAACCAACAACGTTTTTGTTGGAATAACGATTAGTTAATACATTTCCTTTGTCGCTATCAATAAGATTAAGTAGGTTATTAACCGTAAAATAGAAGATGCCCTTGTGCTCTTCCATGAAGCCAGGGACTTCTTGCTGGAACTGGAAGTCTAAGGTGTTAACCCAAGGCGAGCGTCCAATTCCCTTCGGCACAAAGCCTCCGGCATAGCCGTCAAGACCAGCTGCGCGGAAGTTTGCCATAATTTCTTCATATGTTAACGAACTGTTCGGACTCAAGTTTGGATCATCAGCACCAGTTGGCACATACGGCACATAGTAATCCGCATCATCAAAGTAGTCCTGGTCACCCAAATCGCCCATGCCGTCAATAGACATTGTATAGCTATACGCTGTACCTGAGCGACGTTGGAAAAACAAGTTAAACTTAGATGCGTAACCATCGAAAAACTCTTTACTATAACCTAAAGCAATTTTTAAGCTATGCTCCACTTGATAATCTGCAGTGCCAATTAACTCTTTATTTCTATCGCGAACAACGTTGTAACGGTAGTTAGACGTTGCGGTAGAAGAGTTGCCGGGGTTACCTTCCTCTATATCTTGGTGTGTATACGCCGCATAAGCATTAAAACCGTTATCCCAGTTTTTTGCCAATGACAAAGTATATAGCCACGCCTTACCGTTAGTATTTTCGTTGGTCAGCAATAGGTCGTAGTGACCTTCTGGTGCCGTTGGATCGCAAGGCTCATAGATGCTAATACCCGCAGACGTTTCGCCCGCTTCACAACGAGAAATGTCTTTCCACTGAGTATTATCGGTCATCCATTTACGAGTTACTTCAGCTGTTGCCTGGAAGTCTTCACCTATACCGGCAATATCAAAGCGTTGGTCAACAGCAATACGCGCTATCCAATCAGACGGGATATCATAGTTAGGATCGATACTGTTAGTATCACCATCGCCTGCTACCATGCTGTCTTGAACAGCTTGAGGAATTGAAGTGATATCAACATTTTCTAAGTATACTGACGGGTCTAACGCTCCTTTATCATACTGAACTAACGTATATCCGTCGTTAGAAAACGAATTTGAGATCCAGACGTTAGGACGGCCACCAGAAAAACGGCCGACACCCGCTCGTACTACCGTGTCATCTGTTGCAAACCATTTTAGGTCAAACCGCGGTAAAATAATGTCTTTTCCATCCAGGTTCTCTTGGTTACTATAGCCGTAACGGTCTACAAAGTTCTGATTCAGCGTTGGTTTATCACTGACATCATAACGTTCATAGCGAAGGCCCATACCAATTTCCAGGTCTGTACTTACGTACCAGTTATCTTGGATAAAGAAGCTCCAGGTACCGAGTTCAAAATCTGCTGCAGCGTCTTCAGCAACGTTAGTGTATGCACTTTCATACGTAAACTCGTTCGCTGTTTGGTTTTCAAAGTCATCGATTGAGTCGAATTCCCACGTACCTAAAGAGTTACGCACGAAAATATTGAATACTTCAACTTGATCATACTCGCCACCGAACTCAATTTCGTGATCACCAAGCAAATAAGTGAAATTAGCACCTACTTTCAAATTATCGTTGGTTAGCATGTTAGCATGACGATTCGAGTCAGGCCCAAATGCTAAAGTACCGTTTTCTGTATCAACTGAGACAGCACCAAACTCTTTGGTTTTCAAGCCTGACAAAGCCTCTACAGCTTTGTGACTTGCATAAATTTCACTCGATAAATCAGCTGACCAATCAGAGAACAGCGATATACGGTACAAATCCATATTTTGCTGATAGTTGTACCAGTTAGTATCCAAGTACAAAGTACGATCTCCGCCTGATGGCCCTCTTAAATTGTTACCCTCGGTACGGTTATAAGTGAAGGCCACACGATGTTCTTGATTAACGTTCCAATCTAATTTAACCAATAAATTTTCGTTTTCAGTATCTTGAACCGAATCCCAGCTACCTATATCAACGCCACCATATACGTCCTGACCGATTTGTTTTAAACGCTTGTATTCATCAAGAGTCACCTGGCTGTCGTTAGCTGCCCCAGCTCCAGCTGGCCCGAACTCAATTTGAGCTGGCTCTTTTGAGTTCTCGTAGTTCACGAAGAAGAACAACTCATCTCCGATAATGGGTCCACCCAATGCAAGACTATATGTATCCCTCTCAAAGTCTAAAGGTACTTCATTACCGCCTTCTGGATTTTTAGGGTCGCCTGCCCAAGCATCACTCATACGTTCATACGTTAACGAGCCATGGAATTCATTCGTGCCTGACTTTGTTACCGCATTGATCGCTCCTCCTGAGAAGCCACCTTCAGATGCATCAAACGGAGCTACGTTGACAGTTACTTGTTCTACAGCATCCAGTGAAATTGGAGAACGCTGGGTAGGGTAACCATTACTGTTGAGACCAAAATCATCATTTACACCAACACCATCAATTGAGACGCTGTTGTAGCGAGGGTTAGCACCTCCAATACTCATAGGTGTGCTATCTCCCGAGAACAAGTTAACGTATGGACTCATACGCACAACTTCTTTCAAGTCGCGATTAAACGTCGGCGCGTTTTCAATTGCGTCTTCACCAAAGTAACTGCTACTTCCGCTGTTATCCGACGAAATAAGTGCTGAACCAGATACTTGAATTCGCTCCATATCCTGCGCTTCAAGCTGAGCATTTAAACGGAATGCTTCACCCAGTGTTAGGTAAACATCTTCATATACTTTTCTGCCACTCTCGCCTTCAATAATAATAATGTACGGACCGCCGACTCGCAGACCTGTATTTGAAAACGAGCCATTATCGTTTGTAGTCGCTATTGATTGAGTGCCTGTTGGCATATGGATAATTTCGACACGTGCGTTTGCTGCTGTATCGCCTGTTGCAGTAACAACATTCCCTCGAATTGACGACGAGGTATCCTGAGCAATAGCAGCACCGCTAAGGCCTAAAGCAATAGCAGCTGCAACCGCTGTACGCTTGAAAGTAGAGTTAAACATAGTTTTGTTCTTCCCGGTTTTGGTTTTGGGTGTTTATGCGAAAGTGAGGGTAAAGCTTGTTTATGACAATTTCGTGAAAGTTGAAAAAAATATGAGAAGCGATGGAACTTTTTTGCGAACGCAGAAGGGGAAGTTGGATCGTTCGCTTACTATTCGATGAAGAGCCGCGGCACAACAGCTGGTTCATTACCGGAAAACTCATAACCTGATACGCATCCGGAGTAAAGCGGAGAGTACGGCAAGAGGTCGGAGCTGTATGGGATCGGGCTGATTTCATTATGCTTCTAAGACATTTTTGTGTCAGATATGTGACATATTTTAGTCAATTTATTAGCTCTTGCCTAGTCACTCGGGAACCTTTATTCTCACCCACTGTCTTAGGCTGCTCTCAAACGGTTATCCCATGGGCTTTATACGGTTTTTATTAATTTTAACATTCGTTGTTCTTATGATTCCTACCTCTTTTAATGCAACCGCCGGTTCCGGCAAAGGCGAACCAGAAACCATACGGGTTGCGACTTTTAATGTCAGTATGGACGCATCTAATTACCTGAGCGACAGCAAGCTCCCGCAATTAGAAAAATCTCCTGTACCAGAGGTGTTACAGCAGGCTCATGAGCAAATTCGTGGTATTGCCGAAATACTTCAACGTGTGCGACCTGATATCGTTTTACTGAACGAATTCGACTACGTCGATAAAGAAATTGGCGTAAGTGTCTTTCAGGAAAAGTACCTGTCGGTTTCACAGAACGGACAAAAAGCAATTGAGTATCCTTATGCTTATATTGCTCCGGTAAATACCGGTGTGCCCTCGCCTTTTGACTTAAACCGTGACGGCAAGGCACAAGGCACCGGCATCGACGCCTGGGGTTTTGGTTGGTATCCGGGTCAGTACGGTATGGTCATTTTGTCTAGATACCCACTGCAAGCCGATAAAGCCCGAACTTTTCAGCACTTCTTGTGGAAAGACATGCCCGGCCGCCATATTCCTTACGTGATGAACGAACAGAAACAGGCTACTGACGAGCAATGGTACCCCGAGGAAGTTATGGCGCAGTACCCGCTAAGCTCAAAGTCGCATTGGGACATTCCGGTGCAAGTGGGTGACAAAGTCATTCATTTATTAGCTGCGCACCCAGTACCGCCAGCGTTCGACGGCCCGGAAAACAGCAACGGCATGCGTAACTATGATGAAATTCGCTTATTTGCTGACTACTTAACGCCAGGTAAAGACAATTATATTTATGATGATGAAGGCACACGCGGCGGGCTTGGTCAAAATGAAAGCTTTATCGTTTTAGGTGACATGAACGCTGAAGCTGGCTCCGGCGGTATTGATGGTGCTATTGAACAGTTACTCCAGCACCCACGGGTAAATGACGTGAAACCCCAAAGCCGCGGCGGCGAACAACACTCACCAGACAAACAAGGCTCGCAGTATCATACCGCGGCCTGGCGCAAGCGCGTAGACTACGTGCTGCCGTCTAACGACTTAGTCGTAAAAGACGCGGGCGTGTTCTGGCCTGTCGGTGATGAAGCCGGCAGCAAGCTAATGCAAAAGCGCAGCGCCTCTTCCGACCATCGCATGGTCTGGCTGGATATCGTCAAATAGCCTGGCAGACTACAACGACACACACCACCCCTGCAGCCCTTTATTTTACTGAACCTTTACAGTTGAAGGGCTGCTATTCAGCCTTCTGGGTGCCATAATACAAATGTCATATCCAAGGAGGCAAACTATGAAAAAATTGATACTAACAACAGCCCTACTCGCAAGCGGTTCGCTTATGTTTTCAGCAGCCAGCAAAGCTGATGATCTAAACTATGTTAGCGGAGGTTTCTCTGATTTCTACGATTCCGATTTCTACGTAGAAGGCTCCAAAACTATCGCCCCGAACTGGGTGGGTGAAATACAGTTTACAGACATGGGTGACTACTCAATCCGTGCTGGTGCTAAATACTTCATGGACATGGGCGCAGGCAAGCAATTCAATACTTTCCTGAAAGCCGGTGTTAGCCACTATGACTTTGGTAACGACGATGACACCAGCGCTTATGCCGGCATCGGCACCATGACTAAATTAAGCCAGCAAACCACCGCTATTGTTGACGTTGGTTATGACTGGGGCTTAGACGGCTTTGCATCAGTGGGTGCGCGCTTACGCTACGCCTTCACTGAGCAATTCTCTGCTGACGCCGGTTTCCGCGGAAACTTCAACAGCATCGACAACGAAGTGCATATAGGCGTGACTTACCACTTCTAAAGGCTCTACGTATATTTACGTTTTTTATGGTGTCGGTGACCACTCACTATTGGTTCCGACACCATTATTGAACTCAAATGTTTTTCCATTGAGGGCTTCAGTTCAGGAAAGACATCCCATTGATTAAATCCTTGTATAAATGTCGCTAATTTATCAGCAAAATTAGTGATCACCGATTGAGGCTCTGCAATGCCGAAGTCTTCACCCAATTTACGTAAGTAATGCTGTGTTGGAAACTCTTTGCTGCCAAACAGCTTTAACGCCATATTATTATCAATTGTTGGATAAATAATGGTGTGGGTTACATCATAGATTGGTGTCACTGTTATACGCTCAGGTACTTCTGCACTATATAAAACTGAAAAGTTCTTTAAATGCGCGTCACCATTACCAATAAGTACGTTAAAAACAATATATTCATACACTTTCTGAAGCTGCTCGGCACTTCGAGTAAATAACTGCACCACTTTCATTACTTGTTCATAACTGGAACGATATTTATCAGCTGAGTCACGCTTGGTTAAGACACAAAAGTCTTCCACGGCATATTTCTTGTCACCGTCGATATCAAAACGCTTCATAACAAAGTGTTCTCGGTTATCCGATAACCAAAACTCCGGTTTTTCCAGGCCACAATAATCCGCTGCTGATAAGCAAATAAACTCGTTAGCCGTTAAATTAGGAAACTCTTCGTCCGCCGCCTTTATAATCAGATCTGGATAAACAAGTGTCGCTTTTTCTGAGGGAACAACAACTTTCGGTTGAACTCCGGAAATTGCGGTTTGAAGATAAAAACGTTCCAGTAACTGCGGGAACAAGGCCTCATTCTGGCTATTCCAGGATAGAATGTCATTCAGCGCAACAGCTTCGGTTTTGCTTTCAGGTAGCTCATTGGAATGATAATTTAACGCGCCAATTCCTTTATCTCTTTGTAGAGCCAAAAGGTACATCTCATCAACTTTTGCATAACGCCTCAGCCGCTCTTCGATGTAACGCCGGACGAAACCTTCAGGTAAGTTCATGGTGAAAATTGGAGGCAACTTACCAGATACGTAAGGATCACCCCTGTTCGGCATAGATAAAGAAACCGGCTGAGCTTCTCTCTCGTAGCTAAAACTGTACTGAGAGCCATGTACCAGCCGCCCAACCGACTGACTGTTAAGCTTTATGCCCAATTCTCTGACACGTGACGGGTATTGCGATAGACTCTCTGACATATCAATCCTCCAGCGGAAACAAGTCATCAAGTTCTTCAAATGTCGGCATCTTAGTTTTAGTTATTGCTAACGAATAACCAAATAGCATTAGATACCGTTCAAAAGTCGCAAGTGAACCTAAATAAACACCGCGCTCAATAGCTGAAATGGTTTGCCGATTACTTTTTATTTTCGCGGCAGCTTCCGATTGAGACAGCCTCTGAGCCTTTCGCTCTAGCTGTAATCGCTTGCCAATCTCTTTTCTGGGAGTCATAAATCAGCCTAATTGACAGTTATATATGTCATATTAGCCTAAACGTAAAAAATGACAAATATACATGTCAAAATAAAAAATAGTGGGAGGTGGAAGTTAGGTATTGGCTGGCGTCTTTCGGAGGATTTCCTGCAACGGCCAGCCAATATTCACCGCCTTATTCCCACTCGATGGTGGCAGGTGGTTTACCTGAAATATCGTAGGTTACACGGGAAATCCCGTTCACTTCGTTGATAATCCGGTTCGATACCTTCTCTAGCAGCTCATACGGTAAATGTGCCCAGCGTGCGGTCATGAAGTCGATAGTCTCTACGGCACGTATGGCAATAACCCAGTCGTATTTACGCTGATCACCCATAACACCCACCGAACGTACCGGCAGGAATACCGCAAAGGCCTGGCTTACTTTGTTGTACCAGTCGGCGTTATGAAGCTCTTCAATGAAAATTGCATCGGCACGGCGCAGTAAGTCACAGTACTCTTTCTTTATTTCACCCAGCACACGAACGCCCAAACCAGGCCCCGGGAACGGATGGCGATACAGCATGTTGTAAGGCAGGCCTAACTCAAGGCCTATTTTACGCACTTCGTCTTTAAACAACTCACGTAGCGGCTCAACCAAACCTAACTTCATGTCTTCTGGCAAACCGCCTACGTTGTGGTGTGATTTAATCACGTGCGCTTTACCGGTTTTAGAACCCGCAGACTCAATGACATCAGGGTAAATGGTGCCCTGCGCCAGCCAGTCTACTTCGGTCAACTTACCGGCTTCTTCATCAAAAATTTCAATGAAGGTATTACCAATAATTTTACGCTTTTTCTCCGGGTCATTCTCGCCCGCCAACGCATCTAAAAAGCGGTCTTCAGCACGTATTGGTAAAATGTTCAGGCCATAGTGGTCGCCGAACATTTCCATCACCTGCTCCGCTTCGTTCAGGCGCAACAACCCGTTGTCGACAAACACACAGGTCAGCTGATCACCAATGGCACGGTGCAGCAACATAGCCGTTACCGACGAGTCAACGCCGCCTGACAAGCCTAAAATAACCTTGTCACTACCCACCTGTTCACGGATCCGCTCAATGGCATCGTCGATGATTTTTGCCGGCGTCCATTGCTTCTCACAGCCGCAGATATCGCTGACAAAATGCTCCAGCATGCGCTGTCCCTGCCGCGTGTGAGTGACTTCCGGGTGGAACTGCACCCCATAAAACTGACGTTCTTCGTCAGCCATTGCGGCATACGGACAATAAGAGGTTTTCGCTACGGTATGGAAGCCTTCCGGAATCATTTCCACTTTGTCACCGTGGCTCATCCATACGTCGAGTAGCGGCGCACCTGACTCAGACACAGCGTCTTCAATGGCTTTAAACAGCGGGCTTTGCTCTACCAGTTCAATTTGCGCGTAACCAAATTCACGTTCCAGTGAGCATTGAACGGAGCCCCCCAGCTGATGTGCCATGGTCTGCATACCGTAGCAAATACCAAACACCGGAACGCCTGCGTTAAAGACATATTCCGGCGCACGCGGTGAGCCTTCTTCTGCAACGCTTTCCGGGCCACCGGATAAAATAATGCCTTTAGGCGCGAAGTCCCGAATGTCGGCTTCGTCAACATCCCAGGCCCAAAGCTCACAGTAAACGCCAATTTCGCGAATACGGCGGGCTATCAGCTGAGTGTACTGAGAGCCGAAATCTAAAATCAATATTCGGTGATCGTGGATATCTCTAGTCATTAGTCATCCTGTTACGAGCTACGGTAATTCGGTGCTTCTTTGGTAATGTGCACATCGTGTACGTGTGATTCGCCCATGCCGGCTGCAGTGACTTTCACAAACTGCGGCTTGGTGCGCATATCTTCAATGGTCGGGCAGCCAGTTAGGCCCATGGCTGAACGCAACCCACCCATTTGCTGGTGAATAATAGCCGAAATAGGACCTTTATAGGCTATACGCCCTTCAATACCTTCTGGCACTAACTTGTCGGCCTCATCGCTCTTCTGGAAGTAACGGTCAGATGAGCCATTGCGCTGATCCATTGCGCCCAGACTGCCCATACCACGATATGATTTATAGTAACGACCCTGATACAACTCAACTTCACCCGGCGACTCTTCAGTGCCAGCCAGCATGCTACCTACCATCACGCTGTGCGCGCCAGCAGCCAGCGCTTTTGCAATATCTCCTGAGAAACGAATACCGCCATCGGCAATAATCGGAACACCCGAACCTTTAATGGCATCAACGGCGTCGCTAATGGCGCTAATTTGCGGCACACCACAACCCGTAACAATACGGGTAGTACAAATTGAGCCCGGACCAATGCCCACTTTCACGGCATCAACGCCAGCTTCAACCAGAGCCTTAGCGCCAGCGGCAGTTGCTACGTTACCGGCAATAATTTGCAATTCAGGGTAGTCCTTACGAGTCTGCTTAACCCGGTCTAATACGCCCTGGGAGTGCCCGTGCGAAGTATCAATAAGCAGTACATCAACGCCCGCTTCAACCAGCAGCTGAATACGCTCTTCCGTACCCGCGCCGACGCCAACTGCCGCACCTACGCGCAGTGAGCCTAGTTCATCTTTACAAGCGTTCGGTTTGTTTTCCGCTTTTTCAAAGTCTTTCAGGGTGATCATGCCCTTCAACTTGTGCGCGTCATCCACAACCAGAATTTTTTCTATGCGGTGTTTGTGCATAAGCTGAAGAATTTCTTCGCTTTCTGCCGTTTCG
The DNA here is from genome assembly GCF_033052775.1 of Idiomarina sp. Sol25. NCBI lineage: Bacteria > Pseudomonadati > Pseudomonadota > Gammaproteobacteria > Alteromonadales > Idiomarinaceae > Idiomarina > Idiomarina sp. Sol25. The sequence continues at coordinate 171,760 of NZ_JAUPEW010000006.1, forward strand.
TGCACAGTTACCAGGCGATCATTGCCGGTCATTACGTGGCGAATTTCTTTGCTGTCGTCGTCTTCAAAACGCGTATCGCGACCGGTAACAATACCAACTAAATCGCCATTACCTTCAACCACAGGAAAACCCTGAAAGCCATGCTCGGCAGTCAGCTTTTTAATTTCGCCAATGGTGGTAGTAGGTTGTACGGTAACCGGGTCAGAGACCATGCCACTTTCGTATTTTTTAACTTTACGAACGTGCGCGGCTTGTTGCTCTGCGGTCATATTTTTGTGGATAAATCCGAGCCCGCCTTCCTGCGCCAGCGCAATTGCCAGTGCCGATTCAGTAACGGTGTCCATCGCAGCTGAAACCAAAGGAATATTTAAAGAAATTCCACGCGTTAATTGCGTGCGTAAATCAGCGGTATGGGGGAGAACTTCGGAATGACCGGGAACGAGCAAAACGTCGTCAAAGGTCAAGGCTTCTTGGGCAATTCGCAGCATGTGCAACACTCCGTGACTGGATTCATGTTGCGGGTGGATTTTACCCGAATGCGGGCTTTTTAGCAAATAAAATATAAACTAACGAGGTCTTTTCGCCCTAGCAGATACCAGATAAGATAACACAATGAAAAGCGCGTCTTTATGGTTACTCGTTGGTTTAATCTTTATTCCTCTATGGCTTAAGGCGGGTGACGCGTGGCAAGTTGATAAAAAGACGTTCAGTCAGGCAATAACCAATTATACACCTGACAATTCCAGCCAAAAAGCAGAACAATGGTTCCGATTGATGGACGAACTGTCCCGCGACTTAAATGCAGATTCTGGCACAGAAGACATCGATGTAATACGAAAGATGAACCGATTCATCCACGATAACGTGAGTTACAAAACTGACGACGTTTTGTATGGCACCCCTGATTACTGGGCTTCTGTCGCCGAAACACTCGGGCAGGGCTTTGGTGACTGTGAAGATTTTGCGATTGCACAATACAGTACGTTAAGAAGCCTGGGCATACCGGATGAAAAATTACGACTCATTTACGTCAAGGCTCAAATAGGCAACTCTTACCGATCAAAAACTCAGGCTCACATGGTTTTAGGGTATTATTCGTCACCAGACGCTGAGCCCCTTATTATTGATAGCTTAATTGAAAAGGTCTTACCGGCGTCAAAACGAAATGACCTTACCCCGGTGTTTAGTTTTAATTCTGCCGGGCTTTGGGCCGGAAGCAGTGAACGCCGCGCAAAATCAAACCCACTTGATAGATTATCACGCTGGCGAGATGTTTTATCTCGTTTAGAGCAAGAAGGTATTTCCTGGAGGAACAATTAATGACACTTAACCGACAGATTTGGTATGTCCTTGTTGCTGTTGTGCTTATTAGCTTTTTTACAAGCTTTATCGTCACCAGTTTGTCAGCAACACGATTTATTGAACAGCAGCTAACAACGGAAAATACCAACAGTGCCAACATGCTCGCGCAAACGCTCAGCAATAACAGTAAAGACCCGGCATTATTAGAACTGACCATTAGCGCGCAGTTTGACACTGGTTTCTATGAGTCGATTAGACTGACCAATACTCAGGGCGACGTTATTGTCGAACGCTCTTTTGACAACAGCAGCACAGGCGAAGTACCCGGCTGGTTCGCCAGTTGGTTCGATCTGGAAGTTCCGGCAGGTGAGGCACTTGTCCAGGATGGCTGGAATCAGTTTGGTATGGTTTCTGTGCAAAGCCAGAAACGCCATGCACTGGAAACGTTATGGTCCAGAGCAATTACTCTATTCGTTATTGCGCTATCAACGGCCGTTTTAGCCGGGCTTTGTGGCCGGGCTTTACTCAGAAATGTGACGCGTCCACTAAACTTAGTGGTTCAGCAGGCTGAAGCTATCGGCCAGGGCCGGTATATAACCAACAAAAAATCACCAAAAACAAAGGACTTAAAAAAACTTGTTCAGGCTATGAATAAAATGTCCGAACAAATTCGCATGCAATTTCAAAAAGAACTGCGCAAGCTGAGCCAGCTGCAAGCGCGTTTATATAAAGACCAGGATACCGGCGTTTACAACCGGTCGTTTGTTTTAGAACGTTTATCTGCGCATTTCGGTGTGCGCGAAGAGCGCCTACCGGCAGTCATGCTCATGCTTCATCTGGATAAGTTAGCCGACTTAAATAAGAGCTTCGGTCGCAAAAACGTTGATAACTATATAAAAGCCATTGCAGATAAGTTATCTGGGCAAGCCGAATCAATAGAGCAGGAGTTATCATGTAAAGTTACCGTGGCTCGCATGAACGCGTCTGACTTCGGGCTGCTTTTTGAAAACGTAGCAGACGTAGAGCAGTTAGAGCGTAAAATTAATGACTGCGTGTCCACGATACAAGTCCATGAAAAGACCCAGCTTGATGCGCAAGCCAATTGGTACGCTTCAGCTGATTTTACCGTTGCGGATGAAACGGTCGGCCAACTGCTCATGCGCCTGGATGAAAAAATCACCAATGCAGAAGCGCGCCCCACTGACAATAACACCGCTCTTATTTTAAGCCATACAAAAAATAGCGCCCCGCTTTTCACGGATAAACAACAGTGGTCTCAAACATTTCAAGATGCACTTGAACACGACAAGGTTCAGCTTAACTTTCGTTCAACCAAGGACAGAAGCGGTAACTTAGTTCACTTGGAAAACAGCTTATGCCTGGAAATTAACGGACATATTCTAAACGGTCATCAATTTATCCCCTGGGCCCAACGCCTTGAGTTTTTGTCTGCTTTAGAGCTAAAAGCGATAGAAAAAGCCATGCTGTTTAGCGCCGAAAATAACAGCGATATTGCAATGAACCTGTCCATCAACTTTTTGCAATCGGTTCCGGCTCGGGCTCAACTAATGAAGTCCATTCAACAATATAAAAAAGCCTGTGACCCGGCCAATCTTTGGTTTGAGCTTAATGAGTTTGAAGTCCACTCTCAGCAAAAACTGTTTGCAGACTTTTGCTTCTCTATGAAACGCATGGGATGCCATGTTGGCTTGCAAGGTTGTACGCACATTTTTGATTACATGTACGACATTGAAACTTTCGGGCTCGACTACTTAAAAGTTGATCGTTCTATTACTCAGGCGATACCACAGAACGCAGGGGAAGTTGAGGACTCTATACCAGCCAAAATGTGTCAACTGGGTCAGTCGCTGGGCATTAAAATGTTTGCAGAGGGTGTGGATAATGAAGCCGACATTGAATCTGTATTGGCCGCAGGCTTTGATGGTTACACCAGCAAAACCTAATGTTTTAATCGGAAGACTTAATATCGATGGTTTCGTCATCAATTGATACTAAATCCGATAAGTCGTTGATAGCGCGGCGCATTGATAAGCGCCGCATCAACTTATTCTGTGCTTCATCGGGCAGCTCGGTGAACTGAATAACACCTTTGTCTGAAAGCAACATAATCAAATCTTCCAGGACTCGAATAATTGACTGGTCAGAAGCTTCAAGCGCCGAGTTTTTCTCGGGAGTCACCATTTGTTGTTGCAGGAAGGCCTGTAACTCGGAGCTGCTATCTTCTGAATACTCATCAAAGCCAGCTTCTTCAGTCAGGCTAAAGGCCACAATACGGTTATGTTCATCGCGTTTTATATAAGGCATCTTATTCACCGGCGTTAAGCGTTTCGCTTTCCTCATTTCTTGCTTTCAAAACCAGCTGCAGGCGATCTTTCACACCTAATTTTCGAAAACTTTTGGTTAAATGCTCTTTCACCGTGCGTTCAGATATGAAAAGGGCATCAGCAATGTTTTGGTTCGTCAGACCCGCAAGCACTTTTTCACAGACTTGTCGCTCGCGATCACTCAGTATAGCAAAGGTTGCCGGAAGCTCTTTTCCATTATTCAGTCTTTTTTGCGACAGCCCCGTTAAATTGGCTAAAAACTGCTCCGGCATCCACAAGCCACCCTGGTGAATAACAGCAGTGATGCGCTCCATAACCGAGGTTGAAGCGGCAAGGCTGGTGTAACCTCTCGCTCCGAGGCTTAGCAACGTCACTAGATCCTCTGTTTCCGGAGCCGAATATAAAACAACGAACTTGCTGTTTTGTTTCGCTAAATAGGCGGCAACCGAAGCCGTACTACTATGTTCTGCCGCTAACCAAAAGGTCAGTTCAGAGAGCTCTTTTTGCGCTGCAAGCTGCTTTAACGCTTCTGCGCTCTCGGTTATATGAACACTACCGGAGAGCTTCTCCCACCGAGGGGAAATAAAGTTATGAGTAAGAAAAACATGTTCCATCAGTTTACCTCTCCGTAAGAGCTTCAGATTTCGCTCTCATCAACGGCTTTAACAGATAATTCAATATCGTTCTTTCGCCCGTTTTTATGTCTACCTGAGCAACCATTCCCGGAATAATCTGGAGCTCTTCCGAAAATTCAGACTTGCTGGTTTTTAAGCGAACGATGTAATAGGTCACGTCGTCGTCGTCTGTCACCGTGTCGGCACTAATGTGAGAAACGGTCGCTTTAGCGCCACCAAACACCGAAAAGTCATAAGACGTGAACTTTATCATCGCCTCCTGCCCCTTCTTAATAAAAGCAATGTCTTTAGGCAGAATGCGCGCCTGAATAATTAACTCGTCGTTTACCGGCACAATATCGACCACCGGCTGCCCTGTCGTCACGACACCACCCACTGTATTCACATGAAGTTTTTGGACAATACCGCCCACCGGTGAGCGAAGTTTACTTTGCTGAACTTTATCGGATAGCCGGGACTTTACGCTCTCAAATGCGGCAAGATCGGCGGAAACCTCAGAAAGCTCACGACGCCATTCGTTAATTTTCTCCAGGCGAACTTCATTCAGTCGGTTTTCCGACTCATCAATTGCGGCTTTTGCCTTTTCAATGGCCGCTAATGTCTGATTAATCTGACCTCTGAACTGCGTTTGGTCGCGCTCCAGCCGAATGATATCCACTTCTGATACAGCCCCCGATTGCTTTAAAGGCCGTGTAACCGCAAGCTCCCTTTCTACCAATGCAAGTGACTCTCTGTATTGCTTTAATGCAGCCTGCAATTCGTTTAAGTCTTCTTTTCTCTGGCGCAGCTGAGCCTCAGCCGACTGAGTGCGGCTTTTTAAAGACTCCAGATTACTCTTGTAGGCAGATATGGTGTCTTTGACCAGCACCGGTGCGTTTTCTGAAAGCAGGTTTGGAAACTCAAGCTCGGCACCATTAACCAAGGCTCTTAAACGCGCATTATCCGCCTGCAAAGCCCACATACGTGACTGGTTCTCATTAAACTCTGAAAAAAACCGGGTTGAATCGAGCTCTACCAGCACATCGCCTTTGCTAACAAGTTGCCCTTCGCTCACATGAATTTTTTCAATCAAACCGCCATCGAAGGTTTCTATGGTCTGCAGTTGGCTCGAGGGGACAACCTTTCCATCCCCTCTGGCTATGGTGGCTACCTCGGCAAAAGCAGCCCAGGTGACTAAAATAAGTACTGAAATAATAACGGTATACAGCAGCCGGGTTGTCTTTATCGGGTTCTGCTGAATTTTGGCCCACTCAGCGTCAACAACCCAGTCTTTACTGCCAGGTACATTTATCCAGCGGCCAAATAACCGATCAATAAGCCCTTTTCCGGCCTCACTTCGGTTACTTATTTTGCCAAGCTTGTCGAACCCTCGCTGCTCGGTTGTACGCTTTTTCGGCTCAGTCACGCTGGCTTCCCCCGACACGACCTTGTTTTAGCGCTTCAAGCACTTGCGCTTTAGGACCATCGGCGACAATTTTGCCACTATCCATGACCACAACACGATCAACCAATTCAAGCATAGTCGTTTTGTGTGTCACCATTAGCAATGTTTTGTCGGCAGTGACTTGCTTTAAATGCGCTTTTATTTTGGCTTCACTGGCATGGTCAAGCATGCCAGTTGGCTCGTCCAGCAATAAAACCGAAGGGTCATTAACCAGTGCCCGCGCAAGAGCGACCGCCTGACGTTGACCGCCTGACAGGTTGCCACCCCGTTCTCCTACCTGCATATTGAAACCATCGGGGTGTTCTTTTACCAGGGAACTCAGACCCATCTCGTTGGTTACTTTAACCAGGTCATTGTCGTCGCGGGTAACGCTGGCTAACAAAATATTGTCACGCAAGGTACCAAACAGCAGCCCGGGTTCCTGTGGAACATAGGCAATATGCCGGCGCACTAAATTCGGGTTTAACTGGTTAATATCCACGTTATCAATTAAAACATGCCCTCTTTCGGCCTGATAAAGGCCTAAAATAAGGCGTGCCAGTGTGCTTTTCCCTGAGCCATTACGCCCCAGGATCGCTACTTTTTCCCCGGCTTTAATTGATAAATTAACGTGACTGAGTACCTCAGTATCCACATCCGGGTAGCGGAACCCGACATTTTTGAATTCGATATGTCCATCAATACGGGCTTTACTGACCGTGTTCGCGTCGTCGTAACGCTCAGTGTCGCGGTCCATGATATTTTCAAGCGACTCCATGGCCGTAGAGCTGTGGTGGTACTGCGACAAAAGCCCTGCAGCCTGGCTGACCGGCGACAACGCTCGTGCGCTTAACAAATACGCGGCTATGAGTGCGCCCTGGCTTATCATCTGTTCTGAAATTAAATAAACACCAATAACAATCACGCTGATAGAAGCCAGTTGCTGCATCCAGCTAGCTGTATTGGTGATAGAAGAGGCCAGTAAACGCATACGTGCCGCGTTGCGGCTGATGAATATCGTGCTCTTTTCCCACTGATTCTGCACCCGATGCTGGGCATTAAAGCTTTTAATGGTCTCCAGCGAGCTTAATGACTCATAGACATTGGCGTTGCGAACCGCGCCCGCCTGCATTCCATGCTCAGACAATTCCTTTAACTTGGCCTGAGAAAACAGCGAATAAAGTAAAACCAATATCGCAGCAATTAACACCGGTATTGCCAGGTAAATATTGATGAGCGATACCACCAACAAAAACAACAATACGAAGGGTATGTCGACCATAGTAACGACACTTAAAGACCCAATAAAGCCGCGAATGCTTTCAAAAGACTGAACGTTTGAAACAAAGGAGCCTGACGCCTGAGGTTTATCTTTCATCTTCATGCCCAGAACACGCTGCATAATGTTACTGGAAATTTTGACGTCGGCCCGGTTGGCCGCTAAATCAATAAACCACACCCGCATTATTTTTAGCACCAACTCAATGGTCAACACTAAAAAGATACCCGTTGCCAACGCAAATAACGACGAGAAAGCCTCATTAGGAACCACCCGGTCATAAACGTTCATAACAAAAATGGGCATAGCTAACGCAAAGGAGTTAATCAGTAACGATGCCAATATAACCGAGCGGTATGTGCCTCTGTTTTCTTTTATGGCGGACCAAAACCAATGGCCATTCTTTCTTTTTATCGTGTCGTCCGCACGCTTATCCATATTAAATTCAGGCCGAACGTAGAATAAGGTGCCACTATACTGTTGCTCTAAATCATCCAGTTTAAGTGTGGTTTCACCATGCTCCAGCTCAGGCTCTACTATTACCGCAGTGTCATCGATAACAGACGTTAAAACACAGGCTTTGTTGTCTTTAAGCAGTAAGATAACCGGCAATAAATTTTTATTAATATTCTTGAGCGAACGCTCATAAACTTTTGCTGAAAGCTGAAAGCGCTTAGCTGAAGTTGCCAGCGATGAAGGAGTTAAATCACCGTCTTGTTGAGCCAACCCTGCCGTGGCGGCATCGAATGAAAACGGTAGCTGATGATAGTTAGCGATAATACTCAGGCAAGTCGCCAATGGGCGCTTGCCTGACTGCGTATTACTCATAATAGGCTGTGGTCACTCGCTTTACGGGACATGCAAAGTCTAAGTTAACTTGTAAATCAGGAACTTCAAAGTCTTTATTTGAGTTTAGTTTGCTTGAATCAATATTTAGAGAATTCAATAATAATCCCATGCTCGCCAGAAGCTTGGCTTTTGCCTGCTCCAAATCGGTTTCGGCTTCAGCAAGAGCAATACTGGCTTCAAAATACTCATTTTCAGAATCCAGCACATCCAGCAGCGACCGCTGGCCTAAATCAAACTGGTCTTTGTAGGCAGTACGTACTTTGCCTGAAGAGAGTTTGTGTTGACGCAACTGAGGAATTCTGTCGTGTAAACTTTCAATTTGATTCATTTCAACTTCAATGGTTTGGTTGATATTACGACAAACTAAATTTCTTTGTTGCTCCGCAGAGTTCACCTGAGAAACCGTACGACGAATCTCAGCGTAATCGCGACCACCGTTTAAAATATTAAATCGTAGCTGCAGGCCAATCTGAGTGTCATTTTGGCGGTTATCAAAACCGTTATCGTCCAATTCAGAATAGCTTTGGCTAGCAACTAGGCTCAGTTTAGGCGAGTATGCACCACGCTTATTTGACGTTAACTGTTTTCTTTCTGCACGTATGTTTCTAAGGGCTGCATGGAGCTCAGGGTTCGTTCTATTCGCCAGGCTCATCGCTTCTTCAGTCCCTGCCGGAAGGAAGGTTTCAGAAACAGCCACGTTGGATGTTTGTTGCGGCGGTAATTCGCCAACAATACGCAGGTAACGGCTGATAACATCATGCAGGTTAGAGCGCTGAGTTTCTAAGTTATTTAACGCCAGTGCCAGACGCCCGTTAATTTGTTCTAAATCAGCGTTTCGGGCGACACCGGCAGATGCACTTTCTTCTATTTGCTCATAAACATCACGATGCTTTTCAACGTTATCGCGCGCCAGTTTTACCAGTTCACGGTTGGTTGCAACGTCAAGGTACGCCTCAAAAGCCGCATAACCAACATTCTCTGCAACTGTTTTTAACTCATAATACCGAACTAATTGAAGTTCTTGAAAACGCTCAATTAAGTTAGATGTCTCAAAACCATCAAATAAAAGCTGCCGATAATCGAGGCTAACGCGGTTACCGCTAAACTCCTCGTTTAACGAATAGTCTCTTTTTGTATAGTTATACGATGTAGAAGCGTCCAACTGAGGGCCGTAAGCGCCCCGAGCTCTGGCCACATCACTGCTAACCGCTCGCATTTCATACCACTGCTTTAAGACTTCCGGGTTGTTTTCTACAGCCTGCATAACCGCTTCTAACACTTTCGTGTCATTCGGTTCTGCTTCCTGAGCGTATACAGCAGATGCAAATAAGCCAGCAAGCAGGCAGCCAGACAGTCGTCTAACCAATAGTTTCACGAGATTCTCCTAATAGAAGCTAATACAATTGTAACAATTTATTTTCGAAAGATTATAACACTTACTATTAGACTAGAAAATAGACGAGCTAGAGTCCTAACCAATTTAAGTCAGGATCTAGCCCGTTTGTACTAGGTCATAAGAACTACTCTAAGCCAGACGACTTATTAATTTGATGTAAATCAATGGAAGCTCCTTCGCTGCTGCTTTGTGTTGAAGCAGAGCTGCCATTGTCTATCAACAATTGACCATCGTTTAACATTTGTTGAATAAAGTCGCTCGATGACTGGCCATCCGCCATTTGCACGTCCTGAAGTGTCACCACCTGGTCAACGTTATCAGTGCCGCTAGGGTTACCCTCAGAGTTAATGTGCAACACGGTATTACCGTTACCATCGTCTTCGGCGTATAGGTAGTTATCAATAGCATCTGCACTCTCACCTTGCAGTAAGTCCGAAAGATCTAAGCGATCCGCATCCTCATCACTGGAGAAGTTACCTAAAGTGAAGTCCTGAATGGTATCAGCCTCAGGAATATTCACGGTTCCTTCGTCGTCAGCTTTCCAGACGAAGGTATCGTTACCGCCACCGCCGGTGAGGTCGTCGCTACCAGCCCCTCCGTGAAGCAGGTCATCTCCGCTGCTACCTGTCAGGTTATCATTGGCTTTACTGCCTATTTGATATTGCGTTTCATCGGTAGTGACGTTCCCTTGCGTATCAGTGGCTATCACCGTCAGCTCTCCCTGGCTGTCAGTTTCGGCACTCAATAAAGTACTCCATTGTCCGGAAGCATTGGCGGTTGCGCTGCCAACCGTTTGTTCCGAAGAGTCCAGAACTTCTACCTCCGCACCAGGCTCTGCAAAACCCGAAACCTCAAACTGACGAACACCGACAGTGCTGCTAGTTTTATCATTTGTGAAATAGTAGGAATTGTTACTAATGCCTTCACTATCAATGACTAAGGTTGTTGATTGACCATTGATTTCCCCGCTGAATACAACAATATCTGTATCGGAACCCAGCTCACTAACCTCATCAGAACGTGTAACAATGGCCTGCATTGATTGAGAAGTTCCATTATTTTGTTCCCACATTAACTGATAAGTATCACCCACCTGAAGAAGTCCGGCTTCGTAACTGCCGTCCATGGAGGTAATTGACAGATTCTTACTTTGATTCGGCTTCAGCAAAACAGTTTGTTCGCTATCAGTACCTACACCAAACTGACCTTTACCTAAGCCTCCCCAAACAGCATCAATAGCATCGACGCCAGACTCGGTTGTGGCAGAGATACTGTCGATACTAACGCTAGCTGAGGCCAACGCTGGCTCAATTCCAAAGCTGCCCGTTGCGGTGTCTCCGTCACCATCTGTCACCTGATAAGCAAAGTTAATGGCACCATTAGGATCTTGTAAGTTTTGATACTGGCGGAATTCCCATTGACCTGTCTGCGGTGTGAGAAGCACTTCAAAGGCTACCTCGTTGCTCCCTTCAACACGTCCAATTAAGCGGTTGCTGCCATCTAATTCAGCGGTAATCAACTGTCCTTCTGCGTTGTAAAGGTCGCTATCAAACGAAGTCAGGCTCATTGCTCCCAAACCATCAGCACCGGCGTCATAATCCAGTTGCCCCTCTGCGCTGGCAATTGCCTGTGCATCGGACGCTCCTTTAAAGGTTATTGATTTAACCGTTAGATCACTATTATCTTGACTACTACGGTTTCTATTATCAGTCGCTTCAATGGTGATTTGGTCAAACCCACCTTCTTGAATATCAAAGTATGCAGCGAAATCACCACTACTCTTATCGGAGGTAAAGTGTTTTTCTGCTATGGGCTCACCATCCCTGTAAAAACGAGCAACACCGGTTTCAACCTCCTCGCCGCCGTACATTTTTGAAAACTCAATTTTTGCGCCATAGGCTACTTTGTCGCCTAAATCGAAAATTAACTGCTCAGAAACACCTTTATCATTGTCGTCCGTAATACGATATTCAATCTCGTTTTCTAAGCGATGTCCATGCTCGTCGAGAGACTCGCCGCTATAGCCACTATCAACTCCAATACCGACAGAGGATAAGTTTACTTCATCCTTTTCAAGCTCAGTGTTGTAGTTATTTGCAAACCCTTTTGCAGTAACTGTCACACCATCTACTTCTAAACGAGAACGAGAACCTGAACCGCTATCGGTGAAAGAAACCTCACCCAGTAAGACATCCGGTATATTTTCCAGTTCTACTGGTATAGCAGACACGGCATCTGTCGTAGGCACATCATCTGTAACGCTGACACTTACTGTTTCTGTCACCTCGTTGTATCCATCATTTACCACGACTTCAATTGGCACCGACAGACTATCTGCAGATTCAGAATCAGAATGATCCAGAGTTCCCTGCAAAGTGACCTCATAAGACCATTCATTACTGCTACCAGTTGGCGACTGCAGTGCTACTGTCAACACCGGCTGGTTAATGTCCCCAGTGTGACCAATCAATGTGCCAGACGCTTCATTCCAACTCCATTGCACAGGCTCACCTTGTGACATCAATCCATCGTTACCTTGCAGTGAAACCGTCATATTGTCGCTTCCACCCGACACGGTAAAGGCGCCCTCGCCAAATGCGTTACCGTCCGTTAAAGCTGCCTCTAATAAAGAGACAGTCTCGCCCATATCGATGGTGGGGCCAGTGCGCAGCACGGCGCTGTCGCTGCCTTCTGCCGAGGTGTTGCCGAACTGGTCTTCCAGCACCGCTGTCACCTCGAGGGTTTC
>NZ_JAUPEW010000007.1:0-134744 GCF_033052775.1 Idiomarina sp. Sol25
TGCCCTTCCATTGCCGCGACTTTCGCCGGTTGATGCTCCTGCGTATTCAGTCCGTGGAAGTCTCCGACAAGAACCTGCAGCGGAGCCACAATGAGTGCCATCCACATGGCCATGGAGAACATTTTACGGGCTGCCGCGTTGGTTTTGTCTTTCAGCAAATGCCAGGCACCCACCGCACCGACCACAAAGGCTACTGTCAGGTAGGCTGCCAGCAGCATGTGCGCCAGCCGATAAGGGAAGGACGGGTTAAACACCACCTCAAACCAGTCGGTGACCACGAATTGCCCTACGTCATTCATGGCGTAACCGGCGGGCGTCTGCATCCAGCTGTTTACCGATAAAATCCAGAAGGCTGAAATAGCCGTGCCCACTGCCACCATCAGGGTGGCGAAGAAGTGCAACTTCTCGCCTACCTTATTCATGCCAAACAGCATGACGCCAAGGAAGCCGGCTTCAAGGAAGAACGCCGTGAGTACTTCGTAACCCATTAGCGGGCCGATAACCGGACCGGCTTTATCGGAAAATACCGACCAGTTGGTGCCGAACTGGTAGCTCATAACGATACCGGAGACCACACCCATACCAAAGGCTACAGCGAAGATCTTCACCCAGTAACGGAACAATTGCTGGTACACCGGGTTACGGGTTTTTAAGTACAACCCCTCCAAAACCGCCAGGTAACTGGCAACCCCGATGGTAAAAGCAGGAAAAATAATGTGAAACGCGATGGTGAACGCGAACTGAAAGCGCGCCAAAAACAGTGCGTCGAAACTTTCGAACATAGCAAGCACCCTAATTAAGGTTTGTCTCAAGTATACGCTTTTGTTGACAAAGATCAGGGGTGTCGATGTAAAGCTTGTAGGATAAATACTAATAAATGCCATACTTTTTGTATGGCTAATAAACGAAAAGCCTATACAAGTACTCTGGGAACCCGGCCGCTAACGCCGGTCAGCAAGTGCCAGGAAATAGTATCAGCACAGGCGGCGACTTCTCGCACGTCAATATTAGGTCCCCAAAGCTCGACGTCATCACCTAACTGCAGATTTTCAATACCGGTAACATCAATCGTCAGCATGTCCATAGAGACTCGTCCGGCCAAACCCACACGTTTTCCGCGAACCATTGCCGGTGTGCCATTCTTCCCCTGCCTCGGGTAACCGTCAGCGTAGCCCATAGCCACCGTCGCTATAACACTGGGTTTCTCGGCACTCCAGCCACTGCCGTAACCTACCGACTCGCCTTTTTCCAACTGGTGCAATGCAATAACCGGAGCAACTAAGCGCATTGCAGGCTTCAGTTCTGCCTGCACTTCAGTCACCGTAGACGGATTCACACCATAAAGCAGTAAACCGGCTCTGGCCCAGTCATTGTGCTGAAGTGACCACTGAGTATCCGGGTTTAAAAGTCCGGCTGAGTTGTGAAAGCTCCGCGCCTGATAGTCGTTAAGGGTTTCCGACAACTGACAGAGTTGCTGTTTTTGATGGGTGTTTAAACGATGCTCTGCATCGGCGTTGGCTAAGTGCGACATTAAGGTTACACCGGCGACATTCTTGCTGGCTCGCAGGCGCTTTAATGCTTGCGGTGCCTGCTCTTCAGACCAGCCTAGCCGATGCATACCGGTGTCCACTTTTAACCAGACCCACAAAGGGCTAGTCAACTTTGCCTGCTCAATGTACTCAAGTTGCTGTTCACAATGCACCACCGGACTCAACTGATGTTCACAACACAGTGCCAGTTCAGCCGCTGAGAAGCACCCTTCTAGTATTACCAAGGGCCCTTTGTAACCGGTTTCACGAACCGCTAACGCTTCTTCCATAAAACCCGCAGCCATGCCATCAACCAGCTCTGCCAAGGCTTTAACCGCGGGAGCTACGCCGTGTCCGTAACCGTCAGCTTTCACTACGCCCAGAAGTTTTCCACCTGCCATTTTACGGCGTACCCACTTCGCGTTGTGCTGTATAGCGGAGGAAGAAATTTCAGCGCGAGTTTGGCGGTAGTGCATGGGGGTTCCTTTTTAATTTTCGTCCGGCTTTTCGAAAAGGCCTTCAGTTTACCGTATTTTCCAACAACTTGAACGGAACTCTTTGCATCGCTCCACAAGCTTGAGTAACGTAAAGCCATAACCCAAAAGGAGAATAACAATGTGGTTAAAGCAATCTGTCATTGTCGGTAGCTTAGCGTTACTTTTTACTTCCGTTCCAGCCTTATCACAAGAAACCTTTCAGGCGGACGACATTTTCCAGCTTGAGTACGCCAACCAGGTCAGTATTTCACCCGACGGCAAATACATTGCGTACATCCGCAACAGTTTTGACGACATGAAAGACAATACCCGGCGCTCATTATGGCTAATTGATACCGAAACCGGTCAACATTTACCAATTTTTGACGATAAGTTTAACTACGGCAGCCTCGCCTGGTCGAATGACGGTACTCGCCTTGCCTTTGCCTCTAACCGTTCTGAAAAGAACCAGATTCATGTGCACTGGATTAAAGAACAACGCACCGCCAAAGTCACTCACGTAAGCGAAAGCCCGGGCAGTATTAGCTGGTCTAACGACGACACCCAACTGGCTTTTACTCTGTCGGTTAAAGCCGAAGCTACGCCTTTTGCTAAAAGTGTGAAAAAGCCAACCAAACCTGAGGGCGCTAACTGGTCTGACTCTCCCATTATTGTTCAGGAAGCCTATTATCAGCGTGATGGTCGTGGCGTATTAGAGCCGGCGCACACTCAAATTTTTGTGGTACCTGCAGAGGGTGGCAGCGCTCGTCAGCTAACCGACGGACCTTATCGGCACGGTGGTCCTTTAGCCTGGACGGCCGATAACAAGCATATTGTTTTTTCTGGCAACCGCGCTGAAGACTGGGCCTATCAGGTCAATGAAAGTGACTTGTATAGCGTTAGCTTAGATTCAAAAGAAGTAACCCAGGTGACCGACAAACCCGGTCGCGAGTCATCGCCGCAATTTTCTCCTGACGGCGAGCATCTGGCTTACTTACACAGCTCGAACGAGCCGGTGCCTTACCATAAGTCACAACTATGGATCATGGACTGGAGCGAACGCTCAGAGACTGAACTCCAGGCTGACTTCGACCGTTCTTTCAGCTCGCCACAGTGGACTGGCAATGACTCACTGGCGGTTTCTTACGCCGACCAGGGGAAAACCGTGGTTGCTGATGTCACCTTGAGCAATGAGCTGACAAATCGGGTGGACGATGTTTCCGGCGTTTATGTCAGCCGTCCTTATACCATGGGCTCATTTACTGCCTCACAAACTGGCGCTATTGCCTACACCAAAGGCTCTGAATACCGTCCGGCAGATGTCGGTTATCAGCCTAAAGGCGGTGAAGCGGTTCAGTTTACTCAGCTAAATGAAGACCTGCTTGGCCACCGTAAGCTAGGTAAGGTTCATGAAATTCGCTATGAGTCACGCTATGACGGTCAAGAGATTCATGGCTGGTATATTACGCCGCCGAATTACGATAAAAACAAAGAATATCCATTGCTGTTGGAAATACACGGTGGTCCTCACCTGTCTTACGGTCCGCATTTTGCCGCAGAACACCAGCGTTACGCTGCCGAAGGCTATGTGGTGCTTTATGTAAACCATCGCGGCAGCACCTCTTACGGTAAAGACTTTGCCATGCTTTTGGACGGCAACTATTCGTCACCCTATGACTTTGCTGACCACATGACTGGCATCGACTTGCTCATTGATAAGGGTATTGCTGACTCCAACAACCTCTTCATTGCCGGCGGTTCTGCAGGCGGTATAGCTACAGCCTATGCGGTAGGACTAACCAATCGTTTCAACGCGGCGGCGGCCACTAACCCTGTGATTAACTGGGTGAGTAAAGTGCTGACGGCTGACAGCTCAATTGGTCAAATTACCAACCAGTTCCCGGGTATGCCATGGGAAGAACTGGAGCATTACTGGCAACGCTCCCCACTGTCTATGGTGGGTGACGTTGAAACACCTGTACTGCTGTTTACAGGAGAGAATGACCGCCGTACGCCGATATCGGAAACCGAGCAGTTTTACCAGGCGTTAAAGCTGCAAAAAGTCGATACCGCAATGGTGCGCGTACCAAGTGCTTTTCACGGTGTTACGGCGCGCCCTTCTAATATGATAGCCAAAATTGAGCATGCACTGGCCTGGTTTGAGCAGTATAAGAAATGAGAATAGCGACACTGGGCCCTGCCGGCACCTTTTCAGAGGTTGCGGCGGGGCTTTATCAAACCGAAGAACAACACCAAATTCAGTTACTGGACAGCCTGGTAAGTTGTCTGGATGCTATTGGTAATGACTGCGACGCTGCGGTTGTGCCTATTGAGAACTTAACCGAGGGCTTTGTCTCTCCTGTTGTGGACTACCTGGTTCAGCGTCCGTTGCATATTCAGGCGGAAATTCGCATTCCGGTTGGTTTTCAGTGCCTGGCCAATAATGCTCAGCCGCAGCAAATATGGGCACAGTTCGTCGCCGCCGGTCAATGCAATCAATACCTGAATGGATTGGGGCTTCCGGTTATCCATACCGCAAGTAATGCATTGTCGCTGGATGCTTTGCTGGCCACTGAAAAGCCATCTGCGGCGGTGGTTCCCAAGCACGTAAACTGCCCCGCTTCATTACAGATTCTGAACAGCAACATTGCTGACAACCCACGTAACGAAACGCGCTTCGTGGTATTATCCGCAACATCTGAAACGCCGGAATTTGATAAAAGTACGCATTGGAAAAGCAGTTTGCTGCTCATTGATGACAACGATCACCCGGGCTTATTGGTCGACAGCTTACAGGTTTTTGCAAAACAGCAAATTAACTTAACCTCCATTGTTTCAAGACCGGCGGGCAGTCAGTTTGGTGACTATCATTTCTTTATTGATTTTGACGGGCACCTCAGCGAACCAGGTGTAGCAGCCGCTTTGCAGGAGTTGGCTAAAATGAACAACATTCACTGGCTGGGTTCGTACCCGGCCGCAGCTATAGGGAATCAGTAATGTCTCTGGAAGTTATTAAACATGAGCCGGCGGGTAACGCCGATGCAGTCATTATTTGGCTTCACGGTTTAGGTGCGTCGGGTAACGACTTTGTACCCATGACAGAGCACATAAAAATTAATAATGCTCAGGTTCGCTTTTTATTTCCGCATGCCCCGCAAATGCCGGTCACCATAAACCAGGGCATGGTCATGCCAGCCTGGTACGACATTACCGACATGAGCATTGACCGCCAAATTGACAGCCAGCAGCTGCGTGAGTCTGCAGCCAAAGTGCACGCCATGATCGACGAACAAGTTGCTCAGGGCATAGACAGCAAGCGCATTATTATTGCCGGATTTTCACAGGGCGGCGCGGTCGGCTATGAAGCGGCGTTAACCTACCCTAAACCACTGGCCGGTTTAATGGCACATTCCACTTACTTTGCTACCGCCGGTGACATTGAGGTAAATGAAGCCAATGCGCAACTGCCGATTTTGGTTCAACACGGTACGCAGGATCCGGTAGTGCCGGAAGTTCTGGGTCAAAAAGCCTGTGCGGTATTAAAAGAAAAAGGTTTTTCAGTAACGTATCAGACTTACCCCATGCCACATTCACTGTGTATGGAGCAGGTTCAGGATATGCAGAAATGGCTGAATGAGCGGTTTTAGGCGCTCATTCACAGAAACGTTACAGCTTTAAAAAGTTTAGCCAGCCAGCAGTTGCAGCTTTTCAGCCCAACTGCTGGCCAGGTTCTCGCCGCGCTCAAACGAGTCGATCATGATATTAACGTGACCCACCTTACGGCCAGGACGTGCTTCTTTTCCGTACCAGTGACACTCGGCAGCGGCGGCTTCCCACAAGGCTTCCGGAATACCGGCAACACCAATGACATTAACCATTAACGTTGGGGCTATCAGTAAGTCAGGCAATGGCAAGCCGGTAATAGCACGTATATGCAAATTAAACTGATCGCAGTTGGCACCGCTCATGGTCCAGTGACCGGAATTATGAACCCGCGGCGCCACTTCGTTAACCAGCAAGTGTTGGTTGTCACCTTCACCGACTACAAAGAACTCAATGGCTAATACACCGACGTAGTCCAGCGCATTGGTCAGTTTCTGATGATGTTCTTTGGCTAAGGTTTCCAGTT
Organism: Idiomarina sp. Sol25; assembly: GCF_033052775.1. Lineage (NCBI taxonomy): Bacteria > Pseudomonadati > Pseudomonadota > Gammaproteobacteria > Alteromonadales > Idiomarinaceae > Idiomarina > Idiomarina sp. Sol25. The sequence continues at coordinate 6,135 of NZ_JAUPEW010000007.1, forward strand.
CTTTTGAAAAATGCCCTGCACCCGCCAGGCTATACGACAAAACGCCCTGAGTATGTACGTTCAACGTCAGCGGGAAACAACGCTGTTCACCTTTATGTGAACGCGCACCGACAACCGACACCTCATCAGTAAAGTCGATCATATCTTCGACAATACCTGGGCGTTGTCCGGCATCTTCTGCAACCGCAGCAATGTCGTCACCCGGACGCCAGCGCCACTGGCCTTTGCCGTCGTACCCACCTTTGGCAGATTTAATCACAACGGCATGGTCACAAGTGTTTAAAATTGCGCTTAACTCGGCAACGTTTTCGTATGCCTCCCAGGCCGATGTCGGTATATCCAGCTCATCGCACAGGGCTTTTTGAGAACGCCGGTCAACCAGCTGATTAAAGCGCTCAGGTTGCAACAGAAACTTGTCGGCAGCTTTAGCCACCAGCTCTTCACCTAAATGCTCGTGCTCCCAGGTAGTGACGTCAGCCCATTCATTCGCTTCCGCTAACGTCATCGATAACGCCTGCTGGCTGCCCAAAGCCATGACTTGATCTTGTCTGTCGCTGTATAAAACGCATTCATGCCCCTGCTGGATAACCGCTTTACCTAGCATTTGTCCTAACTGGCCGTTGCCAAGGATCAGGATTTTCATTTTGGTAACTCCAGATCTGAGTTAGCCATCACTTTTTCTTTTTGCGCTGTGCGGAATTCGTGTACACGTTTGCGCACATCACTGTCGAAGCTGCCAATAACCTGTGCGGCCAGTAAGCCTGCGTTTGCCGCTCCGGCATCGCCAATAGCCAAAGTCCCAACAGCCACACCCTTAGGCATTTGCACAATGGACAATAAACTGTCTAAACCTTTTAACTGCTTGCTAGGAACCGGAACACCAAACACCGGAATGGCCGTATAAGCCGCCAGCATACCCGGTAAATGAGCAGCACCACCGGCACCGGCGATAACCACAGGCACACCATCTTGTTCCGCTTGTTCCATGGTGGATTTAAGCAAGTCCGGCGTACGATGTGCAGAGACCACTTTCGCCTGCCATTTAATGCCCAGAGACTCGAGCATTTCTGCCGCTTTTTGCATTACCGGCCAATCGGACTGGGAACCCATTAGAATCAATACCGGAGCCATGGTGTCACCTTTTGTTTACTGTTTGGATGTGCATCTGCATTTGGAAAGGCGGGGATTGTAGCCATTGACCGCCTTAACTGCAAATTTCACGCATAATTATTAACCAAATTTATTAACTCAGTTTAGACTTTTTGCTGATGGTAGTGTTAATCAGCTAGAGTTAGTATCTGTTATCACTTAGTACTAACAGGAATACATCATGCTACTTTCTGCGAAAGACTCTTTACTACTGATTGTTGATGCTCAGGAGAAGTTACTGCCTGCCATCCACCAACGCGATGTGGTTACTTCGCGTATGCGCTGGCTAGGTGAAATTGCCATGCAGCTGGATTTACCTATTCTTATTACCGAACAGTACCCGAAAGGCTTGGGCTACACCGTTGATAGCCTGCAAGATATTATTGAAGCAGCGCGTGTGGTGGAAAAAACACATTTTAGTGCGGTGCGTGACGACACCTTTCGCGACGTGCTTTCTGAATACAATAAAAAGCATGTGGTTATTATGGGCATGGAAACGCACGTCTGTGTCTTGCAAACAGCAATAGAGCTTCAGGCTTCAGGTTATCAGGTCTTCTTACCAGCTGACACTGTAGGCTCGCGCCGTCCTACAGATAAGGACAGCGCCATTGAGCGCATGCGAAACGCCGGCGTTAAAATTATTACGTCTGAAATGGCGGCATTTGAATGGTTAGAGAAATCAGGAACGGATACTTTCCGCAATATCAGCCGTAACTGGTTAAAATAACGCAAGGTATTGTTGACTCGGGTTATATTAAGCGTATACTCAAAGCCGCTGAGAAAATTTCGGCTATTGATTTGAGATTTTTTACGAAGTCCTTTTTGCTGTACCTCGTTTTGTAAGTCCAAGTAATACCTAAGTTTTTTGAGCAATACATTGATTTCAACATGCACTACGAGGAATATCAGCATGTCTACTACTACTGGTAAAGTAAAATTCTTTAACGAAGCTAAAGGCTTCGGTTTCATCGAACAAGAAAACGGCGCAGACGTTTTCGTACATTTCAGCGCTATTCAGTCTGACGGTTTTAAAACTCTGGCAGAAGGCCAGCAGGTTTCTTTCACCGTAGCTCAAGGCCCTAAAGGCCCACAAGCTGAAAACGTAGTTCCTATGTAAGGAACCTTCGCTGCCCCCAGGGGTATCGGACGTTTACACAAAGAATTTCAAAAACGTCGCTTTTAGCGGCGTTTTTTTATGGCTAAATGCCTACTTCGCTAAACTTTTTCTAGAAAATCACGATAACCTTACTAATATTGATATTAATCAAACAACTTTAAGGCGCTTATGAAAAATAATGGTCCGGTAACAGGAAAGGAAAACCGCTTTCCAGACCACTATCGGTTGATATCATCAACCGATCTAAAAGGGGTCATCAGACACTGTAACGAAGACTTCGTTAATATTAGTGGCTATACACGCAACGAACTAATTGGTTCACCGCACAACCTTTTGCGTCACCCCGATATGCCGGCCAGCGTTTTCGAGCATATGTGGAAAACCATTAAACGCGGTAAACCCTGGATGGGCTTAGTTAAAAACCGCTGTAAAAGTGGCGACCATTATTGGGTCAGTGCGTATGTCACACCAATAATGGAAAACGATAAGCCCGTGGGTTTCGAATCGGTGCGGGTTGCCACCTCAGATGAACTTAAAAGACGCGCACAAGGTATCTACGACAGACTGAACGCCGGTAAACATGCCATTCCATTTGGCAAGCGTGTATGGTTGGGCTGTAAAGATTTAATACCCGTGATAGTTCCCGGTGCCATAGCCAGTGCCATTATAGCCTCACTCGGCAACCCCTTAGCGGCACTTATCACGTTAGCAGGTACAGCGGTATCAACACTTGCTTATGGGGCCTATGTTGGTCGTATGTTGCAAGGGTTGTTAACTTTACGCCCTGACGCTTTCGACTCTGAGCTGGTCGGTAGGACTTATTTCAACAAGCAGGGCCGGGAAGCCAGGCTTGCGATGCAGCTTATTAGCGAAGGCGCGCGTAACCGAACCGCCTTAAGCCGAATGAAAGATGCGGTTGGCGGTCTTCTTAAAGTGACCGAAGATACATACAATCAGGCGCAGCTGAGCAGTCAGCATGTCGATAAACAAACCGCAGCGACACAGCAGACGGCAACCGCGATGAACCAAATGGCCACCGCCATTCAGGAAGTAGCCGACACAATAGAACGTAATGCGGAGCAAGCCGAATCAGCCAAAACCAACATTAACGAAAGTGTCGAGCTGGCAAGAGAAGCCAGTGAAGTTATTATCAGGTTGCATGACGCAGTAAAAGAAATCGCCAAAACGGTGGAAGAGCTTGATCAATCTACCGGGGCTATCGGCGAGGCTGCGGATTTAATCTCATCTATTGCTGATCAGACCAACTTACTGGCATTGAACGCCGCAATTGAGGCCGCTCGTGCCGGTGAACATGGCCGCGGGTTTTCCGTGGTCGCTGACGAGGTTCGCTCTCTGGCGTCCAGAACGACTCAGTCTACCGAAGGTATTCACAAAGTTATTCAGCAACTGCGCGACCGTGCCCGTAATGCCGTAGAAGTATCGAAACAAGGCGAGCAGGCAGCGTCGGAGGGGGTGGAAAAAGTTCGTTTAGCAGACAGCGCGCTTGGTGAGATTTCAGTGGCAATTCGGGATATCTCTGACATGTCAGCGCAAATGGCGTCTGCTGTCGAAGAACAAAGTGGTGTTGCCGACCATATCAGTGAACAAATTACTCAGATTGCCGATACTGCCAGCGAGACTCAAAAAACGGCAGACCAAACTCAGCACTCAAGCAACGAACTGCAAAATACCAGCAAAGAGTTGTATTCATTGATCGAGCGCTTTAACTTAAAAAGTTAATGGTTCTGATCGTCTGATACAGAAGCATCATCTTTGTGAGCGCGTCGTTTAGCGGCGCGTTCGCTTTCTTCCAGAAACTCGACGTCATCCATATCAACTTCAGGGATCTCTCCGCAGACATCACCACCAAGCTTATTAACCGCCTGGCACAGGTCTGACACTTTGTTATCCAGCACCTGCACATGATCAAGCATTCGGCCTATTGCCGTTGCCACTGGGTCAGGATTATCTGCCGAGATAGCGTAAGCATCAAAACCGTATTCCTGAGCCATTTTCTTGCGCCGCTCAGTCGTTTCTTTATCAACACCAGACTGAGCTACACGAGCCGGAATACCTACTACCGTTGTTAACTCGGGTACGTCACGGACAACGACAGCGTTAGAACCAATGCGGGCGGACTTTTCGACCGTAATCGGACCCAGCACTTTAGCGCCGGCACCGATAACCACTCCGTCTTTTAACGTCGGGTGTCGTTTACCTTTATTCCAGCTTGTACCACCCAGAGTGACACCATGATAAAGAGTGACATCGTCGCCAATCTCCGCAGTTTCACCAATAACCACCCCCATACCGTGGTCGATAAAGAAGCGACGGCCAATTTTAGCCCCGGGATGGATCTCGATACCAGTAAACCAGCGTGAAATATTAGACACAAAGCGGGCAAGCCAATACAGTTTCCAGCCCCAAAGCTTATGGCTTATGCGGTGAAACCAGGTGGCATGAAGTCCTGGATAGTGAAATAACACTTCCATGGTGTTACGCGCAGCTGGGTCTCTTGAAAAAACGCTGGCTATATCTTCCTTTATACCTTTAAAAAACGCCATGCCGCCTCCTCAGGCCGCTGGAAATTGCTTTAATAGCTTATCAACGTCAGCAAGAATAATATCGCGCATCGACTTTTCATAGCCCTCGCGCTGGTCGTCCATTTCCTTCACTTTCTTCTTCGGGAATTTCTTACGCGACTCATGCGTCGGCATATGCTTTATTTTCTCATACATATCGTGCATCGCAGGGTAGTCATTTGAGTAATCGTAATCAACCGCTTCAGGTCGATGATCAAGCAGGACCACGATCCTCAGACATCCTTCAGACAGCGGACATTGCTCCTGCTGCATTGCTTTGGCTATGGTAATAATGCTCTCATCAATACGGTCAACGCGCTTTTGCACCGCAGCTTCGCGAACTTGAGTCTGAGTACGCAAGCGCAACAGTAAAGTCGAAGCGTACCAACCCAGAGCTACAATAATCAATACGCCTACAATGGCGATAATCCAATAGAATTCGCTGGACATTAGCTCTCCTCGTCGTCCCATTCTTCATCGAGTTCATAACCCAGTTTCGCTATCAGCTGCTCGTAACGCTCAGATTTCTCGTCAAGATAGCTTTGCTCTTCTGTTGTCAGAGACTCATCGTTTTCAAAGCGTTCAGCCAGTAGCTGCAGTTTGGTATCTTCCTGTAACTGCTTCAGCTCCTGCTCAGGTGTCATCACCAAAGCTATTTTACGGCGACTTCCGTGCCGGGGATCTTTCTCATCCCCTTTTGTTTTGCTTTGTTGCAGAACTTTAGCCGATGAATGTCGCTGACCGGGAGCCTGTCCCTTTCCTTTTTTCTTGCCCTTGGATGCCGCATCTGTTGCGCGTGCATCTCGGGGAGTTTTAGGCTGTGCCAGTGGTCCGGCCTTGCGTGTTTTTTTGCGGCGAGTCATGGTCGCTCCTGGATAACAACTAATATGGTCTATTGTAACGCAATAACATGAATTACGTCAGTGGGAAGCACCGAATTACAAGTTTGTAATGGATTTTAGGCAAGAAAAAAGGCGATGCTCTCACATCGCCTGATTCGCTCATAACATTGGCAGCGCACTGCAACTATGAGAATGGTTGTCACTGTTTCCGAGTTTTTATTGCGGTTTTCCGTAACCTGTCTGCTTTTTATTATTGTTATTATTAAGTGGAGCAACCGCGAGCCTATTGGCTTTACTCCCTGGATTATCGAGAAATAAGATAATATCTGACTTTTCGATAACCTCTCGACCTCTTGTTATTTTTTTGTGTCGAGTCAGCTGTATTTTTACAGTCTTTTTATTATTTTCTCAAGGACTTTTAACATCTTTTTTTTGTTTTTTTCTGCATGGAAGCTCCCCGAGCGTTGTTAAGACTACTTGAACCAAATATTAATTCAATGATTTTATTGATCTAAGAAACAACTTTTTTATTACTTTTTGTTAACAAGAAAAAAAGCACGTCGCTCATAAAATTTCTTATGCTCATAAAAAAAGCGGCCGAGGCCGCTTTTCTATTCGCAAATACGAATTTAATACAAGCCACTCAAGAACTTAGACAGCAACTCAATTTCCTCGTCTGTCATTTTCTCTGTAACGCCTCGCATCATTCCATTCGGGTCGTTTGCACGCTCACCACTACGGAACATTTCTAGCTGAGACTTGGTGTATGCGGCATGCTGGCCTGAAATGTCAGGAAAAGCAGCTAACCCCATACCGTTTCCCCGAGGACCGTGACAGCCAGCGCATGAAGGCATATTGGTTTCTGGGTTTCCGCGGCGGAACAAGTCTTCGCCTTTAGCAACGATGTCCTCAGGTGTCTCACCTTTCGGTTCGTCTTTTGCTGCATAAAACGCAGCAAGATCGGCCATATCTTGTTCTGACAACGAAGCGACTTGCCCCATCATAATGGCGTTGTTACGACCTTCTTCGCCACCGGTTTCTGAAGCCAATTTAAAGTTTTTCAGCTGCTTGAATAAATATTTTTCGTGCTGACCGGCCAAATGCGGATACATATCGGTCGGAGATTCACCATTGGGTCCATGGCAAGCCGCACAAACTTGCGATTTCTCTTTTCCGGCTTCAGCGTCTCCGCTTTGTGCTACTGCGATACCGGCGGTACCGAAGAAAAGTCCCAAAAAGATTGCGAATTTTTTCATGTTTGCTTCTCTTCTGTTCTGGATGGCGCCACGCGCCCCAATAAATCACCTTAAGCAGATTGCTATTTTACACAAAACTTGTGTGGATTAAATGATTAAAACCGAATCAATTGCTAAATGATCATTGGAGATACTGTCCGGATACTTCATAATGTGCGTAGATGTTCCGTTTTTTTAATAAAAGTGACCTTAATAGTGGCAGATCAGCAATTAGATTACGCATCGGCAAAATTTGTGACCAGTGCACCCGATATCAGCAAACTGCCGCCGGACTCGGGCATTGAAGTTGCTTTCGCCGGCCGTTCTAACGCAGGAAAATCCAGCGCGTTAAACACTCTGACTCGTCAAAAAGCGCTGGCCCGTACCAGTAAAACGCCTGGACGAACTCAGTTAATTAACGTTTTTGAGCTTACTACAGGTCAGCGACTGATAGATTTACCCGGCTACGGATTCGCTAAGGTTCCATTGGCAGTCAAAGAGAAATGGCAACGTTCGTTAAGCGAGTATCTTCAGCAACGGGACAGTTTAAAAGGCATCGTGGTATTAATGGATATTCGTCACCCTTTCCGCGAAACTGATCAGGAACTCATTTACTGGGCTGTCGACTGTGACCTGCCGGTACTCGCTTTATTAACCAAGGCAGACAAACTCAAACAAGGCGCGCGAAAATCAACTGTTTTAAAAGCTAAGCAAGCAGCGATAGCCTTCAACGGCGACGTTCAGGTTGAAGCCTTTTCCTCATTAAAACGTATAGGTGTGGAGCAAGTCGAAGAGAAACTCAACCAGTGGTATAGCAAAGAGTATGACGACGAATAACACACCACCGCTTAGTGCTTGGTTATTATTAGGGCTACTCGCATTGATTTGGGGGAGCTCTTTTTTACTGATAAAAAAAGGCTTATTGGCCTTTGGCCCAATGGAGGTTGGCGCACTACGCATCAGCTCAGCAGGACTTGTGCTTGCGCCTTTCATTGCCCGTCGACTGAATAAAATCACCCGCAAGCATTGGTTAAAGCTTGCCAGTGTCGGGCTGGTAGGCAGTCTTATTCCGGCTTTTATGTTTGCCATTGCACAAACACAGCTGGCAAGCGGCGTTACCGGAGTTCTTAATGCGTTAACCCCTATCGCAACACTGGTTATTGGTGCATTGTTCTTCCATCAGAAAGCGCGCTTAGCACAGGTTATTGGCGTAGCCATTGGCTTGTTTGGTACCTTGCTCCTGGTTACCGCATCGGCGAATGGAAGCTGGGACGTTAATCTGTACGCCTTGTTAGTCCTGGCCGCAACAATTTGTTATGGCCTTAATCTGAACCTCATTAAGCACAAAATCAGTGACTTATCGCCATTAACCATTACCGGCATATCTTTGCTTATGGCTGCCGTTCCGGCAACCATCTACTTGTTTGCAGGAACAGATTTTATGACTCAGGTTCAGCAGCCGGACGCAATGTTGTCGCTGTTTTCTGTTCTGGCTCTGGGTATTGCAGGAACCGCCGGCGCTTTGGTTATTTTTAACCATGTTGTGCAGCTCACCAATACCGTTTTTACCAGTTCAGTCACCTACCTCATTCCCATTGTCGCTCTTATATTGGGGATACTTGATGGCGAAGACTTTTGGTTGCAGCAAGGGTTTGGAATGCTTGCCATTTTAGTTGGAGTTTGGTTCGCTAACCGCAGAGGCCGCTCCGGTCTGGCTGGCATACCGCAAAAATAGGCAGAAAAAAGCCCGGCTAAAAAGCCGGGCGAAAAGTAATCCAGGGAGAACAATTTTTTGAGGGAGGATTAATGCCCTCACTTGTTGTGACTAGACCCTTTATAAAAAGTTCAGACAATTCTCAAAATTAATGAGCTTCATCCCAGTTATTACCTTTACCGGCTTCCGCTATTAAAGGCACATCAAGGCTTGCAGCCTTTTCCATTACTTCAGTTAATTGTTCAATATAGTCCGTTAATTTCGACTCTTTTATTTCAAACACCAGTTCATCGTGAACTTGCATTAGCATACGCACATCATCCTGACAGTTATTACGGTCGATCCAGTCGGCAACCTGCAGCATAGCTTTCTTAATGATGTCGGCTGCAGTGCCTTGCATTGGTGCATTGATAGCAGCACGTTCTGCCCCTTTTCTACGGGCACCATTACTGGCTTTTATATCCGGCAAGGGTAAACGACGTCCAAACAAGGTCCTAACGTAGCCTTGTTCTTTTGCCTGCTTGCGCGTGTCTTCCATGTAACGCAAAACTCCAGGGAAGCGTTCAAAATACTTGTCCATATAGTGCTGAGCTTCATGACGGGCAATACCCAATTGCCGCGCGAGCCCAAAGGCTGACATGCCGTAAATTAGCCCGAAGTTCACCGCTTTTGCCTGACGCCGCTGGTCATTAGTAACTTCATCGGACTTACAGCCAAAAACTTCGCCAGCTGTCGCACGGTGAATATCCAAACCTTCGGCAAAGGCTTTAAGCAAAGATGCGTCTTGCGACAAGTGCGCCATAATACGCAGTTCAATCTGGCTGTAGTCGATAGCGACAATCTTGTAACCTTGCTCAGGAATAAAGGCCTGACGCACTCTGCGCCCTTCAGCGGTTCGGATTGGAATATTTTGCAGGTTTGGGTCTGTTGAGGACAAACGTCCGGTTGCGGTTACCGCCTGCTGATACGAGGTGTGTACTCGTCCCGTATCTGGGTTAATCATCTTCGGCAACTTGTCGGTATAGGTTGATTTAAGCTTCGACAGGCCACGGTGCTGCAGGATCACATCCGGCAAGGGGTAGTCATGTGCCAGCTCGTGCAAAACTTCCTCAGCCGTTGACGGCGCGCCTTTTGGCGTTTTCTTCACAATTGGCAACTCAAGCTTTTCAAAGAATATGCGTTGCAGTTGTTTCGGTGAGCCCAGGTTGAACTCCTCGCCGGCAATTTCAAAAGCCTTTTTCTCTAAAGCATCGAGCTTTTCCGCAATTTCCTGGCTTTGCTTACCCAGCAAGTTTGCGTCAATACGCACACCGTATTGCTCCATATCGCACAAGACAGGCACTAAGGGCACTTCGATGTCGGTAAGAACACTTTGCAGCTCGCTGCCGGTTTCTTTTACTTTATTCCAGAGCACATCATGCAGCCGGTAGGTAATGTCCGCATCTTCAGCCGCATAGGGCCCAGCCTGCTCTAAAGCAATCTGATTAAACGTTAATTGCTTCGCGCCTTTACCTGCAATGTCTTCAAAGCTAATGGTTTTGTGGTTCAGGTAATGAAGGCTTAAGGTATCCATGTCGTGCCGCGAACCAACACTGTTAAACACGTAGGAAGCGAGCATGGTGTCATTTAAAATTCCCGCCAGGCGGACTTTATAGCGACGCAGAATATGCGAGTCGTATTTCAGGTTTTGCCCCACTTTTTGCGGCTTTTCAGCTTCAAGTAAAGGCTTTAACTGCTCCAGTAACCAGTCCCGCCCAACCTGATCCGGCGCTTCCATATAATCATGCCCGACAGGTATATAAACAGCTTCGCCAGGTGCCATGGCTAACGACACACCAACCAGTTCAGCTTCCATATAATTAAGGCTGGTTGTCTCGGTGTCAAAAGCAAAGAAATCACATTTCTTCAGTTGCGTTATGTAATCGCTGACCTCTTTTTCAGTCATCAATACGCGGTACGCATCTCTGTTGATATCGCTGGTTGGCTTTTCACCATCGGTTTCCCCCAGGGCCTGATCCGTTGCCGCCCCAGTTTCCATTAATTCGCCAAGCCACCGGCGGAATTCACAACGACTGTAGAGCTCCTGCAGTTTTTCGCTGTCTGCCGTCTGTATTTTCAACTCTTCCGGTTGTAAGTCCATTGCCACATCGAGCTTAATGGTCGCTAGCTCACGCGACATCAGCAGCTGTTCTTTATATTCATTAAGCTTAGCCGGCATAGACTTCGCACCACGAAAAGAGAGCTCAGTTACTGCATCCACATTTTCGTAAATAGCGTCAATGCTGGAAATACTTTGCAGCAGTGCCTGTGCTGTTTTCTCGCCCACTTTGGGCAGCCCAGGAATATTGTCTGAGCTGTCACCCATAAGCGCTAAGTAATCAATAATTTGGTCTGGCTTAACCCCGAACTTTTTCTCAACCCCTTCAGGGTCCATTAAAGTATCGGTCATGGTGTTAATGAGCATGACATGTTCATTGACCAGCTGAGCCATATCTTTATCGCCGGTACTAATCAGCGTAAAGCGACCTTTCTCACCAGCCTGTCGCGCCAGCGTGCCAATCACATCATCGGCTTCAACATCGTCAATGCAAAGCAACGGCAAACCCATAGCCCGGACAATGTCATGCAAAGGTTTAATCTGACTTCGCAGATCGTCCGGCATTGGCGGGCGATTTGCTTTGTAGTCCTGATAAATGTCGCTACGAAATGTTTTTCCTTTGGCATCAAAAACTACGGCCATATGGCTCGGTTTATAGCGCTTTAGCAGGCTTCGCAGCATATTAACGACGCCGTAAATAGCGCCGGTCGGTTCACCTTTAGAGTTGGTTAAATGCGGCGGCGCATGAAAAGCGCGGAACAAATATGAAGAACCATCGACAAGGATAAAAGGATTTTCTGGAACAGATGTGGCCATAGTTAAGAACCTAAATTAAGCGTTACCTATAGGATGCCACAGAACGACAATTCAGACCACTGAACAGAGTGTGCATAACCTGTTAATAACTCTGTTAACAACGGTTCATGCCACAGCCGGAAGTTTCAATTTCCCCGTGTCCAGAATTTACTTAACTCATTGATAGTATGGGATTTAAAACGGCAGGTTTCCCGAAATACCTAGTACTTTTTATTGTTACGTTTCACTGTGGAAACTATTCTGCTCTTGTCCTGAAATGGAAGGAAATGCTTCAAAAACAGGCCAAACAGATTACCATAAAATCAGCAATGATCTACTGACAAATTCAGTTTTTTTATAACCTTTTGTTCCTCATTTTTCTTTACTTATAAAAAGCAAAGAAAACCCCTTTTCAATCAATCAACTAGGGGCTCGCATTTCAGCCATAACAAATGCAGTATCGGGACGTTCGCCTTCCATCCAAAGTTGGTAAGATGATGCGGCCTGCTCAATCAACATGCCAAACCCATCGCTGACATTTTTACAGCCGGCCTGCGTCAGCTGCTCCATAAAGACCGTTGGTTGGTCTGCATACATTAAGTCATAGCCAGAGCCATTTTCGGATAATACCGAGGGGAGCGTTAAACGCTGTCCATTCAAGCTGCTGCTGGTTGCATTAATCAGCAGATCTATGGGCTCGTCAATTTCAGACGCAGACGGGCGTACCTGAATTCGGTTCGCTGCAACCAACCCTAATGCCTCTAGCTGAGATTTAAGCGTTTCAGCTTTCTCTGCTGTTCGATTAACCAAATACAGACACCGCGGCTTTTGCTCCAGAAGAAGAGGTAGTATTCCGCGCGCTGAGCCTCCGGCGCCAAAAACAACAAGTGAGCGCCCACTTACTTTAAACCCTTTGTTCTTAAGGTCGATAATTAAACCTTCGCCGTCAGTATTATCACCTAAAAGCTGGCCATTGCCGTAGGGAATTAAGGTGTTTACTGCGCCCGCTAACCGCGCACGATCGGACAATTTAGTAACCAACGATGCAGCCTGCTGTTTAAATGGCAAGGTGACATTAGCACCCTGCCCGCCACGGCGGAAAAATTCAGCAACCCGGCGGGGAAAATGCGCAGGCGTGGATAAATAGCGTTGATAGTTAATTGAGTCCTGCCGAGTCTGCGCAAATAACGCATGAATACGCGGGGACAGGCTATGCGCGATAGGGTTCCCGAATACGCCCAGGCTGGTCACTAGTTTCATACTGACAGCCAGTCTCTGGGTTTTAGATAATACTCGGTAAGCTGCTCTTCCGCAGAACCCGGCTGAGCTTGCCAGTCGTATTCCCAACGCGCCAGCGGTGGCATCGACATTAAAATAGACTCCGTTCTGCCACCGGTTTGCAGACCAAACAAAGTTCCCCTATCCCAGACCAGGTTAAACTCCACGTATCGCCCGCGGCGATATAGCTGGAAGTCTCTTTGTTGCTGAGTATAAGCTAAGTTTTTGCGGCGCTCGACAATAGGCAGATAAGCTCTAGTGAAAGCATCCCCCACCGCTTTTATAACCGAAAAGCACTCGTCAAATGAACGGTCATTAAGGTCGTCAAAAAATATACCACCCACACCACGCGCTTCATCGCGATGCTTAAGGAAAAAGTAATCATCGCACCAGGCTTTGTACTCCGGGTAAAGCTTTTCATCGACGCTATCGAGCGCGTTTTTCGCCTGTTGATGCCACTCAATAATGTCTTCGTCAAAAGGGTAAAACGGCGTTAAATCGAAGCCGCCACCAAACCACCAGACCGGTTCTTCACCTTCTTTTTGCGCAATAAAAAAACGCACATTCATATGAACCGTCGGCACCATAGGGTTTTCCGGGTGCATTACCAGAGAAACGCCACAAGCATTAAAGTCGCGCCCTTCCAGCTCCGGTCGATGTGCCGTTGCCGAGGCAGGCATTTTCTCACCGTAAACGTGCGAAAAGCCCACACCGCCCTGTTCAAAAACCGAACCGTTTTTTATGATCCTCGAGCGACCACCGCCGCCTCCCGGCCGGTCCCAGCTGTCTTCCTGAAAGCTCTGCTCACCATCCGCCTGCGCCAACTGTTGGCAAATAGCATCCTGCAACGACATGAGGTAACTTTTTACCTGCTTCAAGTAATCATTATGCATCGTCTCTGAGAACCTGATTATTTAGTGGGTTTATAATACGAGTAGGGTTTGCGGCTCCACCGGTGTTTTCATCCATTATCCAGTCCACGCTGTCACCAAATTGCTGACGAACCTCTGCCGCGGTTCGGGCGGGTTCCTGCCCGGTTAAATTGGCACTGGTAGAGACTAAAGCGTGGCCCAGTTCGCGGCACAGCGCTCTGGCAGGTTCATGCGCAGTTACTCGCACAGCGATGGTATCGCGACCGCCCGTCAATAAGGTTGATACGCCCTTTCTTACCGGCAGAATTAATGTAACTGGCCCAGGCCAATGTGACAAAACGCTGAAACGTTTGTCCTGCGCAATAGCGGAGTCCTCAATATAGGGAAGTAACTGACTGTAATCGGCGGCAATTAATATAAGACCTTTCTCAACGGGCCGCTGTTTCAGGCTTAATAGCCTCTGCACAGCAACCTCATTGCGAGGATCGCATCCCAGTCCGAATACCGCCTCTGTCGGATAGGCAATAATGCCCGTTTTTATAGCGCGGTGCGCTGCTTCCCATGTGTCTGCCATAATTACTCCTCAACTCAATGAGTCGAATTATAACGCGTCCGACTTATAGTCGCATTGCTTTTGCGGGCAGACTTTGCGAATTCCAGCGGCGGTTTTCTTTTTCACCAGCAGCCGGTACTGGCATTTCGGACAGGCTTCATCAACCGGAGGCTGATTCACGGTAAACTGACATTTCGGGTACTGGTCGCAAGCATAGAATACGGTACCGCGCCGCGATGTTTTTTGGTGTAGTTGGCCTTTGCCGCATTCAGGGCAGCGAATTGTCTCTTCTTCCTCAACGTTCGGTTCAGTAACGAACTCACATTCAGGAAAATCGCTGCAGCCAACAAATAAGCCATAACGACCGCTCTTTAACTGCAGTTCTTTGCCACACTCAGGACAGGGGACGCCAAGATCTTCGGGCTCAATTTCAGATTGCTCCCGAAGACCTCGCTTATAATCGCAGTCAGGGTAACCAGTACAGCCTAAAAAGCTGCTATGCCCAACATGTTTAATAACCAGTGGTCGCTCACAACGGGGACAGCGCTCATCTGATGACATTAATGCAGGGGTCCTTCAGCTTCCTCAAACAGCAAACCTTCCATTTGGTCGTACGCGGCTTCCTGGCCCGGAACATTAAACAACACCATAAGTACAACCCATTTCAGGTCATCCAGAGTAAAGTTCGGCGTTTCCAGTTCCATCACACGGTCAATGACCACTTCGCGCGTAGCAAAATCAAGCACACCCAGATTTTCCAGGTACATCAGAAAACCCCGACTCTGGCTGTCCAAACGAGTCATCTCTGCCGCAGTATAAATACGGGTTGACTGCTGGGGAGCAACATCCAGATAAGATTTGGTTTCCATTTGCTGTAAATCGGCTAGGCGTTCTAGCCACGCCAAAGCCTTCTGGATTTCCTGGTGACGGAAACCAGCCCGGGTAAGTTCATTGGTTAACTCATCGTGATCAACTACAACTTCCATTTCCGAATGAATGTAGTTTTCAAACAAGTACATGAGGATATCAAACATACTTTAGCGCCTCCCCACTTTTATATAACCGCCTGGTACGGCTGCCACTAGCCCTTCTAATTCGAGTAACACTACTTTCTCCATGACTTCAGCAACCTCGAGTCCGGACAATTGTACCATGTCATCAATTGTTCGTGGCTCTGAACTCAGACTAGCGAACAATCGATTGTTTGCCAAGCTTTCATCGCGACATTCTGTATCACCTTCTATGGCAACCTCAGTATCGTCAACCGAGAACCAGTCGAGAATGTCCTGCGGCGTATTAATTAACTTAGCGCCCTGTTGAATTAACCAGTGGCAGCCCTGATGCTCCGGCAACAACACAGACCCCGGCACCGCTCCAACTTCACGCCCTTCGTTCAACGCGTGTATTGCCGTTGAAAGCGAACCACTTTTGCGTGCTGCTTCAACCACTACCACAGCCTGACTGATACCACTAATAATACGGTTACGGCGGGGGAAATGATCGACTCGCGCGGTTTGCCCCGGCGGAAATTCAGAAATTAGCAGCCCCTGATGCGCAATAAAATCCTGTAAGGCTTTATTTCTTCTAGGGTAATACTGATCGATACCGGTACCTAAAACCGCTATGGTTTTTCCTTTATCGGCTGCGGTTTTATGTGCCTGAGCGTCAATGCCCATAGCCAGACCGCTAACCACCACAACACCCGCCGCCACTAAGCGCTCGCTAAACCAGTCAGCAATTTGTAACCCACTGTGAGTGGCTTTGCGGCTGCCTACAATAGCCACACTTACACCCTGCAACAGCTCTTTACGCCCCCGGTAATAAAGTAACCAGGGCGGATTAGCTATAGCTTTTAACGCAGCTGGGTAATCTTCACTAAAGTAAGAAATAACGCCCTGATAGTCACTACGGCACCAGTTTTCAGCAGCGTTTAACCAACGCGGCTCTACCGGTTTTAGCGATTGTCCCCATCGATCAAAAATAGCTTCCCAGCCCTCACATTCCCGAGCAGCTGTCTGTACCTTGTTTGCTGCACGTGTTATCCCCATTAATACACATAATTCCTGTGTGTTCACAGACTGTCCTTGACCTACCAATTTAAGGTAAACTAAGGGTAGATGAAGAATTGGAGGTTCTAATGGCAAAAATGACGGTTCTGCAATATCCAGACGAACGTTTGCGTAAAGTCGCACAAAAGATTGAAAAGGTAGATGACAGTATACGCTCGGTTATCGACGATATGTTTGAAACCATGTATGAAGAACAAGGCGTAGGCCTGGCGGCAACCCAGGTTGACGTACACAAACGCCTATTTGTCGCGGATTGCAGCGAAGATCAAAACGAACCGCTGGTGTTCATTAACCCGGAAATTACCGAAGCAGAAGGCCACTTTAAAAACGATGAAGGCTGTCTGTCGTTCCCCGGCGTTTACGCGAAAGTTGAACGTGGCGAGAAAATCACAGTAACTGCATTGGATAAAAACGGCGAACGCTTCAGCCGTTCCGCGGAAGGGCTGCTGGCTATTTGTATTCAGCATGAAATGGATCACTTAGACGGTAAACTCTTCGTCGACTATTTGTCGCCACTAAAACGCGAGCGCATTCGTAAGAAATTAGAGAAAGAGCAGCGCCTTGCTGAAAAGTATGCGGCGGAAACACAATAATGCGAATTGTCTTTGCCGGTACTCCGGACTTCGCGACACAACACTTACAGCAACTGCTTGATGAATCTCATCAGGTAGTGGGCGTTTATACACAGCCCGACAGGCCTGCAGGACGTGGCAAAAAGCCGCAGCCTAGCGCGGTTAAGGAGCTTGCGCTCGAACACCATCTTCCTGTTTATCAGCCCGAGTCCTTAAAATCAGATGAGGACCAGGCTGCTTTAGTCGAGCTAAAACCTGACGTCATGGTTGTGGTAGCTTATGGCTTACTGCTTCCACAAGCAGTATTGGATATTCCCACGAAAGGCTGCCTGAACGTGCACGGTTCTTTGTTGCCCCGCTGGCGAGGTGCCGCTCCAATTCAACGCGCGATATGGGCTGGCGATTTAGAATCCGGTGTCTGCATTATGCAAATGGAATCCGGCCTTGATACCGGTCCGGTGCTGCACGAAGAGCGCTGCGCTATCAGTCCCGAGGAAACCTCGGCTTCGCTTTATCACAAGCTTGAAAGCCTGGGGCCTAAGGCGTTAATTAAAGTATTAAAAGATCTCGACGGCTATCAGAGCCAAGCTAAGCCGCAAAGTGACGCCAATGCCACTTATGCGAAAAAGCTGACCAAGCAGGAAGGTAAAATAGACTGGACACAACCGGCGGCCTTTATCGAACGCTGCGTACGAGCGTTTAACCCCTGGCCAATGAGCTGGTGCCAGTCAGAAAATTTAAAAGCCGGACAGAACACACTAAAAATTCACGCAGCTGAACTTATTCAGGGTGCCAGCAATAAAGGTACGGGAACGATTATTAACAGCACACACGAAGGCATCGACGTGGTGACCGGGGACGGTATCTTACGTATCACTCAAGCGCAGATGCCAGGCAAAAAGGTTCAGCCAGCCAGTACCTTAGTAAACGGTTATAGTAATGTCTTTAGCCCGGGACTGGAATTACAATGAGCCAGCAGAAAAAGCCAGAAAACGGCGGTCAGGGAGCAACTAGCCGGGCCGCCGCTGCAACCGCCCTCTTTCATGTATTAGAGAAAGGTGAGTCGCTTTCCGCAGCTTTACCCCACGCCACCGGTAACCTCTCTGACGCAGACAAACGTCTTGCCAGTGCAATTAGCTACGGTGTTTTAAGGGTTCTGCCCAACCTTAACAAGCTGGTTGGGGCTAAACTGGATAAGCCACTTAAAGGTAAGCTTAAAGTATTGCACTACTTACTACTGGTAGGTGCCTATCAGCTTTATTGTCTGCGCATTAAAGATCACGCTGCCGTCAGCGCCACAGTAGAAGCGGCGCGTATTCTGGGCAAACGTAATCACAAAGGCCTGGTAAACGGTATACTCCGTCAATTGCTTCGCGAAGCGCCAACTGCAGATGAGTCACAGCAGCGCGAGCTGCCTGTTGACGCGATGGAAAATCATCCGCGCTGGTTGTTTGACGCAATTCAGGCAGACCACCCGCAAAAAGCCAGCGACATTCTTTTAGAAAACAACGCTCACCCGCCCATGTGGTTACGCGTGAACCGTCGTTTTTTCAATCGCGATGACTATTTGAGACAACTGGAAGACAGTGGTATTGCTGCCGAAGGCGACACCCTCGCCAGCGATGCTATTCGGCTGCATTCACCTGTTCCGGTTGAAAGGCTTCCGGGCTTTGACCGCGGACACGCATCGGTGCAGGACCGTTCGGCACAGCTGGCTGCCGACTACCTGAATGCAGAAGCTTCCCACCGCGTACTCGATTGTTGCGCTGCTCCAGGAGGCAAGCTATTGCACCTGCTTGAGCGAAACGACTTTGAACAACCGGTTCAGGCCATTGATATCGATGCTAAACGTCTTGAGCGAGTGGACGAAAACCTGGAGCGCGCCGGTTTAAGTGCCGTAGTTCATTGCGCCGATGTTTCTGCAACCGACGACTGGTGGGACGGCGAGCAGTTTGACCGCATACTGCTGGACGCACCCTGCTCTGCTACAGGCGTGATACGCCGCCATCCTGACATTAAATGGCTGCGTCGCGCTGAGGACATTAATGAGCTCGCGCAATTGCAAAAACAGATACTCAATTCGCTTTGGCCTTTACTTAAAAACGGCGGAGAACTCCTTTACGCAACCTGCTCTATTCTAAACCAGGAAAACCAAACTCAAATTGAGTCTTTTCTAAAACAGCAATCGAGTGCTAGTCTGATACCTATTGATGAAAAGCAGAAAACTCTGCAACTGCTCCCGTGTGAACATAACGGGGATGGTTTCTTTTACGCGAGATTGAAAAAAGTCGAATGAAAATTATCATACTCGGTGTTGGCCAGGTCGGTGGCACATTAGCAGAAAACCTGGTTGGCGAACGCAACGATATCACCATAGTTGATACCAATAACGATTTACTGGACGATTTGCAGGATAAGTATGATCTGCGGGTCGTCGTTGGTAACGGAGCCCATCCTGATGTTTTACGTCGCGCGGGTGCCGACGATGCCGACTTACTTATTGCAGTAACCAGCAGCGACGAAACCAATATGATTGCCTGTCAGGTTGCTTACTCGATATTTAATACACCAAAGAAAATAGCCAGAATTCGCTCTGAAGAATATATCCGCTATAAAGATCAGCTTTTTCATAATCAGGATGCGCCGGTTGACCACATCATTTCACCGGAACAACTGGTAACCAGCTATATTCGCCGGCTGATTGACTACCCCGGCGCTCTGCAAGTTATGGAGTTTGCCAACGGACGAGCCAGTCTGGTGGCGGTAAAGGCCTACTACGGCGGAAAGCTGGTTGGTCATGCTATCTCAACACTGCGGGAGCATATTCCCAATATCGACACCCGGGTTGCGGCTATTTATCGTCAGGGTAAGCCTATACGCCCTACCGGAACCACAATCATCGAAGCCGATGATGAAGTCTTCTTCATTGCAGATACTCGCCACATCAGCACCGTAATGCAGGAACTGCAAAAGCTGGAAGATAAGTACCGCAGAATAATGATTGTTGGTGGCGGGAACATTGGTGCCGGTCTGGCGAAACAACTGGAAGTTGATCACCGGGTTAAGCTGATAGAGCGCTCAGAAACCCGCGCGGAAGAACTTTCTCAAAGCCTTGAGCATACCTTAATTTTCCGCGGTGACGCGTCCGATCAAAAATTGCTGGAAGAAGAGCACGTTGAAGACATCGACGTATTTATTGCGGTTACCAACGACGACGAAGCGAATATTATGTCAGCCATGCTGGCTAAACGCATGGGCGCCCGTAAAACCATGGTGCTCATTCAGCGTAGCGCCTACGTTGACTTGGTGCAGGGAGGCGAAATTGATATTGCCATTTCACCGCAACGCGCCACAGTGTCAGCTCTACTAACTCACGTACGCCGTGGCGATATTGTTAACGTTTACTCACTGCGAAAAGGTGCGGCCGAAGCTATTGAGGCAATTGCACATGGTGATGAAGACACCTCCCGAGTGGTGGGTAAAGCCATTAAAGATATCAAGCTTCCGCCGGGAACCACCATTGGTGCGGTTGTCCGCGGACAAGAAGTGCTTATGGCGCACAGTGAAACCATTATTCACTCCGACGACCACGTTATTCTTTTCTTGCTGGATAAAAAGTACATTGATCAGGTTGAAAAAGTCTTCCAGCCAAGTGCGATGTTCTTTTAGTCCAGTTCTTTCAACTGCACCCGGCCACGGGTGGCAGCTTGTAGCTTCTTCTGCAACGCCCCAACATTCACGGGGCGTAGCAACACCTTAAGCCGCACACTCTCTTCATACTCCGAAGATTCCATTTCAGCATTGGCCTCAAGCAAAAGTGGTTCAACATCGCCCTGATCGGTATAAGCAAAGTTTAACTGAAAGCGTTGTTTAAAAACCCGCTGCTCTCTTTCAAGCTCATTCAGTGCAGCAACTGTCGCGTCGGTATAGGCCCGCTGAAGTCCGCCCGTTCCCAGCTTCACTCCACCGAAATATCTCACAACTATAGCGGTAACCTCACCTACACCACTATTTTGTAGCGCCATAAGCATAGGTCGCCCTGCCGTTCCGGAAGGTTCGCCGTCGTCGCTGTAAGCCATACTTTGACTGTTATTAGGCGCGGAAAAAAGCGACGCAGAACAGTAGTGAGAAGCTTTGGGCCAGCGCTTTCTTACGACCGCCAGAAACTCAGCGGCGCTATCGGCGTTTGCTGTATGTGCCAGGCACGCAATAAAGCGGCTGCCTTTAACTTCTATTTCGACTTCCGTTTCCGAAGCCGGAATGTCGTAATCCTGATCATGCAAGACGGGTAACCTTTTTCACGTAATCATCTAAAGCAGTTTGGCGTGTAAGGTTATCATTTCGCTCCCGGTAAACCACAATATTATCCTCAACCCGCACGCCACCAAAGGGTTTAAATTCATCCACTCGGCGCCAGTTAATTAAATGCTTATTGCGCGAATTTGCCAGCTTCTGCAGCAAAGGTTCAATAAAATAGATTCCAGGTTCAATGGTATAAACCTGTCGAAGCTCTACGGTACGAGTGGTTTTTAACGTAAGGTGACCTCTAGGTGGTGCTATTGGAGTGCCCCTTTCATCAGCCTGCGCGGCACCAACGTCGTGTACCTGCAGGCCCAAGGGGTGTCCTAAGCCATGCGGAAGAAATACCGTGGTTATACCGTCTTCAATCATTTGTTCTGGACTGCAACTGACAAAACCAAAAGCAAACAGTACATTAGCAATTTGTTCATGAGCCAACTGGTGCAGCGCAGGGAATTCAACGCCCGGCTTCATTTTATCAATTAAAGCCAATGTAATTTGATCAAGTGCAGCTATCAGCTCTTCGTATTCATTGTGTTGTTTAGACCAGGTACGGCTAACATCGGCAGCATAACCGCAAACCTCAGCGCCCGCATCAACCAGCATCGACTTGAGCGAGCCTGAAACTTTCTTGTCGGGCATCCAGTGATGCAAAACACTGGCATTTTCATTTTGTCCAATAATGTGATTATAAGGCACTTCGTTCTGCCCTTGCCGAGTAGCCGCCATGTATTTCAGCAGACAATCAAACTCCGACTCACCGTTAAAAAACGCGTCAGCGGCCGCAACATGGCCTTCAGCCGCAAGGTGGTTTGCCTGGGTTAAACAGGCAATTTCGTAGTCGGTTTTAAACAAGCGATGATAATGAAAAAAGTGAAGCACAGGATCTGGGTTTATATTCTCAAAACCCAGAGCCTTGGCAACCTCAATATGTTCACCAAGGTAAGCCGCGTTTTTCTTTCCGTAAGGAAGCAGTTTTTCAATGGCCTCTGGCGAACTGATGTGTTCCACGTGGAACTCTTCTAACCAAGGAGCACCCTCGAGGCTTGCCGTCGTATGCCAAAAGTCCGGAGAACTTAATAAAACTAGTGTCGGTCGAGTGTTCGGCTTCAAGATAACCCAGGCATTAGGCAACTGGGTTTCCGGGCACCAGGCTTTAAAATGAGGATTAGCACGAAAGGGATAATTCATATCATCCAAAAACCAGCGCTTTTGTTGGCCAGAATGAATAGCAAGTAAATCTAAATTTTCTCGTTTAAAAAGTCGCTCAGCACGAGTCTGAAGCTGTTTTATATGGTCAGGAAACAACGGCCACAAATCTGCTATTGCAGTCATATTGGATCGCCTTATTCAGTATCAACAATTGTCATATCAACAACTTGCTCAAACAAATTATCCTCGTTACCACCCAACATCCTATAAATTTGCTGATAACTCAATACCGCTTTTACGTAATCTCTCGTTTCATGGTACGGAATGGTTTCGACCCACTCGTCGGCAGCAACAGGCTCGTCGGGTAACCAGTCTTTAACTCGATAATAACCTGCATTATAACTTGCTGTAGCTAATAACCAATTATTCTCAAAGCGGTGTTTCAGTCGACTTAGATAGTCAGTGCCCAGGCGCACATTAACAGCGGGGTCGTTCAACCGCCGCCAACTATTATTTTTAGTGTCCAGTTGCTTTGCGGTACCAGGCAGAATCTGCATTAGCCCCCTTGCGCCGGCACTTGAATAGGCATCGTGCCGAAAATTACTTTCCCGACGCGTAACAGCTAAAGCCCAGCTTTCATCTATTCCGGCGGCTTGTGACGCCCGCCCTAATATGTCTTTGTAAGCTAATGGGAAACGAATGCCCACAGCGTCAAAATGCCCTATTTGCGCTAATGTCCATATCGCCTGATCGTGCCATCCCCACTCGCTGGCGAGATAGGCCGCGACCTTTTGCTCCTCGCCATCAAGCTGCGTCAATAAATGGTTCCATTCGCGCCGGGCGTCGACCCAGCGCTCCAGTTGAATCAGTTCATACGCACGTTGCACGCTAGGATGATTACGAATTTGCTCGAGTTGAACAACACTGACTTCAAGTTTCTCTTGTTCAAGGCTCACCGGCTTTTGTAATCGTGCGGCCGCCAGAAAGCCGTAGTAATGCCGTTCGTCTGATAAATCTTCGTACAGTTCTTGTGCGGCCAAAGCGTTACCGGTTATCTCTTGTGAACGAGCCAGCCAGTAACGCCATTGATTGCCCTGCCGAATGGCAACCGGCAAACTTTGGATCGCATCTCTCAGGCCTTCGTAATCTTTGTCCTTAAGATAAATAGCCAAACGCCACTGTAAAACTCGTTCATTTAACGCGTTGACCGGAACGCGGTCATGCCAGACACGAGCTTCAGGGTGAGAGTTTAAGCTTAATGCAACAGCAAATTCTTCCGCAATACGCCCTTTTTGTTGTTCGGTAAAGGGTAGTTGTGAACTCAGCTTTTTATAGCTTCGCAGAGCAATGTTTTCGTTACGCCAAACCAGCTTAGTTAAAGCATAGGTGACTATTTGTGCCTCTTTTCCAGGATAGCGGCCCTTGTACCAGGAGTCGTCCTCTATAGCGGCGGGTGAATACCTAACCTTATGATAAAACTCACCCAGATACTGCTGTAACTCAGGCAATAAACCGGTTAAATACGGAAGTAGAGTCGGGTTACCGTGTTCGGCCGCTAATTCCAGTCGCTCCCAAACCTTTTCTTCAGTGCGCTCACCCAGTTCCGCCCACTCGTCCAGGACAGGGTCACAAGCCGAAGGAAGCGAAAACCCATGCTTCCAGATAGCGTCCACTTGGCGTAGAAAAGGCCCATCTTCCAGACCCGTTTTACGTTGTGACTCTATAAACTGACAGCGATGAGTTAGGGTTCCCGGATGCCGGAAGTCCCGGATAAAGCGTGAATATTCCTCCTGCCCTGCCAAATAGGTAAGCCAGGGTTGCCTTAATTGCCAGTCCAGAGGGGTCTTTTCGTACTTTTCAAGAAAGGCCAAAACGCGGTCTTCATTGGCCAGGTATCCAATTTGCTCAAGTCGAGCCAGTTCCAGATACGGCAGCAATGGATAACCTTTCAGCTTTTTCAGTAATAACCGATACTCGTTCAGACGACCACGTTTAGCCGCGTACTCTGCTTTTTTGAATAGCTCACGCTGCTGCTCCCGTTGCTTTGTATCAACAGGCTCAGACTGAACCGCACCAGCGCTCAGCAAGAACAAAGCGAGAAACAATGGCGCACTGTAACGTATGATAAACGACTGCTTTTTCATTAATTCAAACGCATGTTTAAATAACCGTTGAAAAATTGGCGTATTCGCGCCAAACTCTATCTACCTTAACCCAAAGCTATATCAGAATCAGTTTCTTTATAGCAACAAATTAATGGAAGTCGTGGGAGACCCAAGATGATCTATCAAGGTGAAAGCATTCGGGTCGATTTTATCGAACCAGGTTTCGCAGAACTACAATTTGATGCGAAAGGCTCGGTTAATAAATTCGACCAGGCGACATTAGAAGAATTCAGTGAAGCACTGACAAAATTACAAAACACTAACGACCTGCGCGGCGTCATTGTCACCAGTAGCAAGTCGACCTTTATTGTCGGCGCTGACATTACCGAGTTCCTGACACTGTTTTCTGATCAGGAAAAAACCCGCAGCTGGGTGGCAAAAGCTTCTCGCGTATTTGACCAGTTGGAAGACCTGCCAGTACCAACAGTTGGTGCGGTAAAAGGTTTCGCATTAGGCGGCGGTTGTGAAGCCTTGTTAGCCTGTGACTACCGTGTAGCGGACACCACAGCAACTCTCGGCCTGCCGGAAGTTAAACTGGGCCTTATTCCTGGCTTTGGCGGCACCATGCGTTTACCTCGCGTAATTGGTCCGGACAACGCACTTGAGTGGATAACCACAGGTAAAAACAACAAAGCTCATGATGCACTAAAAGTCGGCGCTGTCGATGCGGTTGTTGAACCAGAAAACCTGACCAAAGCAGCTCTTAATTTGGCGAAGGAAGCTGCAGCCGGTCAACAGGACTGGAAAGCCAAGCGTCAGCCTAAGTTAGAGCCGCTGAAAGCTAACGACACCGAGTTGATGATGACCCTGGTGACAGCTAAAGGCTTAATTGCAGCCAAAGCAGGTAAACACTACCCGGCACCGCACAAAGCGTTAGAAGCGATAGAAAACGGCGCGCGCGAACATCGCGAAGGCGCATTAAAAGCAGAAAACAACGCGTTTTTCGACCTGACCCAAACCGACGCGTGTCAGGCACAGGTTGGTATCTTCCTGGCGGACCAGGCGGTTAAAAGTAAGTCTAAGAAGTACGCGAAAGCAGCAACCAAAGAAATTAAGACAGCAGGTGTTTTGGGTGCCGGCATTATGGGCGGCGGTATCGCTTACCAGTCAGCGCTTAAAGGCGTACCGGCGGTTATGAAAGACATTAAGCAAGACGCTTTAGACTTAGGTATGAAAGAAGCCGGCAAGATCCTGAAGAAAGGTGTCGAGCGCGGCAAAGTTAACAGCGAGAAGATGATTAAAATCTTGTCTTCTATTACGCCTACGCTGCTGAATGACGCAGTCAAAGACGTCGATATTGTCGTAGAAGCCGTTGTTGAAAACCCGAAAGTTAAAGGCTCGGTACTGGCAGAAATTGAAGGCGTAATTGGCGATGACGCCATTTTGACGTCAAATACTTCGACCATTTCTATTACTGAACTCGCTAAGAACCTGAAGCGCCCTGAAAAATTCTGCGGTATGCACTTTTTCAACCCGGTACACAAAATGCCTTTGGTTGAAATTATCCGTGGCGAGAAAACCTCAGATGACACCGTTAATGCGGTAGTCGCCTATGCGCTTAAACTTGGCAAAACCCCTATCGTTGTTAACGACTGCCCGGGCTTTTTAGTCAACCGTGTATTGTTCCCGTACCTGGCAGGCTTTGCCGGCATGGTGGATGAAGGCGTTGATTTCGTCGGCATCGACAAGGTTATGGAGAAGCAGTTCGGCTGGCCTATGGGTCCTGCTTATTTGAGCGATGTGGTCGGTATCGACACAGCTGATCATTGTACCGTTGTGATGGAAGCAGGCTTCCCGACCCGCATGAAGCGCGACGAGTCAAGCGCCATTGCTAAACTGGCGGCTGCTGAGCGTTACGGTCAGAAAAACGGCAAAGGCTTCTACGTTTACGGCACCGACAAAAAAGGTAAGCCAACCAAAGAGGCAGATCCAGCCACTTACGAGCTGTTAGGTTGTGAGCAAGGCAAAAAACTGGATGCTGACGAAGTCATTGCGCGTTGCATGATCCCTATGGTGAACGAAGTCGTTCGCTGCCTGGAAGAAGACATTGTTGGCTCTGCTGCCGAAGCAGACATGGCGCTGCTTTATGGCTTAGGCTTTCCTCCATTCCGAGGCGGTCCTTTCCGTTATCTGGAAACGCTTGGCATGGACAACTTTATTCAACTGGCAGACAAGTACGCGCACCTGGGTGAAATTTATCAGGTTACCGACGGCATGCGTGAAATGGCTAAAGCCGGTAAATCTTACTTTGACACAACCAGCGCGAAGTAAGGCTTGAGGAGGTTATTAAAATGAAAGACATCGTCATAGTAGATTGTATTCGTACGCCAATGGGGCGTTCAAAAAATGGTGTTTTCCGCCATACTCGTGCCGAAGACCTCTCAGCTGCGCTGATGAAGGGCTTACTTGAGCGTAACCCGGAAGTAAACCCGGAAGAACTGGAAGACATTTACTGGGGTTGTGTACAACAAACCTTAGAGCAAGGCTTTAACATTGCGCGTAACTCGGCACTCATTGCGGGTATTCCACATAAAGTAGCCGGTGTGACGGTTAACCGTTTGTGTGGCTCTTCAATGCAGGCACTGCACGACGCAACACGCGCAATTATGAACGGCGACGGTGATATTTTTATGGCCGGTGGTGTTGAGCACATGGGTCACGTACCAATGACTCACGGAATCGACTTTCATCCGGGCATGAACAAGTCTGTAGCGAAAGCCTCAGGCAGCATGGGCATGACCGCTGAACTGTTGTCTCGTAAGTTCGGTATTACCCGTGAACAGCAAGACGAATTCGGCGCTCGCTCTCATCGCAAAGCGCACGAAGCGACCGTTGAAGGCCGCTTTGCTAAAGAAATTTACCCAATTAACGGCCACAATGCCGACGGCGAACTGGTGCGCGTTACTGAAGACGAAGTAATTCGTCCGGAAACCACTGCTGAAGGCCTGTCACAGCTTCGCCCAGTGTTTGACCCCGCCAACGGTACGGTAACCGCAGGTACCTCATCAGCCTTGTCTGATGGCGCCGCTGCCATGTTAGTAATGTCTGCTGACAAAGCCAAAGAGCTGGGTCTGACGCCACGCGTTAAAATCCGCTCAATGGCCGTTGCAGGCTGCGATCCGTCCATTATGGGTTACGGACCGGTTCCTGCAACGGAAAAAGCACTCAAGCGTGCTGGCGTCTCTATTGATGACATCGATGTTGTTGAACTGAACGAAGCCTTTGCCGCGCAGTCTTTGCCTGTTCTTAAAGGCCTGAAACTGTTCGACAAGATGGAAGAAAAAGTGAACCTGAACGGCGGTGCTATCGCTTTAGGTCACCCATTAGGTTGTTCTGGCGCACGTATCTCAACTACGCTGATCAACTTAATGGAAGAGAAAGATGCGAAGCTTGGCCTAGCCACTATGTGTATCGGCTTAGGTCAGGGTATTGCGACTGTGTTCGAGCGCGTCTAGAAAGACTGGGGCAACTGGGTAGTTTACTCTTTTGCCCTATGAGACAGGGGGCGCGGGAAGGCTCGCCCCTTTTTATTGTCAGGAAAGACGCAGAAACACGCCGTAAACCCATCCCTGGGGGCTTGTCTGCAGCAATCCATGGCTGCAGACAGTTTATGAGTCTTTCCCGCCAAAAAACAGCGGGTCAATCCTCCCCACTCGCCTGACTCTTACGCAAGCAAAGTGTTAAACTACCCAGTAATTACACTTAACGTCTTTAAAAAAATAATGGCTCAAATTAACTGCGACAAAGAACTGGACACCTTAGGCCTTAAATGCCCGGAGCCGGTAATGCTGGTACGTGCGGCTATCCGCAAGATGTCGGTAGGAGAGACTTTACTGATTATTGCAGATGATCCCGCAACAACCCGGGATATTCCGGGATTTTGCGAGTTTATGGAGCATGAGTTGGTGGGGTCTGAAACTGAGAAAGTGCCCTATAGCTATTGGGTGAGAAAGTCACATTAATAACCTGACGCGGGTGCGTCAGGCGTTTTCTTTATTCAGATACAACTCCCAAAATTCCGCTTTACCTACGTCACCTAATTCATAAGGTGCAAAGCCGAAGTTCTCATAGGCTTTTTTCGCCCGATCATTGTTCTCAAGCACTTCCAGTGTCAATTTTACGCAGCCACGAAATTCCGCCAGCGTTTTCACTTCTTCTAATAGCTTTTTAGCAACGCCCTGACCACGATAATCCGGGATAACGGCTATGTCATGAATATTCATTAACGGTTTTGCTGCGAAGGTTGAGAAGCCTTCGACGCAGTTTGCAACGCCAACCGGAGTATCACCATCGTAGGCCAGCAAAGAAAAGACATGGTCTCGTTTTGCCATTTCGTCTATTAGGCTTTCTTTGACGTCATCAGATATGCCTTCGCCACCACCCATAGGGTCTTTAGCATAAGCATCTAACATAGCAATAACCGCATTACGGTGTTTAGGGTTGCTGTAGTCCGCAAGAGTAATTTCTATCATTCTTCCTTCGCTCATTTTACAACGTAAACTGTTTCATTTGTTCAGCAACAGGCTGATAGCAATGACAGCTAGTAACATGGTCGTTCACCATACCAACTGCTTCCATAAAAGCATAGCAAATGGTCGGTCCGACAAACTTAAAGCCTTCCTTTTTTAACGCTTTTGCCATGCTTTGGGAAGCTTCTGTTTCTGTTGGGATCTCACTTTGCGTCGGGTACGCATTAATAATCGGTGAGCCGCCCACAAACGCCCACAGCCAGTGCTCAAACTTAATGCCCTTTTCTTCCATTCTTAAGTACGCTTCAGCGTTAGTAAAAATGGCATCAATTTTGGCTTTGCTACGGATAATATCACGGTTGCTGTAAAGTAATTCACGATCAGCGTCATTCATAGCCACAATAGCTTGTGGGTCAAAACCTAAAAAAGCTTTCTCATAGCCGCTCTGTTTACGCAGAATAGTTAACCAGCTAAGTCCCGCCTGCTGCCCGTCCAGACAGAGTTTCGCGAAGAGTTCTATCGGATCGCTTACCGGACGCCCCCACACATTGTCATGATAAGCACGGTAGTCGTCAGCAGATTCACACCAGGAACACCGTTCTGGCTGATTATTTGTCATGCCTTCCCCTATAACCAAGGCGATTCAGAGGGTATAATCTACGCATATTTTTCGACCTTCGGTCAACCACAAATAACAAAGCAGAGAATGCGTATGTCGACGTACGATGTGAAAACCTTTCAGGGGCTTATTCTTGCTCTTCAGGATTACTGGGCTCAGCAGGGCTGTGCCGTGGTTCAGCCACTCGATATGGAGGTTGGTGCCGGTACCTTCCATCCAATGACCTTTCTGCGTTCATTGGGCCCGGAGCCAGCGAGTTTTGCCTATGTGCAACCTTGCCGCCGTCCTACCGACGGCCGTTATGGCGAAAACCCAAACCGCCTGCAGCACTATTATCAGTTTCAGGTCATTATGAAACCTTCGCCTAAAGACATTCAGGAGCTGTATCTGGGTTCTTTAGAAATGCTGGGCTTTGACACACTGACTCATGACATACGCTTTGTAGAAGACAACTGGGAATCTCCTACTCTGGGCGCCTGGGGCTTAGGCTGGGAAGTCTGGCTTAACGGTATGGAAGTCACTCAGTTTACTTACTTCCAACAGGTAGGCGGTTTAGAGTGCCGTCCTGTGGCCGGAGAAATCACCTACGGCCTTGAGCGTTTAGCTATGTACATTCAGGGCGTGGACAGCATTTATGACCTGGTCTGGACAGACGGCCCGCGCGGTAAAATCTTGTATCGGGATGTTTTCCATCAGAACGAAGTTGAGCAATCGACGTACAACTTTGAATACGCCGACGTTGACGTGCTTTTCCGCCGCTTTGACGACTGCGAAAAGGAATGTGAACTGTTAATAGAAAAGTCTCTGGCTTTACCCGCGTACGAGCAGGTTATGCGCGCATCTCACGCCTTTAACTTACTGGATGCCCGACACGCTATTTCTGTGACCGAAAGACAGCGCTACATACTTCGAGTCAGAACCATGGCGAAGGCCGTTGCCGAAGTCTATTATCAGGCGCGCGAAGCTCTTGGCTTCCCTTTAGCCGACAATAAAAACAAACCAGCAGCGAACTAAGGAGAGCGAGCCGTGCAAAAAGAAAACTTATTAATTGAGTTAGGTACTGAAGAGCTTCCTCCAAAAGCCTTAAAATCGCTGCGTGACAGCTTAAAGTCGGGTATTGAGTCAGGCTTAAAGAGCGCAGAATTGAATTTTGATAGTATTGAGGCTTATGCAACCCCTCGCCGACTGGCTGTTCTGGTGAAACAAGTTGAAACTGAGCAGCAGGACAAAGAAGTCGAGAAGCGCGGGCCAGCAGTAACTGTGGCTTTTGACGACTCTGGTAAACCGACTAAGGCAGCTGAAGGTTGGGCTCGCTCCAACGGCATTACGGTAGAACAGGCTGACCGCCTTAAAACGGACAAAGGCGAATGGTTATTGCACAAGGCTACTGTAAAAGGCCAGGCTCTCGCTGACTTAGTTCAGGGTATGTTGGAAGCAGCCATTAAAACACTACCTATTCCTAAGCCGATGCGCTGGGGGGACAGCACCGCGCAATTTATTCGCCCTGTGCACACACTCACTGTCATGCTGGGCAGCGAACTTATTAAAGCTGAAATACTGGAAACGCAGAGTGCCCGTTTTATACAGGGTCACCGCTTCCATTCGTCTCAAGGTTTTGAGCTCGACCATGTCGACAACTACTTACCTAAACTTCGTGAAGCGAAAGTGATCGCTAACTTCGAAGAGCGTATTGAAACCATTCAGTCGGAAGTATCACGTCTTGCCTCAGAACTCGGCGGCCAGGTTATTCAGGATAACGAATTAGTGGAAGAAGTTGCTGCCCTAGTGGAATGGCCCGTTGCTTTAACGGCAAGTTTCGATCAAGGTTTCCTCGCGGTACCAAAAGAGCCGCTTATCGTTACCATGAAAGACGACCAACGTTACTTTCCAGTCGAAGATGGCAAAGGTAACTTACTGTCGCAATTTATTTTCATCACCAATATTGAAAGTCGCGACCCTCAACAAATCATCAAAGGTAACGAAAAGGTTGTTCGCCCTCGCCTGGCGGATGCCCAGTTTTTCTTTGAGTCTGATAAGAAAACGACTTTAGAATCGCGAGTTGCTGCACTGGACTCTGTTCTGTTCCAAAAACAACTGGGTAGTATTGGCGACAAAGCTCGTCGTATATCGGTGTTAGCAGGGAAAATTGCAAACCAGTTAACTGCCGACGTAAAAGCCTCAGAACGAGCCGGTCTGCTGTGCAAAGCTGACCTGGTTTCCGATATGGTTTCTGAGTTTCCCGAAACCCAGGGTGTTATGGGTAAACACTATGCGTTAAACGACGGCGAAAGCCCGGTAGTAGCCGAAGCAATAGAGCAGCACTACTGGCCTCGTTTTTCTGGGGACGAATTACCTTTGACACGAGAGGCTTGTGCCGTCGCTTTAGCAGACAAGCTGGATACATTGGTCGGTATATTCGGTATTGGTCAGGTACCGAAAGGTGACCGTGACCCATTCGCTCTGCGCCGTGCAGCTCTTGGTTTGTTGCGCACTCTGGTCGAGCGACAGTTGCCACTAGATTTACATGAACTGTTAGCGGCATCCGTCGAAGGTTTTGGTGACAAGCTATCGAATAACACTGCCACTAACGACGTCTTCGACTTTTTACTTGGTCGTTTTCGTCCCTGGTACCAGGATCAGGGCATTTCCGTCGATGTTATTCAGTCGGTACTGGCACGGTCGCCGTCAAAACCAACCGACTTTGACCAAAGGGTAAAGGCTGTTCAGTCATTTAAGTCTATGGATTCCGCTGCTAGCCTTGCCGCAGCCAATAAGCGGGTGGGTAATATCCTGGCAAAATCAGACGAAGAGATATCCGGTAACGTGGATGAAACTCTTCTACAGGAAGATTCTGAAACAACACTTTATCGTTTGGTTAAACAGACAGAAGGCGCTGTTAAGCCACTGATTGCTGATGGTCAATACAATAACGCTCTCACGCATTTATCTGAGCTTAAAGAGCCTGTGGATGCTTTTTTTGAGCATGTCATGGTCAATGCCGATGACGATAAAGTCCGTATTAACCGCCTGAACTTGTTGTTCCGCTTGCATCAACTGTTCCTGGAAATAGCGGATATTTCTTTGCTTCAGTAATTAATACTCTAACTTTAATAAATAAAAAAGCCGGCTTCATTTTCATGAGCCGGCTTTTTTGTTGCCTGTTGCTAATGTCGCTGTTAAGCCTAGACGTCCAAATTGGCAACCTTAAGAGCGTTTGATTCAATAAAGGCTCTACGCGGTTCAACTTCGTCACCCATTAACGTGGTAAACAGTTGATCAGCGCCAATAGCGTCTTCAATCGTTACCTGAAGCATACGACGAGAGTCAGGATCCATCGTAGTTTCCCACAGTTGGTCAGGGTTCATTTCGCCCAGGCCTTTGTAACGCTGAACGTATAAACCACGCTTAGATTCACCAATAAGCCATTCCACAGCTTCAACAAAGTGCGTAACTGGCTGCTTCTTCTCACCGCGAAGCACGTACCCATCCGCTTCAACCAGAGAGTCAATCTCTTCGCCGATAGTCACTATTTGTTCGTAGTCTTTAGACATTAAAAATTCATAGTTCAGCGGGTAGTCGGTGTCGACACCGTGTTGACGAATCGTCGTAGACGGTAACCAAATCTTACGTTCCGTATCTTCGTGAAGAGAAACGGTATAAGTTGCCGAATTAATTTCACGGGCGGTTAGGTCATCATTCAATGTTTTAACCCACTTCTCCATGTAATCTTTATCTTTCAGACGCTCGTCTGTTAAACGAGGCGCATAAAACAAACGCTGTAAGAAGCGTTCTGGCATACGGCGACTCAACCGCTTAATATTTTCCTGAGCCATCTGATACCCGTTAACCAAAGTTTCGAGCTTCTCACCAGAAATACCTGGTGCAGTTTCATTAACGTGCAGCGATGCTTTATCCAGAGCCAAGCTGGTAAGGTAGCGGATCAATGCGGGGTCATCTTTTATGTAAACTTCTTGCTTACCTTTTTTCACTTTATATAAAGGAGGCTGAGCAATATAGATATATCCGCGTTCGATAATTTCAGGCATTTGACGATAGAAGAACGTCAGCAACAAGGTACGAATGTGTGACCCATCAACATCCGCATCCGTCATAATAATAATACGGTGATAACGTGTTTTATCCGGGTTGTACTCATCACGCCCAATACCACAGCCCATGGCAGTAATTAATGTACCAACCTCGACGGAAGACAGCATTTTGTCAAAACGCGCCTTTTCTACGTTAAGAATTTTACCTTTAAGTGGCAGAATGGCTTGGTTTTTACGGTTACGACCCTGTTTAGCGGAGCCGCCTGCAGAGTCACCCTCCACTATGTAAAGTTCAGACAACGCCGGATCTTTTTCCTGACAATCGGCTAATTTTCCAGGTAAGCCCGCAATATCCAGAGCACCTTTACGGCGTGTCATTTCACGTGCTTTACGAGCGGCTTCGCGAGCTCTTGCTGCATCAATAATTTTATTGATGATAAGTTTCGCTTCACCCGGGTTTTCTAATAAATAATCCGCTAACTGCTCGTTCATTGTCTGCTCAACAGCCGATTTCACTTCTGAAGAAACCAGTTTGTCTTTTGTTTGAGACGAAAACTTAGGATCAGGAACTTTAACAGAAATAATGGCAGTTAGACCTTCACGCGCGTCGTCACCTGTTGCAGAGGTTTTGGATTTTTTATTATAACCCTCTTTTTCCATGTAGGTGTTCAATGTACGCGTCAAAGCGGCACGGAAGCCGGCTAAGTGTGTACCACCGTCTCGCTGAGGAATGTTATTGGTAAAGCAATAGATGTTTTCCTGGAATGAGTCATTCCACTGCATACTGACTTCAACACCAATACCGTCTTCTCTTTGTATTGTGAAGTAGAAAGCTTTTTGGTGAATTGGCGTTTTATTCTTATTCAAATAATTAACAAAGGCAGCAATACCGCCTTCGTATTTAAATAAATCTTCGCGGTCGTCACGCTCATCGCGCAAACGAATACCAACACCTGAATTCAGAAACGATAGTTCGCGCAAGCGCTTAGCCAAAATATCGTAGTGGAATTCAGTATTGGTAAAAGTTTCGTGGCTCGGCCAAAAACGTAATTCAGTACCCGTTGTATCCGTATCGCCAACAGGTGTTACATCGCTGTCAGGTTCGCCCATGTGGTAGGTTTGCTCATAAACTTTACCCTGCCTGCGAATGGTCAACTGCAGTTGTTCAGATAGCGCATTTACAACAGAGATTCCAACCCCGTGCAAACCACCGGAGACTTTATAGGAGTTATCGTCGAACTTACCGCCGGCGTGCAGTACGGTCATAATAACCTGAGCAGCAGAAACACCCTCTTCTTCATGTATATCAACTGGAATTCCACGACCATCATCTTTCACGCTGACAGAACCGTCAGAGTGAATGATAACCATAATTTCTGAACAGTGACCCGCTAAGGCCTCGTCAATAGAGTTATCGACAACTTCAAAAACCATGTGGTGCAGACCAGTTCCATCATCCGTGTCACCAATGTACATACCCGGGCGTTTACGAACCGCATCCAACCCTTTAAGAACCTTGATACTCGATGAACCGTAATTATTTTCTTCCATAG
The DNA here is from genome assembly GCF_033052775.1 of Idiomarina sp. Sol25. Lineage (NCBI taxonomy): Bacteria > Pseudomonadati > Pseudomonadota > Gammaproteobacteria > Alteromonadales > Idiomarinaceae > Idiomarina > Idiomarina sp. Sol25. The sequence continues at coordinate 41,317 of NZ_JAUPEW010000007.1, forward strand.
TATTATCTCGATATCATTCGTTTATTACCCCATGTTCCACGTGGAACATTCGGGGTGATTTTTGAAATTTATCCGACAACTGCTTTCCAGTAATTGCGGTGATAAACACTTGTGCGTCTAGATTTTCTAACTCACGACAGAGTAACGCTTGGTTTCTTGAATCAAGCTCTGACGTTAAATCATCGACTAAATAAATGCAGGGTTGCCTTTTTATTTTTTGGTAATGCTTCCCTTGCGCTAACTTTAAAGCGGTTATCGCGGTTTTTAATTGTCCGCGAGACAGGCGATGTTTTACTTCTACCCCATCCGCTATCACTTTTATATCTGCCTTATGTGCCCCAACTGAGGTGAAGCCGTATTTCTTATCTTTCTCTGTATGGCTTTCTAAGGCGTCAAATAAGCTTTGGCTAGTATCCCAGCCCGATTTTAATCGAACCTCCATTGTAACATCGGAGAGAAAAGATTTCGCTAGTTCTTGTATATAATCATTCAGTTCTTCTAGGTATTTTTCGCGACTTTTACTAATGCGCTCACCGTAAAAGGCTAACTGCTCTTTCCAATATCGATCTTCTCTCACAGGAAGCGAGCGCTGCTTGAGTAAACTGTTTCTTTGTTTTAAGAGTTGAGAGTACGCGACCCAGTCAGAATAAAATGAGTGTTCCACGTGGAACACGCCCCAATCTATAAACTGCCTTCTCTGTCCTGGACCTTCCAACAAAATATCGACGGACTCAGGCGTTAAGAGTTGTACCGGTACCAAACGCGCAACATCGGACATTCGCTGAACGTTAACGCCATTCAATCTAAGCGACTGCTCCCCATTGGTACTGCGTCTTACACCTATAGCGTAATCTTGGGAACGGCAAAATACGGTAAAGCCCTGGCTCCCTTCTTTGATCAACTGACGGAAACCGCCCGGCCGAAAAGAACGCCCAAAGCCAAGCAAATAAATAGCTTCGAGCAAGCTGGTTTTGCCGGAACCATTATCGCCGGTTATCACATTAATTTTGGGGCTGGGAGATAGAGCCACTTCTGAAAAGTTTCGGAAGTGGCTTAAATTCAACGTCTCAATGAACATTTATGAGGCAGGGTTACAAACGCATGGGCATAATAACGTAACAGCAAGACTCGTCGTGCTGAGGTTCAATTAAAGCACTACTGTTTGAGTCAGACAAAGTAAAAGAAACTTGTTCGTCATCGATGTTATTTAAGACATCTAGTAAATAGCTAACGTTGAAGCCAATTTCCAGATCATCACCTTGATAATCCACTTCTATCACTTCTTCCGCTTGTTCCTGCTCGGGGTTCGTTGCCGTAATACAAAGTTCACCACTACTCAAGTTCAAGCGAACACCGCGAAACTTCTCGTTAGAAAGAATGGATGCACGTCCAAAAGACTGACGCAACGCATCGCGATGGGCAACAATAACTTTGTCTCCACCACTCGGTAAGACACGACGGTAATCAGGGAAACGACCATCTACCAGTTTACTTGTAAAAACAAGCTCTGGTGTTTCCACCCGAATATGGTTATTTCCTATCGACACTGACACTTCCTGATCATCGTCACCTAACAATCGAAGTAATTCGACAACACCTTTACGCGGAACAATAACCTGTCGTTGAGCCAAACCAGGCTGATCTATAGCACAAGTGCTCATGGCTAGACGGTGGCCATCGGTCGCGACGGAACGCAACATGCCGTTATCCGTTTCGAACAACATGCCATTTAGATAATAACGCACGTCCTGATTCGCCATAGAGAAATGTGTTTTCAACATTAAATCTTTTAATACCGCCTGCTCAGTTACCAGGTGGATATCGCTTTTCCAGTCGTCGATATTTGGAAAGTCATCTGAAGATAAGGTGCTTAATTTAAATTTACTGCGACCAGACTTGACTGTGGCACTGTCTTCCCGCGAGGTAAACTCGATGGTCGAGCCCTCGGGCAAACTTCGCACAATATCCAACAACTTCTTAGCTGGAACCGTAACAGCCGCATCCATATCGGCTGACTCAAGCGGCACAGCTGAAACTAGCTCAACCTCAAGGTCTGTTCCGGTTAGTTTAAGCTGGCCGTTATCGACCTGGAGCAACAAATTCGACAAAATAGGTAAGGTATGCCGCCGTTCAACAGCGCCACTTACAACCTGCAGCGGCTTTAAAAAAGCATCGCGGTTAATTGAAAATTTCATGACTGAGTCCCCTGTTTATAACGACATACGTTTATGACGACAATGTGCGAATTAAATTTCGATAATCTTCTTTAATGTCGTGCTGCGCATCTTTTAATTCTTGTATCTTCCGACAAGCATGCAAAACAGTCGTGTGATCACGACCGCCGAATGCGTCGCCTATTTCCGGTAAGCTATGATTGGTTAATTCCTTCGCTAACGCCATTGCTAACTGCCGTGGACGCGCCACAGAACGGCTACGACGTTTTGATAAAATATCGGCTAACTTAATATTGTAATATTCCGCTACCGTCTTCTGAATATTATCAATAGTCACTAATTTTTCCTGGGCAGCAATTAAGTCACGCAGAGCTTCGCGTACAAAATCGATAGTTATAGGCCGGCCAGTGAGTTGAACGTTCGCGATAACCCGGTTCAATGCGCCTTCCAGCTCACGGACATTTGAACGCAACCGTTTAGCTATGAAAAAAGCGACTTCGTGAGGCATATGCAAACCACGTTCGTCAGCCTTTCGCATTAAAATAGCCACCCGGGTTTCTAATTCCGGGGGCTCAATGGCAATTGTAAGGCCCCAACCAAAACGTGACTTCAGTCGATCTTCCACTCCATCTATTTCCTTGGGGTAGAGATCGCTGGTCATAATAATTTGCTGATTACCTTCCAACAAAGCATTAAAGGTATGGAAAAACTCCTCCTGCGAACCTTTTTTATTTGCAAAGAAGTGAATGTCATCAATCAATAACGCATCGACAGAACGATAGTAACGCTTAAACTCGTTAGTCGAACTGTTACGTATGGAGTTCACCATGTCCTGCACAAAGCGTTCGGCCCGAATGTAAAACACCTTGGCGTCCTTTTTATGCGCCATAATGCCATTACCAACCGCATGCAACAGGTGAGTTTTACCCAGGCCCGTACCACCATAAACGAACAGCGGGTTATAAACGCCACCGGGATTCTCGGCGACCTGAATAGCCGCCGCACGCGCCAACTGGTTTGACTTACCCTCAACAAAGTTATCAAAGGTATATTCCGGGTGAATATTGCTTTCGAAAGGCACTTCTACATCGGTGTTACCTGATGAGAAGTTAGGTGTTTTTCTACGGGTTGCCGCCGCGCGTTGCGGTGAGCCGCTATCACGTTGTGCTGGTGACGCTTCCCCAACTTTTAAAACCACGTTAGGTACTTTGTCGTCACACAAAGCTTCTAAATAGGTATTAATGGTTTTAAGGTATTTATCACGCACCCAATCCACCGAATAAATATTCGGAGCAAACAAGGTTAATGTTTCGCCATTAAGCTTGGCCTGTAGGGGTCTGATCCACGTGTTGAACTGCTGTAACGGTAACTCCGATTGCAGTCGCTCTGCACATTGTTGCCAAAGCGAATTATTCACACTCTTCTCCTGGATCGTTTCTCTATAAACATAACCAGAGATTGTACTTCACTCAGCTCATATTCGCTAGCATAAACTGCCTGAAAACGCCGTCAATAAAGGAGTTAAAAAATAGTCGACAATACCGGAACTGGCGCATAAATTGCTTAAAAGTCCATATTCCCCTGAAACCAGAAAACAAATCAAATAGTGAATAACTGTTAATTTATCCACATTATTAATGTTATTATCTTAAAAGATTGTGGATGATATTATTTTAGGATTTATTGCCTAAAAAAGCCTCTGGTCATTGACTTAACAAGAAAAGATCGGTAAGATCCGCGCTCTAAAAAATTCCGTTCACGTTTGGTTTCAACTTATTCGGCCAGCGTGGGACATAGCAAACTGACCGATGGAATATTAGTTATGAAAAGAACATTTCAACCAAGCGTATTAAAGCGCAAGCGTTCACACGGTTTCCGTGCTCGCATGGCAACAAAAAATGGCCGCAAAGTACTGGCTCGTCGCCGTGCACGTGGTCGTAAAGTACTGAGTGCATAAAAGTATCTCATACGAAAGGGAGTTACGTCTGTTAACTCCCTCTCATTTCCAGACCGTATTCTCAAACCCTCCTGTAAAAGCCGTTACTGCTCATGTCACTATGTTGGCAACTCCCAATGAGTTAGGGCATCCACGTATTGGCGTTACTGTCAGCAAAAAGCGAGCTAAGCGCGCAGTTGACCGAAACCGCATAAAACGACAAATACGTGAAACCTTCCGTTTAAGGCAACATAAAATTCCCGCTTTTGACATTGTAATTATTGCTAAGCAGGGTATTGTCGAGCAGGATAACGCCGCATTACGGGATACGTTGAATTATTTATGGCGAAAATTAGCAAAGCGTTGCGAACAATACCAATCGCGTTCATAAAGGTTTATCAGTGGTTTATCAGTCCACTGCTGGGCCCGCGTTGTCGTTTTTATCCATCTTGCTCACATTATGCCTGTGAGGCCATACAAAAACACGGTACAATTCGTGGCATTGGCCTTGCTGCGGTACGAATCAGTAAATGTCACCCCGCTCATGAGGGCGGCTACGACCCGGTTCCACTCGCTAAGCAAGACGCCAAACCAGAAAATAACAGCGAATCCGAATCTTTACTAAATCAGCCAACAGAGACGAAATCACTATGAATTCGCCACGCACGATATTATTTATTGCCTTTTTGGTGGTGTCTTTCTTCCTATACCAGAATTGGATGGTGGAAACCGCACCCGGAACAAAAGCACCCGAAAACGTTACCTCAACACAATCGAGCAATAATTCTGAAAACAGTGATGTGCCCTCAGGCAATTCATCCGTTTCGGCAGACGTTCCGGAAAGTGATCAGCCGGTTGTAAACCAGCGGTCTGAAACCACAATTCGTGTCCGCACCGACGTGCTAGATGTTGAGATAGATACCCGAGGTGGTGATGTTGTTTCGACTCACTTACTGAAGTTTGCCAAAACTCAGGGCTCCGAAGAACGCTTTCAACTTCTGCAAAACAGTTCAAACAACGTCTACGTCGCTCAGTCAGGTCTAATTGGTCCAGACGGAATCGACGGCAAAGAAGGTCGCCCTTCTTATAATTACGAACAAGAAAGTTACGAGTCTACAAGCGAGGTTATTGAAGTTCCTTTAACCTATACGGCTGAGAACGGCGCTGTTTATCGTAAAATATTCACTTTCACTCCGGGCAAATACAATGTCGACGTCCGTTTTGAAGTGCAAAATAACACCGACAACACGTTGAACACCCAGTTTTACGGCCAGCTAAAACGCTCCGTAGGTTCTGGTGAAAGCGGCAATATGATGATGCCCACCTACTTCGGTGCAGCTTACTCCCACGATGACGACAAATTCGAAAAGTACGACTTTGACGACATGCAGGATAAAAAACTGAATGTCACCTCACAAACCGGTTGGGTCAGTATGCTTGAACATTACTTTGTTTCAGCATGGGTACCGGAGCAAGGTCAACAGAATCGTCTATTTTCCCGCGTTGCGAATAACAGCCAGGCTATTATTGGCGTTATTTACCCAATGACAGAAGTTCAGGCCGGCAGTTCTGAAACCATAGAGTCACAGCTTTATTTAGGTCCGAAAGACCAGGACGCTATGGCTGAAGTCGTCGAGTATCTGGACTTAACCGTTGATTATGGTTTTCTTTGGTGGTTAGCCCAACCGATATTCAAACTGCTGCAGTTTTTACAAAGCATTGTTATTAACTGGGGTCTGGCTATTATTCTGACCACCGTTATTGTTAAAGCGCTATTGTTCCCGCTAACTAAGGCACAATACGTTTCAATGGCTAAGATGCGCATGTTACAGCCAAAAATGACGGCTCTGCGTGAGCGTTATGGTGACGACCGACAGAAGATGTCAGGCGCCATGATGAAGCTCTACAAAGAGGAGAAAGTGAATCCTCTGGGCGGCTGTCTGCCTATGCTGTTACAGCTTCCAATCTTCCTGGCTCTGTACTGGGTTCTGCTGGAAAGTGTCGAACTGCGTCATTCTGCTTTTGTGTTCTGGATACAGGATCTATCAACCAAAGACCCATACTACATCCTGCCTATTTTAATGGGTGCTAGTATGTTCCTGATGCAACGACTGCAGCCGACACCGACAGCTGACCCGATGCAACAGAAACTGTTCCAGTATATGCCGGTTATCTTTACCGTATTCTTCCTGTGGTTCCCATCGGGTCTGGTACTGTACTGGCTGGTCAGTAACTTGATTACCATTGCGCAAATGCTGATCATTTACCGTGGTTTAGAGAAGAAAGGGATTAACGTTCGAAACAAGAAGTAATCCAGCATTAAGGCCCGGCTAATGCCGGGCTTTAGTCCTTTTGGGAGCAGAAAAAATGCAAACTGAAACAGATTTTGACGACACCATAGTAGCTCAGGCAACGCCTCCCGGACGCGGTGGTGTTGGTATTGTTCGCGTGAGCGGAAAAGCCTGTAAAGAGGTTGCGGAAAAGCTGTTAGGTCACTGCCCCAAACCTCGTAAAGCAGAGTACCTGCCGTTTTACGACTTACAGGAACAACTGTTGGACGAAGGCATTGCGCTTTATTTCCCTGGCCCTAACTCCTTTACCGGCGAAGATGTCTTAGAACTGCAAGGCCACGGCGGGCCGGTTATTATCGATATGATCATTAAGGCCATTCTGGAAATTCCCGGCATTCGCCCTGCTCGTCCCGGTGAATTTAGCGAACGTGCATTCTTAAACGACAAGCTCGATCTCACCCAGGCCGAGGCCATTGCCGACTTAATTGATACTAATTCAGAGCAAGCCGCAAAAGCCGCCCTACAAAGCCTTAAAGGTGAGTTTTCTCACAAAATTGATCAGTTGGTAGACGCCGTTATTCACCTGAGAATATACGTTGAGGCGGCCATCGACTTTCCTGACGAAGAAATCGATTTTCTTTCCGATGGTAAGGTCTCTGGCGATTTAGCTGAAATTATCGACCAGCTGTTCCACATAGAACAGAAAGCCAAACAAGGCACGCTGATGCGCGAGGGCATGCGCATTGTTATTGCCGGACGCCCTAACGCGGGTAAGTCCAGCTTGCTTAATGCGCTGGCGGGTCGTGAGTCAGCTATTGTGACGGAAATAGCCGGAACCACCCGCGATGTTCTACGTGAGCACATTCAAATAGATGGCATGCCACTGCATATTATCGATACCGCAGGTTTACGCGAAAGCCCCGACCACGTTGAGAAAATAGGTATTGAACGCGCCTGGGATGAAATACGCCAGGCTGACCGCGTGCTGTTTATGGTCGACAGTCAGGAAACCTCTGCCATTCATCCCGACGATATTTGGCCAGAGTTTTTCGCTCAGCTACCAGAAGATATGCCCTACACCGTTATTCGCAATAAAGTCGATTTATCGGAAGAGCCCACGGGTATAGATGAACACAACAACATTCCGGTTATTCATCTTTCCGCCAAAACCGGACACGGCATTGAATTGCTTAGAGAACACCTAAAACATTGTGTTGGTTACAGTGCAACCTCCGAAGGCAGTTTCATGGCAAGACGCCGCCATTTAGAGGCTCTGGCAAAAGCGAAAGTACATCTACTGCAAGGTCAGGAACAGTTAGAAGCCAATATGGCAGGTGAAATACTGGCCGAAGAACTGCGCCTAACTCAGCAGCACCTCAATGAAATTACCGGCGAATTCACTTCTGATGACCTCCTTGGCCAGATTTTTGGTTCGTTTTGTATTGGTAAATAGATCAGTACCTCAATACGAGTCTGAAAATACCGACGAGCAGGCCGCAAAAGATCAATTGCCTACATCTGATTCTCCGCATTTGCACCGAGCCGGAAGTACTGTCTGTGTCTGCCGCACTTGAAACTAAAGGCGAGTTCGCAAACTGGTGTAACGCAAAAATAGTCCATAACTATAAGAAACCCTGAGCTTATCTCATCCTGACTCGCAATTAGCGGTTCGTATAACTATTTTTTAAATTTAACATTAAATATACTTGCTACTTTGATATCTACAATTACTCTTAGTCTATGTGAATCGATAAAGTTATGGGTACAAAGCGCATGAACATTAGCCATTCAACCATGGATTTATTTTTCGCCTACAATCGTGAGGTGGGTAATGTGTCGTCATTGGAAAAGGCGATAACGAAATTCGCTGACTACGCACAGAACGGTCAAACACCTGAAATGAGAGAACGATATGCTCAGGCAGTTAAGGATATTAAAGAACACCACCTCCCCAAAGCTAGGGAGCAATTGGATAGTTTAGGAAAAAGCCTAAAATTAGAAGATGGGAAATTAGGTCAGCCACTTTCTCTTGAAGAGCTTGAGGAAACTAAGAAAGATAAAACCCGCTTGAGTTATAGCCATTCTGGAGATCTTCAATCTTATCTGGACGATCCCTCCGGTGAATACGTTTCAACAAAATCTTAAATTAATGTGAGCATCCAGTTCTGCAGACTCACCAATAAAACAGTAACAGTCCATACTCAGTATTCACTTTTAGGGTCACTTTCTACTGGCCTGAGTTATGGATGCGCTATTGAATATTTCACCTCTGCACTTTCAATTTCTACGCCTGATGTTTAGTATTTCCTGGCGTTTCAGTGCTTCAATACCACCTTTTCAATGAATCACTTAGCGGCATTACTATTGTAATTTTACGCTCGCCTACTTTTGCAATAACATCAACCGTCAAATTCCGAAATATTACTGGCAAGCCATCCAGAATCCGATCCATTATAATCAACGGCAATATAATAATAACCAAGTTTCCATAAGGTAAGGGATACCAGTGAAAGACAAGTTAGCGCAATGGGGGTTTGACTACGTTCGCCTGCGGTTTGGCTTTCGAACCGGCGTTGCTGCCTGCTTATCTCTTATTATTGCCTGGGCTATGGGCCTAGAGCATCCTCAATGGTCTGCTATGACGGTTTGGGCTGTTTCCCAGCCAACTCGTGGTCTTCTTATAGAAAAAGCCGCATACCGGGCGTTAGGCACTCTTTTAGGGACTATGTTCGGTATGGTGCTGGTGGTTACTGCCGGTGGCGAGATCATTTGGCTGGTGGCCGGCTTAACTCTGTGGGTATCGCTTTGTGTTTACACGGGTAATTTACTGCACGGGCTCATTTCTTACGGCACCATACTTGCCGGGTATTCGGCATCCATGGTGGTGTTGCTAACACAAAGCCCAGACGCACTCATGCCTCTCGGGATTGACCGTCTACTCACGGTTTTTGTCGGCATTATGACATCACTCGTTATTGGCTGGGCTTTTACTTATAAACGGGCGGAACAAAGCTTAATTAACCAGCTGCGTCGACAAACCGCGGTTAACTTGCACGATATTAGTCGTTACTTCGCCGAACCCAAAGATAACGATTTGAACCTTGCCGACAAGTTATCAAAACTGGCAGCACTGGAAGCTCAGTTACTCGATCACGGTACCGGCTCTGTTAGTGCTCACGAATCGGCTAAAACGTTACGCGTGGTTATTAACAGCCAATTGGGTTTTCTGGCTGAACTGAATATTCAGGAGCCAGAAAAAAACCAAAAAGTAAGCGATTACTTACTGGAGGCATCAAATAAATTAAATGCTTCCGCTAAACGTTCCGAAATTGTAGAACCTCTAAAAAATGCTCTAGAATCCATTAAAAACGCCGCATTGAAAAAACGCTTTAATGAATTTGTTGAAGCTACCAACGACCGGTTATCTTTTCGTGATTCAGGCAAAACAGCCACTTCCACCTTACTCAGCAAAACCATTTTGCATCGCGACTGGTTGGGTGCACGCCAGGCCGCCATACGCACTTTAGTTATTATGGGGCTCATTGGCGCAAGCTGGTGGTATACCGGATTATTTCAATTCGCTTATTTAATGCTGGGTGCTTCAGTTATGTTGACGCTATTCTCCACGGCAGACAATCCGGCATTAACCATGAGATATGTGTTTTTCGGGCAGTGTGCCGGCGCGCTGACAGCAGTACTTATACAGGCAACGGTCTGGCAATATCAGGATTCCATCTTATGGATGCTGGTTGCTCTAATGCCGGTTATTTTGCTGGCGGGTTTTCCTATGGCTCATCAAAAAACGGCGAATGGCAGTATGGACTTCAACCTGGTCTTTTTACTGTTAATGCAGCCCTCTATCGGTTATTCGTTCCACCTTGGTCATTCAGCGAGTATTGCTCTGGCCGTGGTTGCTGCTCCCTTGCTTTCGTTAGTTGCTTATCGGCTTATTTATCCAACCAATTTAAAGGCACGTTATCAAAGCTTACTGCAAACTCTGACCGAAGAAATTGACCAGCTGAATAAAACAAAACTCACCGAAAGCCAGTACAACCGACGTAAAGCACGTTTCTACCATCGCGTAATCAAGCTCACCCAAATTAGCGACAAACTGGGAATGAAAGACAAAGACGCCATTCTCGGGCATCTTTTAACCGGCCAAAAGCGACTAAATTCAACCGGCTAACTTTGCCTTTCTAGCGCGCGGCCACCGTTTTATTTCATATTCACGCTGGCATGCTTTCGCTCTGTTCGGATGTTTTTCACTCCAGACAAGCACCACAGGACGACGAGATCGTGTGTACTTAGCGCCTTTTTTATCGTCCGTATTATGCTCGGTCACACGCCGTTCAATGTCCGTTGTGACACCGGTATAAAACGTATTGTCTGCACATTTAATTAGATAAACCGACCAGCTCACGGCTTGAACTCTCTCCTGCTAAACCCAATACATAGTGTAACAACAGTTACTCAATGAACCGACTAAGGATGACATTATGAGCAGACATTTTGATGAAGCCAAGGGTCTGTCTGAACAACACGACCCCGCAACACACGACTTTGTGTTCAACCAGACCATGTTTCGCATTAAAGACCCTGAACGCACCTTAAAATTTTACAGTGACGTTCTGGGTATGACGCTGGTTAAGCGTTTCGACTTTCCGGAAATGGAGTTTACGCTGTATTTCATGGCTGCCATGTCGCCGGAACAACGTAAAGACTGGTCAACCGATAACGACAAACGTATCGAACAAACCTTTGGTCGGCCGGCCATGCTGGAACTGACTCACAACTGGGGCGACGAGAACGACGACTCGGTGTCATACCACAGTGGCAATGAAGAGCCCAAAGGTTTTGGTCACATTGGCTTTGCCGTACCGGATATTGATGCCGCTTGTGAGCGCTTCGAAAAAATGGGCGTAGAATTTCAAAAACGCCCGAGCGACGGAAAAATGAAAGGCATTGCCTTTATCAAAGATCCGGATGGCTACTGGATTGAAATATTCACGCCAGAACGCCAACCGGAATTGCTGAAAGAGCATTTAAAATAACGACGGCAAAAGGCCAGTTCATCCGCATGAGCTGGCCTTATTCTTTACTACTCTGAAAGCATCGACTTCACTTTATCTTCCAGAGATGTCATTCCATGCTCCCGTCCAACCTCTAACGCGTTTTCTACCGACATACCATCTAGCCAACCGGCACGTAATGCCATTAACGCACCAACCCGGTTACTGGAAGCACAATGAATCAGCACGGTTTTATCGCTGTTCTTTAGTAAAATACGATCGACCAGGCGTGCGTTAGCAAGCGTTACTCCATCGGCTCCATTGACCGGAACATGGTAATACGCCATACCATTACGGGTTACCACCGCGGCTTCCTCACTGTCGGTCATTTCTTTTTGTGAGAGCAGATTGATAACGACCTCACCACCTTCATCTGAAAAGTCAGCCAATAGCTCTTTCGATGGCGTGCCCATCACCCATAACTTATCTGACACCTGTTTCGGTGACTCAATGCCAGCAAAAACATTCGTTGAAACTATTGCTACACTAAAAGCGACTAATACCTTAACCAGAGCTTTTACCATTTGGGTTCTCCTGTATGATTCGAGTGTTTTTAATAGTAGCAAATGAGTTTAAAATTTTATGACTGTTTTACATCTTTTAGTGGGGACAACCTCCGGAAATACCGAGTTTTTAGCCGATACTGTCAGCGAAAAGTTAAATCAGCAGGGCATTGAAACCGAGCTGCATTACGAACCGGAGTTCGAGAAACTGCCCAGCGATCAACCCTGGTTAATTTTTCTTGCCAGCCATGGTGCGGGCGATTATGCCGACTCCATGCTGGATTTCTACGACGAAATAAACGATCCCCAAAGCCCGGATTTAGCCGGACTGAACTATGCCGTAGTGGCTGTTGGTGAGTCCTGTTATGACACCTTCTGCGAAGCAGGTCGACATTGCGATAAACGCTTACAGGAATTAGGCGGGACACAAATGACCGATCGTTTAGAAATCGACATGCTGGAAGACGATCCAGAAGAGAAGACATTAAACTGGCTCCCCGCGATCGCTGATGCTGTAAAGGCTCTGTGATCATACCCACAGGCTTGTGCACAAGGATTTCAGCTTGTGACTAAGGTTGGAATAAGATCACTTAAGCACTGTCAGTGAAGTGGGTATAACACTGGGGATAAACTGATCTGTGTATAACTACCCTACTTATCCACGATCTATGATCCCAGTTCAAGGCCACTTATCTACAAAGAGTGATCTTGCTCTAGAATACATAAAAAAAGGGCTTCAGCGATCTATTCACAGAAATCCGCTCACTAGTAGTAATAGTAATAAAAGATCTAAATAAGATCCTTTACTGATCTTCTTTAAGATCTTTAACAGCACTGAACGAAACTTAACCATTTAGATTTAAGTGAAATCGCGTTAAAATAATCTGCTAACTTCCTATTCTTCAAACAAAGGTCACTTTGCATGTCACAACAGAGCCAACAACACTTTGACGTTATTGTTGTCGGTGGAGGACACGCCGGAACAGAAGCTGCGTTAGCCGCCGCTCGTTTAGGTGTTAAAACCCTATTGCTTACGCATAATATTGATACTTTAGGGCAAATGTCCTGTAACCCGGCCATTGGGGGAATAGGAAAAGGTCATTTAGTAAAAGAGATCGATGCACTTGGCGGCGTTATGGCCAAAGCTGCTGACAAAGCCGGAATTCAATTCAGAACACTGAATTCATCCAAAGGTCCTGCAGTGCGCGCAACCAGAGCTCAGGCTGACCGACAGCTCTACAAACAAGCGATCCGCTACGCACTGGAAACTCAGCCGAATCTGTCAATATTCCAACAAGGTTGTGATGATCTGATCGTCGAGAACGATCGCGTTACTGGCGTTGTTACCCAAATGGGTCTTAAATTTACGGCAAAAACCGTGGTGCTAACCGTAGGAACATTCCTCGGGGGACAAATTCATATTGGTATGGATAACTACCAGGGCGGTCGCGCAGGCGATCCTCCATCAAACGCGTTAGCTAAACGCTTACGTGCATTGCCATTACGAGTTGAACGCTTAAAAACCGGTACACCACCACGTATAGCCAGCCACAGCGTCGACTTTTCCGTTATGCAGGAACAGCCGGGTGATAATCCGACTCCGGTATTTTCTTACATGGGTTCTCGTTCTGATCACCCAAAACAAATTCCGTGTTACATCACACATACCAACGAAAATACCCACGAGATTATTCGTTCAGGGCTTGATCGTTCACCCATGTATTCTGGTGTGATTGAAGGCGTTGGACCACGCTACTGCCCATCAATTGAAGATAAAATTGTCCGTTTTGCTGACAAAGGCTCGCATCAAATTTTTGTTGAACCAGAGGGCCTAGATACCTTTGAAATCTATCCTAATGGCATCTCAACCAGCTTGCCTTTTGATGTTCAGCAGCGCCTGGTTCAGTCAATTAAAGGGTTTGATAATGCGCATATCACACGCCCGGGTTATGCGATCGAGTACGATTACTTTGATCCAAGAGATCTGAAACAATCTCTGGAAACCAAAGTGATTAACGGCTTATTCTTTGCTGGCCAGATTAACGGCACAACAGGCTATGAAGAAGCCGGTGCGCAGGGTCTTATTGCTGGTTTAAATGCCGCGCTGCAGGCACAGGACAGAGAATCCTGGGCTCCACGACGCGATCAAGCCTACATGGGCGTGTTGATCGATGACTTATCGACTCTGGGTACTCAGGAACCCTACCGTATGTTCACTTCGCGCGCCGAATATCGCCTGTTGCTGCGTGAAGATAACGCCGATATGCGATTAACAGAAATTGGCCGTAATCTTGGTTTAGTCGATGATGAACGCTGGGCTGCATTTAATAAAAAAATTGAATCGGTTGAGCAGGAAAAACAACGCTTACAAACCACTTGGGTGCATAAAGATCATGCCTCGGTGGAGCAAATTAACGCGCTGGTAAAAAGCCCTGTCACCAAAGAAGTCAGTGGCGAAGAACTATTACGTCGCCCGGAAATTCATTACAAAGATTTAGCCTTAACAGACTTTTTTTCACCGGGGTTAGACGATCCTTTAGCGGCAGAACAGGTTGAGATACAAATTAAATACGCGGGCTATATAACGCGTCAGCAGGAAGAAATAGCTAAACAACAGCGCCATGAAAATACTTTGCTGCCCTCGCCTTTCGATTACGCTAAAATTAAAGGCTTATCGAACGAAGTGATTGCAAAGTTAAATGACCATCAGCCAGAAACAGTGGGTAAAGCAGCGCGTATTTCTGGTATCACACCTGCGGCTATTTCTATGCTTCTGGTTCATCTGAAAAAACAGGGTTTATTGCGTAAAAGTGCTTAAGGAAATGATGTGAAAGAGCAGTTAAAGGGATTATTAGATCAGGCACAAATAAACCTGTCAGAAGCACAGATTGAGCAACAACTGGCGTTAGTAGGCTTACTGGATAAGTGGAATAAAGCCTATAACCTGACCAGCGTGAGAAACCCGAAGGATATGCTGACCCGACATATTATGGATAGCCTGGCTGTTCGTAAGTATTTACACGGGCAGCGCTTCATCGATGTCGGTACAGGACCAGGGCTACCGGGTTTACCCTTAGCCATAGCGGAACCGGATAAAGAATTTGTTTTGTTGGATAGCTTAGGCAAGCGCATCCGTTTTATTCGTCAGGTTTGTCATGAGCTAAAACTGAACAATGTCACGGCTGTGCAGGCGCGGGTGGAAGACTATCAGGATGAAAAGCAGTTTGATGGTGTAATCAGTAGAGCCTTTGCCTCGCTTAATGATATGCTTTCGTGGTGTGAACATTTACCGGCTGAAAACGGTCGGTTTTATGCGTTGAAAGGGCTGTATCCGCAAGACGAACTGGAGCAGTTGCCCGAGCAATATAAAATTGAAAGTATTGATCAAATTAATGTTCCCGGCATTGACGCGAGCCGGCATATCGTCATTATAAGCAAACGGTCATAAAACAACCGACAGTCGACTATCCGACAACAACAAGAGGTTATAAAACCCGTGGCTAGAACCATTGCTATTGCGAATCAAAAAGGCGGAGTAGGAAAAACAACCACAGCAGTTAACTTAGCTGCGTCCATGGCTGCTACTCGTCGCAAAGTGTTGTTGATTGATCTGGACCCACAGGGTAACGCGACTATGGGTAGTGGCGTTGATAAGTACGATGTTGAAAATACCGTTTACGAACTGCTGATTGAAGAAAAGCCAGTCGGCGACGTTGCCGTAAAAGATACCAACGGGAAATACCATTTAATTGCAGCTAATGCTGATGCTACGGCTGCTGAAATTAAATTAATGGAAGTCTTTGCGCGCGAACTGCGTTTGCGTAATGCGCTTAAAGCCGTTCAGGACAGCTACGATTATATTTTTATTGATTGTCCGCCATCGCTGAATATGCTGACCGTTAATGGCATGGCTGCCGCTGATTCTATTCTTGTGCCTATGCAGTGCGAGTATTATGCACTGGAAGGCCTTACGGCATTAATGGAAACCATTCGTCAGCTGGCCGATGTGGTGAACCCCGGGCTGGAAATTGAAGGTATTTTGCGGACTATGTACGATCCGCGTAATCGTCTGGCTAACGATGTTTCAGAACAGCTTAAAAACCACTTTGGTGAAAAAGTTTACCGGACCGTTATTCCACGCAACGTCCGTTTAGCCGAAGCGCCTTCATTTGGTGCGCCGGCTATGTACTACGACAAGTCATCCACCGGGTCAAAGGCCTATTTAGCTTTAGCGGGTGAACTTATCCGACGTTCTGAAAATCGTAAAGAAGTAGCAAAAGAATCATAACAAGGGAATAAAGCGAATCATGTCGGCAAAAAAACGAGGTTTAGGTCGCGGTCTGGATGCCTTACTGACCAGTAATCAGCAGAACTCTGACCGTCAATCAGAGCAAGTGACGGAAGAAGTTAAAGGTGAGTTACAGAAGCTGCCGGTTGAGTTTTTAAAGCCTGGCCGTTATCAACCTCGTAAAGACATGTCACCCGAAGCCTTAGAAGACTTAGCCGCTTCGGTAAAAGCTCAGGGGATAATCCAGCCCATTGTTGTGCGCCCTGTTGGCAAAGACGAATATGAGATTATTGCGGGTGAGCGTCGCTGGCGTGCGGCGCAACTGGCAAAGCTTGAACAGGTCCCTTGCTTAATTAAAGATGTACCCGATGAAGCCGCAGTAGCTATCGCGTTAATTGAAAACATTCAGCGTGAAGATTTAAACGCGATGGAAGAAGCCACCGCATTACAACGATTGTTGGTTGAGTTTCAGATGACTCACCAGGATGTTGCTCAGGCGGTGGGAAAATCACGGACTACGGTGACCAATTTACTGCGCCTGAATAACTTGCAGGACGGCGTTAAAGTGTTGCTGGAGCGTGGTGATATTGAACTTGGCCATGCCAAGTTGTTACTTGCGCTGGAAGGAGAACAACAAGCCGACGTAGCACAACAGATTGTCGCAAAAGATATGACCGTACGTGACGCAGAAAAACTCGTCAGACGGACAATTGACCCTCCTAAAGAAACCGAAAAACCAAAGCCAGACGCTAATATTGAGCATTTAGAAACCAAGTTGTCTGAGACCCTGGGAGCCAAAGTTTCCATTAATCATGGTCGTAAAGGAAAAGGTAAACTGGTTATTAGTTATACCAACCTAGACGAACTGGATGGTATTCTGACTCACATAAAATAATCATTTCCAATGCATTGATTGTTGTAGAACTTTTGTTAAATGGCATAGAAACCGTCGGCTACAGGCAAATTTGTTTGCAATTGCATGGCAGATCTTTATACTAGCGCGAGTTTCGTTGTGGCTGGTTGAAAGCCTCAAAAAAATAGCCGCCAGTTAAAAGGTTTTAGTCGTGACACAGGCACTTAATGCGGTAGGTAAAAAGCTGGCAGGAAAAGTTGTAGGTACACAATTTATAGCGGTTTTGATAGCCGCACTTGTCACGATAGCGGTTTCAAATACACAGTCGGCTTTGGGTATTCTGTGTGGCGGATTAACCGTCGTAATACCAAGCGCTCTATTTGCACTTATCGCTTTTAGACACGCAGGAGCGCGCGCTAATCAGAAAGTTGTACAAAGTTTCTTTTTAGGCGAAGGCGTTAAGCTACTGCTTACAGCAGTGTTGTTAACAATCGCATTGCTGGTAACAAATTTATATCCTGTGTGGTTATTGGTCGGTTTTGTCATCGCCGTCACCATGCAGTGGATAGCACCGGTTTTATTTTTAAAATCAACCTAACTGGGAAACAACATGATAAGTGGAGAACAAACTCCGACTCAGTATATCCAGCATCACCTCCAAAATTGGACGGTTGGTGAAGGGTTCTGGGCGGTGAACGTCGATACTATCTTCTGGTCCGTGTTACTGGGTGTGCTGTTTCTGTGGAGTTTCCGCAGAGTAGCTAAAAAATCCTCTGCTGGGGTACCTGGTAAATGGCAATGCTTTGTCGAAATGATTGTCGAGTTTGTTGACAATAGCGTCAAAGAATCCTTTCACGGTAAAGATAAACTGATAGCACCTCTGGCATTAACCATCTTCGTCTGGATATTCCTGATGAACCTGATGGACTTAATTCCGGTTGACTGGTTACCAACAGCTGCTATGTATGGTGGTTATTGGTTAGGCTTTGTTGACGACCCGCATGACGTGTACATGAAAGTCGTACCAACAACGGACCTGAATACAACCTTTGCATTGAGTTTAAGCGTATTTGCGCTAATTATTATCTACTCAATCAAATACAAAGGCGTGAAAGGTTTCGCTAAAGAAATGACTTTCACTCCGTTTAATCACTGGGCATTAATACCAGTGAACTTTGTACTGGAAAGTATCACGTTATTGGCAAAACCAGCGTCACTGGCACTGCGTTTGTTCGGTAACCTGTATGCAGGTGAATTGATATTTATTCTAATTGCAATGATAGGATTCTGGCAGCTACCGGCGCACTTTGCGTGGGCAGTTTTCCATATTCTGGTTATTACATTGCAAGCGTTTATTTTCATGATGCTGACCATTGTTTACTTAAGCATGGCGTCATCTGAACACTAGTGTTCGAAACAAAAGTTTTTAGCTTTACTTTTAACTTTAATCTACTGAAAAACTGGAGAAATCAATGGAAACTGTAGTTGCTTTTACTGCTATCGCTGTATCAATCATGATCGGTCTGGCTGCACTGGGTACTGCCCTGGGCTTTGGTATTCTGGGTGGTAAATTCCTGGAAGCTGCTGCTCGTCAACCAGAACTGGCACCACAGCTGCAAGTTAAAATGTTCATCGTTGCAGGTCTTATCGATGCTATCGCGATGATCGGTGTTGCTGTTGCATTGCTGTTCACGTTTGCGAACCCATTTTTAACCCAGGTAGCAGGCTAATCGTTATTCGACGGTCACCAACTGAAGGAGGTCCGTTGTGAACATCAACGCTACTCTAATTGGACAAACGATCGCGTTTATCGTGTTCGTGTGGTTCTGCATGAAATTTGTATGGCCACCGATCATCAAAGCTATCGAGGAACGTCAGAAGAAAATTGCTGACGGCCTTAATGCCGGTGAACGTGCTCAAAAAGATTTAGAGAAAGCCCAGCAAGAAATTGCCGAGCAGCTCAAAGAAGCGAAACAGCAAGCCGCTGAAATCATTGAACAGTCGAAAAAACGTGGTGCTAAAATTGTTGAGGAAGAAACTCAACGTGGCCACGAAGAACGTGAAAAAATCGTTGCGGCCGGACATGAAGAAGTTGCTGCTGAACGCAACCGCGTTCGCGAAGAGCTGCGCAAGCAAGTTGCCGTATTAGCGGTGTCTGGGGCTCAGAAAATCATTGAGCGTGAAATTGATAAAGACGCTCATAGTGACATTGTTGAAAAACTGGTCGCTGAACTTTAATAAAGGGGTTTGAGCTTATGTCAGAACTGACTACGGTCGCTCGCCCTTACGCAAAAGCAGCTTTTGATTTTGCTTTAGAACAGGGAGCGCTCGATAAGTGGGCAGAAATGCTTAGCTTCGCTGCTGCGGTAGCGCAAGACGAGACTATTGCCTCATTTTTGAGTAGCTCCTCGACTGTTGGGAAAACAACAGAAGTTTTCTTAGGTGTTTGTGGCGACGAGCTCGACGACGACGCTAAGAACTTCGTTAAAGTATTGGCTGAAAATGAACGTCTGCCAGTGCTGCCAGCAGTTAGTGAGCTCTATCAGTCGCTTCGTGCTGAACATGACAAAGAAGTCACTGTAGATGTTAAATCGGCAGTTAAACTGCTGAAAGCACAACAAACGGCTTTGAGTAAAGCACTTGAGAAGCGCCTGCAACGCAAAATTAAGCTGAACTGCAGTGTCGACAAGTCCATTATTGGCGGACTTGTTATAGAAGCTGGTGATACCGTTATTGACGGCACCTTGCGCGGCAAGCTCGACAGACTTGCTTACGCACTGCAATCCTAATTGGGGACTTGAGCATGCAATTGAATTCAAATGAAATCGCAGAACTGATCAAACAGCGAATTGAGAAGTTCGAAGTCACCAGCGAAGCTCGCAACGAAGGTACCATCATGTCTGTACAAGACGGTATCATTCGCATCCACGGACTTGCAGACTGTCTGCAAGGTGAAATGGTTGAGCTACCTGGTAATCGTTACGCTATCGCACTAAACCTTGAACGTGATTCTGTTGGTGCGGTTGTTATGGGTCCTTATGCAGACTTGCAGGAAGGCACCAAAGTAAAATCAACAGGTCGTATTCTGGAAGTTCCGGTTGGCGAAAAACTGTTGGGTCGTGTGGTTAACACACTAGGACAGCCTATCGACGGTAAAGGTCCTATCGAAGCTGACGGCTATGAGCCAGTCGAGAAAATCGCACCGGGCGTTATTGAACGTCAGTCAGTTGATCAGCCAGTACAAACGGGTTACAAGTCAATTGACTCGATGATTCCAGTTGGTCGTGGTCAGCGTGAGCTTATCATCGGTGACCGTCAGACAGGTAAAACGGCTTTAGCCGTAGACGCCATTATCAACCAGAAAGATTCTGGTATTAAGTGTGTTTACGTAGCCATTGGTCAGAAGAACTCAACCATTTCAGCGGTTGTACGTAAGTTAGAAGAGCACGGTGCAATGGAAAACACCATTGTGGTTGCAGCTTCTGCTTCTGAATCAGCGGCCCTGCAATATCTGGCAGCTTACTCTGGTTGTACCATGGGTGAGTACTTCCGTGATCGCGGTGAAGACTCTCTTATTGTCTACGATGACCTGTCTAAACAGGCTGTTGCATACCGTCAAATTTCACTGTTGTTGCGTCGTCCTCCGGGTCGTGAAGCATTCCCTGGTGATGTTTTCTACCTTCACTCTCGTCTACTTGAGCGTGCTGCGCGTGTAAACGCTGACTACGTAGAAAAATTCACTGACGGTAAAGTGAAAGGCCAGACCGGCTCATTAACTGCCTTACCTATTATTGAAACTCAGGCAGGTGACGTATCGGCATTCGTACCGACTAACGTTATCTCTATCACCGATGGTCAGATTTTCTTAGAAACTGACTTGTTTAACTCAGGTATTCGTCCTGCGGTTAACGCCGGTGTCTCGGTTTCTCGTGTTGGTGGTTCAGCACAAACGAAAATCATCAAGAAACTGGGTGGCGGTATCCGTCTAGCCCTGGCTCAGTATCGTGAATTGGCGGCGTTCGCGCAGTTCGCATCTGATCTTGATGAATCGACTCGTTCACAGTTGGAACACGGTCAACGTGTAACCGAGCTGATGAAACAGAAACAGTACAAGCCTATGAGCGTGGCTCAAATGGCTGTATCAATTTATGCCGTTGAAAAAGGCTTCTTGAAAGACGTAGAAATCGACAAAATCATGGATTTTGAAGAATCACTGCAATCTTTCATGGCGAGCGAATACGCCGAGCTAATGGCTGAGATTGATAAAACTGGCAACTATAACGACGACATCGATGCGCAATTGAAAGCCGCGCTTGAGAAATTCAAGCAAACGCAATCATGGTAATCGCACCTGGCCGCAGTAGCGGCCATTTGTCGTTGAGTTAACAGGAGAATCGTCATGGCCAGCGGTAAAGAGATAAAAACTCAGATCTCGAGTATCGGTAATACTCAGAAGATCACCAGTGCTATGGAAATGGTCGCTGCGTCGAAAATGAAAAAGGCGCAGGAACGTATGGAGGCAAGTCGCCCCTATGCGGACACCATTCGCAAGGTGATTGGTCATGTGGCGCGCGGTAACCTCGAATATCGTCATCCATTTATGGAAGAACGTCAGGTTAAGCGTGTGGGTTACATCATTGTGTCTACCGATCGTGGTTTGTGTGGCGGCTTGAACGGTAATGAATTCAAGAAAGTCGTTAAGCACGCTAACGAATGGAAAGAGCAGGATGTTGAAGCGGATTTTGCCGCGATAGGCAGCAAAGCAACCAGTTATTTTAAGCGTTTTGGTAAGTTGAAAGCGCAGGTTTCAGGTATGGGTGATAAGCCAGAACTGAAAGAAATCACCGGTTCAATCCAGGTTATGCTGGATGCTTTTGAAGAAGGCAAAATCGATCGCTTGTACGTTGTATTCAACAAATTTGTGAATACGATGACCCAGGAGCCGACCATTCATCAATTGTTGCCATTGCCGCAAGCAGGATCGGAAGAAGATGTGCAGACAGGTAGCTGGGATTATCTGTATGAGCCGAATCCGGAAAGTATCCTCGATACGCTAATTCGTCGCTTTGTAGAAATGCAAGTGTACCAGGGCGTAGTGGATAACTTTGCTAGCGAGCAAGCCGCTCGGATGATTGCTATGAAAGCTGCAACCGACAATGCCGAAGACATTATTGACCAATTACAATTGCGATATAACAAGGCGCGTCAGGCAGCAATTACGCAAGAAATTTCGGAAATCGTGTCCGGCGCCGAAGCGGTATAACGCGGCAACGGTTAACAGAATTGAAGAGTTAGAGGAAACGTCATGAGTCAAGGTAAGGTCGTACAAATTATCGGCGCCGTTGTGGATTTAGAATTTCCACAAGACGCTGTACCAAAAGTATACGACGCACTGAAAGTGACCGAAGGTGGTTTAGAAGGTTTGGTTCTGGAAGTTCAGCAGCAGCTGGGCGGCGGAATCGTGCGTGCCATCGCAATGGGTACAACTGACGGTCTGCGTCGTGGTGTCACCGTTAAAAATAGCGGTGAATCAATCATGGTTCCAGTGGGTAAGAAAACCCTGGGCCGTATTATGGATGTATTGGGTAACCCAATTGATGAAGCGGGCCCTATCGGTGAAGAAGAGAAAATGTCGATTCACCGTGCGGCACCAAGCTACGAAGAACAGTCAAACACGAACGAACTGTTAGAAACCGGTATCAAAGTCATCGACTTGATTTGCCCGTTTGCTAAAGGTGGTAAAGTGGGTCTGTTCGGTGGTGCTGGTGTTGGTAAAACCGTTAACATGATGGAGCTTATCCGTAACATCGCTATCGAGCACAGCGGTTACTCAGTATTCGCCGGTGTTGGTGAGCGTACTCGTGAAGGTAACGACTTCTATCACGAGATGAACGATTCAAACGTTCTGGATAAAGTATCACTGGTTTATGGTCAGATGAACGAGCCACCGGGCAACCGTCTGCGTGTTGCTTTAACGGGCTTGACTGTCGCCGAGAAATTCCGTGACGAAGGTCGCGATGTGCTTTTCTTCGTTGATAACATCTACCGTTACACTCTTGCCGGAACGGAAGTATCAGCATTGTTAGGCCGTATGCCTTCAGCGGTAGGTTATCAGCCTACGCTGGCCGAAGAAATGGGTGTTCTGCAGGAACGTATCACCTCTACTAAGACAGGTTCAATCACGTCTGTACAGGCCGTTTACGTACCAGCGGATGACTTGACTGACCCATCTCCGGCAACAACCTTTGCTCACTTGGATGCGACTGTTGTACTTAACCGTGACATCGCGTCATTGGGTATCTACCCTGCGGTTGATCCTTTGGACTCAACTTCACGTCAGTTGGATCCACAGGTTATCGGTGATGAGCATTACGACACAGCAATGGGTGTTCAGGAAGTACTGCAACGCTATAAAGAACTAAAAGACATTATAGCGATTCTGGGTATGGACGAGCTGTCTGAAGAAGACAAACAGTCAGTATCTCGTGCTCGTAAAATTCAGCGTTTCTTGTCGCAGCCTTTCTTCGTAGCCGAAGTATTCACTGGTGCTCCAGGTAAATATGTATCTTTGAAAGATACGATTGCCGGCTTTAAAGGCATTTTGGAAGGTGAATACGACGACATGCCAGAGCAGGCCTTCTACATGGTTGGTACCATCGAAGAAGCGGTAGAAAAAGCCAAAAACCTGTAACCGACCGGGAGGTTTGAATGGCAGCACAAACATTAAATCTGGACGTTGTTAGCGCTGAAGACAAATTGTTCTCAGGCGTTGTACAAACGGTTCAGGTCACTGGTAGCGAAGGTGAGCTGGGTATTTACCCAGGTCACGCGCCCCTACTGACTAAAATCAAACCAGGTATGGTTCGTTATGTCAGTGAAGCGGGTGACGAAGAGCTTTTGTATGTTGCCGGTGGTGTGGTAGAAGTACAGCCAGGTCACGTTATTGTTCTTGCGGACGTTGCTGTTCGTGGTGACGAGCTTGACTTGCAGGAAGCTGAAGCAGCGAAAAAACGCGCTGAAGAAGCCATTGCCGATTCAAGTGCAGATGTGACCTATGCCGAAGCTATTGCTGAGCTATCGCGAGCGTTGGCTCAAATCGATATTATTCGTAAGCTTAAGCGCTAAAACTTCTGCGTTAAAATACGTAAAAGGCCTTGTTGTTAGTGCAACAAGGCCTTTTTTGTCGTTACAATAAGCTAATGTCATAAGGCTTACGCCAGCGATACTGAATTAAGGATACATTAATATGAAGTTACGCGTTGTTATTCTGGCCGCAGGAAAAGGAACCCGCATGCGATCGGAGCTGCCCAAGGTGCTGCACAAAGTGGCAAATAAACCGATGGTAGAGCATGTTATCGATACGGCACGATCGCTTAAGCCAGACGCCATTAATTTGATTTACGGCCATGGCGGTGACCAGCTTAAACAGGCTATAGCAGGTGATGACTTAACCTGGGTTGAACAACGCGAGCAATTGGGTACAGGTCATGCGGTTCAGCAGGTTATACCCCACCTGAAAAGCAGTGAAAAAGTCATTATTTTATATGGTGACGTGCCCCTGTTAACCGAGTCGACATTAATTAAGCTGGTAACCGCCAGCGCTAATACCGCGCTTGGCCTGCTGACTATGACGTTAACAGAACCAACAGGTTATGGCCGTATTGTTCGTAATGAACGTCGCAGCGTAACCGGCATTGTTGAGCAAAAGGACGCGAATGCTCAGCAATTAGCTATTAAAGAAGTGAATACCGGCATTATGATTGCCGACAGCGATAAGCTAAAAAGTTGGCTTGAGCAACTGAGCAATGACAACGCGCAAAAAGAGTATTACCTGACCGATATTGTGGCAATGGCCGCGCGGGAAGGTGTTAATATTGCCACTGCACAGCCTGACAACGCGCAGGAAGTGGAAGGAGCCAATAACCGTCAGCAGTTAGCCTCTTTAGAGCGTGCACTGCAGCAGCGTCAGGCTGAAGAGCTCATGACCCAGGGTGTCACCTTAATTGACCCTGCTCGTTTTGATTGCCGCGGTAAACTAAGCGCCGGCAGCGATGTCACTATTGATATTAATGCGGTGTTTGAAGGCAATGTGGTTCTGGGTGACCGGGTTGTCATTGAACCAAACTGCGTCATAAGAAACTCCGTTATTGGTGATGACACCGTTATTCGCGCGAACTCCCATATTGAAGACGCAAAAGTGGCGAAAGGCTGTAAAGTCGGTCCTTTTGCGCGTTTGCGACCCGGCGCGGAACTTGCGGATGAAGCGCAGGTCGGAAACTTTGTTGAAATGAAAAAAAGCCGCCTGGGTAAAGGCTCTAAAGCCAGCCATTTAACCTATCTTGGCGACACCCAGGTGGGTGAATACGCAAACATTGGTGCAGGTACCATTACCTGCAATTACGATGGTGTGAATAAAGCACTCACCGAAATTGGTGATGGCGCATTTATAGGCTCAAACAGCTCTTTAGTTGCGCCTGTCGCCATTGGTAAGAATGCAACCGTTGGTGCCGGCTCGGTCATTACCCGCGCGGTAGCGGATGAAGAACTGGCTGTAGCCCGCGGCAAGCAGCGTAATATCAGCGGATGGCAACGTCCTCAGTCGAAAAAAGGAAGTTAATTTATGTGCGGTATTGTAGGTGCCACGTCGGAACGTCGGGTAACAGGTATTTTGCTGGAAGGCTTGAAGCGACTGGAATACCGGGGTTATGACTCGGCTGGTGTGGCTGTTATTGACGCTGATAATCACCTTAAAAGCGTACGCCGTACCGGTAAGGTACAGGAGTTAAAAGACGCGATAGACCAGAATCCCTTAGATGGCACTATTGGTATTGCCCATACGCGCTGGGCGACGCACGGCGGCGTGACCGAAGCGAACGCTCACCCTCACCGCTCTGAAGATGAAATTGCCGTAGTGCATAATGGCATTATTGAAAACCATGAACGCCTGCGCGAAGAGCTGCAAGCGGAAGGTTATGTTTTTAATTCGAAGACTGACACTGAAGTAATCGCTCACTTAATTCATCATGAGAGAAAAACTCATGGTGACTTACTGGCTGCTGTTAAGTCGGCAGTACGGCAGCTGGAAGGTGCTTACGGCACCGTGGTTATGGATACCAAATATCCTGAGCGTTTAGTGGTGGCCCGTTCAGGCAGCCCTCTGGTTATTGGTGTGGGTATTGGTGAGAACTTTGTAGCTTCAGATCAGCTCGCTTTATTGCCCGTAACCCGTCAATTTATTTACCTGGAAGAAGGTGATGTTGCAGACATTAACCGCACTGAAATCGATATTTACGACACTGAAGGTAACGCTGTAGAACGTGAGGTTGTTGAATCTGACGTAAGCTACGACGCGGGTGGTAAAGGCCAATATCGCCACTTTATGCTGAAAGAAATTTACGAGCAGCCTATTGCCGTGCGTAACACGCTGGAAGGTCGCTTGTCTGAAACCACCGTGCTGGATAACGCTTTTGGCGAAGATGCAGCTGACATTCTAAAAGATATTGAACACGTTCAGATAGTTGCCTGTGGTACCAGTTACCATGCGGGCATGGTGGCGCGCTATTGGCTGGAGTCTATGGCGAATGTGTCGTGCAATGTCGAAATTGCCTCAGAGTTTCGTTACCGCAAGTCCTATGTTCACCCGAACAGTTTACTTGTGACTATTTCACAAAGCGGTGAAACGGCAGACACCTTAGCGGCACTGCGTTTGTCGAAAGAGCTCGGTTATAAAGGCAGCCTGACTATTTGTAATGTGGGCTCATCGTCTATGGTGCGCGAATCCGACCTGGCCTTTTTAACCCGCGCCGGTGCAGAAATTGGTGTGGCATCGACCAAAGCCTTTACCACCCAGTTAACCGGTCTGCTGATGCTGACCTTAGGCATTGGTAAATACCGGGGCATGCCAGAGCAGCAGCAAGAAGCCGTAATTCATGCTCTGCAAGCCTTACCAACCAAGCTGGAAGAAGCGGTGTCATTAGCCGATGAAATTGAAGAGTTAGCGCAGGACTTTGCCAACAAAGAGCATAGTTTGTTCCTGGGGCGTGGTAACCAATACCCTATCGCTATGGAAGGTGCGTTAAAACTGAAAGAAATTTCGTACATTCACGCTGAAGCTTACGCGGCTGGCGAGTTAAAGCACGGCCCACTGGCACTAATTGATGAAGAAATGCCGGTTATTGTGGTGGCTCCGAACAATGACTTACTGGAAAAACTGAAGTCCAACGTTGAAGAAGTTCGCGCCCGCGGCGGCTTGATGTACGTTTTTGCTGACAAAAACGCCCGCTTCAAAGGCGATGGCTCGTTAACCGTACTTAACGTCTGCCATTGCGACGAAGTGATAGCACCTATTGTTTATACCGTTCCTTTGCAGCTGCTGTCTTACTACGTAGCTTTGATAAAAGGTACCGATGTGGACCAGCCCAGGAACCTGGCCAAGTCAGTCACCGTTGAATAAGGAAGGGCCGAAAGGCCCTTTTTTTGTGGTGTAGTAATAAAGTTTCATACCTAGTAATAAAGAATCATACTAAGGAATATAGTTTCATACTAAAACTGTTTCTAGATTAGTCGCTCGGCTGGGATTTTTTGCTAATAACTGCTTAAGCCCAAGCAGTACAATCAAGAGCAATTCAGATGGTTCTTTTACGTCGCAAATGATGTGGCTCCATATAGGTCCAAATTAACATTATTAACCCTGTGAGCATTAGACAAACAGAAGTTATATTAAATGTTTGCGCAAACAGAAAAGCAGTTTCTACATGATTTCCCGCTTGTTCCAGTAAATACACCAAAACCAGGTCTCTGCTTCCGATGCCCCCTATACCTATCGGTAGTTGACTTACCAAAGCAGACAAACTAGCAAACCCAAATGACTCAAACAGTGTGGTTTCAAGTTCAACGCTGCTGGCAAAAAAATAGACCTGAATTGCTGAAATTAGCATTGAGCTAATACTAATTAGGGCACACTTAAATATCAATATTGGGGAATAGGCAAAACCTCGTATTTCAGACTTTGTTTGCTTTCGTCTTTTCCACAGGCTAAATATCAAAAGTACGAGACAAAGAATGACGGCCCCACTTGCTATTATCAGTAGTAATTGCTTCGTGAAAGCATCAACACCTTTATCGATAGCGTAAAAGCCAAACAGTGTGGAGATAAAGATTGTCGGTATAATGTCGAACAGGCGATCAAAAACAAGTGTTAAAAACGAGGTTCGAATACTTAAACCTTTGTCAAATAAGTACTTGCAACGTATCAGTTCTCCTACTCGCCCGGGAGTAATTAAACCTAGCATGAAACTCGGAACATACACGTCGAACAAAGTTTTGTTATCCATTACCACACCATTTTCCGCAACGATTAACGACCAACGTTTGGCGCGTAAAATAATTACGGGCACAGTTAGAGCTACTCCGCTCAGTAGCCAGTTGTAGTGAATAGCTTGGACGTATTCCATCAAGTTTTTTGACAACGTGTAGCGATATAATAACGTCACCAGAAGAGCCGCCGACAGTATTTTGAAAGTAAATAGAGCTTTTTTAGTCGAAGATACTTTGTTTTGAAAGCTAGGCTGTTGCATTGTAAATTTCTTCTTTTAAACCTGTACTCTTGTATCAGGTATTTCACAAAAAGTTAGGGCAAGACGATGAGCCATAGATTTTTAGTCAATAGGCTCAGAGCGACGCGATACACTGCCTTCGGTCTTATAATCATTAAGTGTTCTGACCGTGCGTTAACACACAAAAATCAATAGTCGAGGGGTGGTTTTTTATCTGAGGATTTGATTTATAACTACCGCAGAACAACAAGACTGCTGCCATATGAATAAAGCTATCTACAGAATGTATACACTTATCCCGCGACTGATAGCTAAATTTTCTATTTAGTTGATAACCAATATACTCAGTCATTTTTAGCTTTTTCATGAAGTTGTGTCTCGACCTGTGACTTTAAGTGAAAGTAAAGCAGCGCTGGTACCAATAAAAAGTCCGGCTATAACATCAGATACATAGTGAATGTTGGTCAGCACGAGTAGTACGGAAACGCTTAAGCCTATTACGAAAGCCGGAATTCTAGTTTTCGGAAATAGGACTGCTAGCATTATCAAAAAACAAACTGCGATAGATGTGCTACCAGATGGGAATGAAGCAAACTCGCGTAACCCGGTAAACGGATGGAAGCCCTCTGTGATGAGCTGTCCACGGTCTTTCAAACCACTCGCGATATTATCGTCAGGGAAGAAACTTGGTGTTTGGTTCGGCCATGTTCTGCCAAAGGCAATTTTTAGAAAGTTCTTTATTGAGACTGTTACCATATATGTCACGGTGATAATGAACATATCTTTGTATAAAGAAGTTCCTACTTTTTTATATAGCGTAAGCACATACGCGAGAATGTATAAGATGGAGAAAAGGCCCATTAGCACAGGGATAGACAATATAATTGAAACACCGATGCTTTCCTTAAACGGATGCTCATTCAGGTATGTTACTACCTGATGATCAATGTAGTTTACACACAACATTACGGTGAGGATTGTAATCAGTAACGAGCTACTGAATCCAACTGCTGAGTTAGGCTTTAAAAGCGTGAGTAATTTCATGAGTCACCTAGGTAGTATTTTCGGTTTGTTAGTGAGCATGGAAGTAGATACTGAATGGCTGTTGCTAACCTCTTTGGGGCTTCCAGCATAGGAAGATGTCCAATATTGCTGAGCCAGTGTAACTGACAGTCATAAAGTTGATTTTCGAGAAAAGTAAAGCAATCTGTATCCACTACGACATCTGCCCGACCAGCGAGAACTATTAACGGGATTCGCTCTTTCTGTAACGTTGATAAGCATTCATTACTAGTCACGAGCGCGTCAAACATAACTTCGATATGTTCATTACGGCGAATATGGTCAATAGCGAGATAATATTTTACCCAGCCAGGAATCCGTAATGGTTTATGGACTACTGTCTGGAAGAAAGCTTTATAGTCGTCAATATCCTTTACGATAAAAGGAGAGTTTGTACCTTTTCGAAAATTTCGAATTTTACGAATTTGCCTTTCTGTTATACCAAATGGGCTAATAAAGAATAAGGCATGAATATTGGAGACCGAACCTCTTATTAAATTAGCCGCTACAGCACACCCCATCGAACTACCCACCAAGCAATAATTTGTTATTCCCTCCGCAAGTAACAACTCGGTTATAGCGCTGGCATAAGCCTCGAGGCGGTAATCCCCGTTCTCTGGATTATCAGACGCACCGTGTCCGGGCAAATCAGGTATCAGAACACCATGTGTGCTTCTAAGAGGGAACACCGTGCTCAGCCAGAGTTCTTTATTACCATTGAACCCATGTAAAAAGACCAACATGGGCTTTCCCTGATTCTTGTGAATAAAGTAACTAATAATTCCTTGGCTTGAGAGAAACTTACGCTCAGTTAGTCGCGCAACGTAAGATGTAGCTTTACAAGCTAATCGGTATAATGCTTTACCGATAAAATAGCGAAGTGAATATTTTGGGGTAACTGACATTACTATGCCCAGGCCAAGACTCGATTCAATTGATCACAAAAACCAAAGAACCCATTTATATTAAGACGATGATGTTCATTTTTATGGAGGTGAGTTAGTTTTTCTGAACGATTATTTACCGCATGAACATGAGCAGCATTGAATAACAGAATATCACCCTCTTCTGGCTGGATGTCGATGTAATGCACGCCGTCTAGTTGCTCCTGGGCAATCGGGTAACCTCCGCTATTCATTATTCCCAGTTCATCCAACCAAGATTCTTCTGGTACAAAGTTGTAAAGACGTAAAGCTGAAAAGCCTTTCGGTGG
This sequence comes from Idiomarina sp. Sol25, assembly GCF_033052775.1. Taxonomy (NCBI): domain Bacteria; kingdom Pseudomonadati; phylum Pseudomonadota; class Gammaproteobacteria; order Alteromonadales; family Idiomarinaceae; genus Idiomarina; species Idiomarina sp. Sol25. Next base: position 72,261 of record NZ_JAUPEW010000007.1, read on the forward strand.
ATGCTTTGGGTAAAAATTAATAGCTATGGGGATTTTTACATTTTGAAACTCCAGTCCGGAGTATTTTACCTGCGGCCAGTCTGTATGTGCCAGCAAAGGCGTTTCGTAGTTTGTAGGGTTGTTCCAAATAGAACCACGATACACTGGAGCTGGAAGCCCCTGAATATAAGCTTGCCTGAAGCGATATCCCGCCTCCTCTATACTATCAAATACTTGCCTATAGATATTGTTAGCTCCGCGAAATAAGAGATCGGTATAGGTTCCGTTTCTCTGCAATTCATCTATCACCCTATCTACATCTTGCAGATAGGTGTTTGCTCCAACCATTAAAGCAGGTACGCCATCATTTCGTTGATATAAACCGGCACTATTAATAAAGTTGTCATATACCACCTGACATAACTTTGGTGACATGACCCTTTTTACAAGTAACGCGGTAATCTCTCCGTTTAACAGAGCTGCCATATTTTCACTCAGTTCAGCGAAAGAAATTTCCTGAAACTTAAAACTCATTGTTAAAACGCTCCCCCAATAGAATTAAACTTTTATCCACTGAAAATATTTTTCATCAGCTAGCGCTAGTAATTCATCATCTTCTTTCGTGTCACCGTAGGCGTAGACTTTGGTATAGTCCTTTAGGTTTACTAGCTTTTTCACTCGTTCAGCTTTGGCTAATCCGGTGCAGTCACCATTTAGATAGCGACCAGTTACAACATCATCCGTTACCTCAAGCTCTGCACAATACAGCTCAAACCCCATTTGCTCACACCAGGGTTTCAGGTAAACATCCAATGAAGCCGAAACTACGATGATTCTGTCGCCTTGTTTTTGATGCCAATGCAACCGCTCCATTGCTTCAGGACGAAGTACAGATGGAATAAATTTTTTAGCATGCAAAAGACCTTTTTCGTCAATCTCTGATTTAGAAAATCCTTTAAGACCAATCTTGACCACTTGCTGTCTTATACGAGAGGAGGACACCAATCCAGCTCTATAACCGAGAATGGATGGTGCAAGTAACAGGCGCCCCCAGCGCATTCGTTCCGGTGGTGTCACTTCTTTTATGAAAGGAGTAAAAGTGTCGCAGTCGGTAATCGTTCCATCAAAATCAAATAGTGCGAGGTTCATAAACTATAATCCCTAACTTTATTATATGGAGAATTCATCAATGAAAGACTGTAAAGAGGTAGAAATACGATCAGTGTTTGCTAACAAGCCATCATGACCATGCGTAGAATGGATTGTCATTAACCAACTATATGGCAAATATTGATCCATGAAGCCCAACTCTTGTTCGTGGAACAGTACGTCGCCAGACATTGCTAACAATAAGGTGTTGGTTTGAATGCGGGTTAATACTTGCTCCAATGAGTAGCCATGACGTGCGATATTGTGACTGTCCATCGCTTTAGTTAGATACCAATAGCTGATAGCACTAAATCTCTTTGTGAATTTTTCACCAATATATCGTTGGTACGATGACGCTCTGAAATCGTTAAAGGTTTGATGGCTAGGTTCAGCCTGTGTCCTGCTATAAGTTTCAAAGCTACGGTACGAAAGCACGGCTAGAGACCGAGCTGCCGCTAGTCCTTTCTTCCCGCCATTAGGAACATCAAGGTAAAATGACTCATCAGCTTCAATCGCCATTCGTTGAGTTTCGTTAAATGCTTTGGCCCACGGACTCTGTAAAGCATTAGCCCCAGCAATGCAGGCATGTTTGAATAGTTGAGGCTCAAGAGCCATCCACTGAATGAGTTGTTGCCCACCAAATGAGGCGCCAATTCCTAGGTTAACTGCTTTGATGTTTAAATGGTTTCTTACTCTTTGGTGTACCATAACTACATCAAGAATAGTGGTTAGCGGAAAATCAAAACCATAAACACTACCACTAGTTTGCTTACTGCATGGCCCACTAGTTCCGTAGCATGAACCAACTGCGTTCACACAAACAATAAAATACTTTTTGGGTGTAATAACTTTGTCTAAACCGACCAGTTCAGGCCACCATTGAGTTGGATCAGCACCGCAGGTTAACGGGTGACACACCCAGACAATGTTGTTTTGTTGTTCATTTAACTGACCCCAAGTGCTATAAGTAACTGCCATACTAGGTATAGACTTGCCACATTCAAACGTAACAGTTTCGTTAATAACCAAAGTGTGCAATTTGGGGACAGTTTGTAATTCATCTAAAATCATCATTTGCTAACTTTCGCTCGTTGAAATTTGTGCGCTAGGTAGTGCTTTGCCGTAAGCATTTCAACCATCGGCAAGGTTTGATCCCAGTACGCTTCTCTTACGCACTCTTTCGAAGCGATTATCCACAGAATACTTAATTGATTCGCTAGCACTGTTGAGAATGGACGAGTGAGCTTTGATAATAAAAACAGCACTGGCGCCGGCAATGTTACTGGTCGCACTTTTCGTGCTAAAAGCTCTGAATAAACTTCACAAACATCATGCCAAGATAAGTCTTCCGGACCACCAATAGTTAGGACTCGATTGTAGAATTCAGGTTTTTGAGTAACTCGAATACAATATTTTGCGATGTCTTCAACAGCGATAAAGGCTTGTCGTTTATGGGCGTTACCTGGTATCCAAGCTAAACCGTATTTTTCAATAGAACGCCTAACGAAAGAGCGCAGCAATTTCGTTATTCCCTTAGAGCGATTAACGGTTGCCAATTTCTCACCCGCCAAAGGGATTTCGCTGCCAATTAACGCGAAGTAATCGTCCATAAACAGAGGACAACGAATAATTGTGTGGCTCACAGATGAGCTAATAAGTAGTTCTTCACACCATTTTTTTAGCTCGTAAGTTTTTGAGTGCCTAGTAAAATGTGTCGTCATTGGTACTGCAATCGAAATAAAAATAATTTGTTTAACGCCACATAGTTCACAAGCTTCTATCAAATTCTGGTAACCAGCCCGTTCATCAAGCTCAAAACAGTCTTTTACTCTTGGAAAGACTAGAGTCGCTGTAGCGATGACCGTATCGATACCTGCGCAAGCATCAATGAGACTTTGTTTGTCAGTTAAGTCACCAAATACGAGTTCACTTGGTTGACAGTTTAGTTTCTTATAGTCAGAGGATGGGCGAACAAAGGCTTTAATCTCATTCTGTGTTATAAATTCATTACGCTTTTGTACAAGCCGCGAGCCTAACTGACCTGTTGCGCCAATGATTAGCGTTTTCATGAGTTAGCTTTCCTTTCTGAATTAGTTATCACTAACTCAACAAACTCCGCAAGCGGTTTCCTTAAGCTCAGCGTCGAATGGGTTCGAGTTGCACGACCTAGGCGCATCAACAAGACGGGTCGCACGTCATCATCAATACCGAATAAGCTTCTAATCGTTTCACGGCCTTCTTTGCTGCTAATCGGGAAGTCAACGGGCTGGCAGGCAATGTCGGCCCGAGTTAGTGTCAGCCAAGTTCTCATGATGACTCGACCAACCTCAAATCGACCTTTGTCACTCCAGTCTCGTGTCGATACCAGCATATAAGAACCATGGTCATTTAATGCCTTGGTAGATGACCACGCCATAATTTTGCGCAGTCCCAAACGTTTCGCAGTCCATTGTAGTAATCTATGCTTTTTGAGTAGCGATAAAAATAAGGCTTCGATACGCGTGATTGCTAGAGAATCTTTTGTAAAGCCTGTTGGTTTTTGTTTTTCTTCGTGTTGAGTAAGGCGCATGAAATCCATGAGTTCATTAAAATAACCGTCCTCGGAAAACAGTCGAACACTTTCCCTATTTGCCGTTTGTTTCAATAGCGTCGGTGCTTTTTCAAGAAACGAGATATCAGACTCCGTTCCATACGCAGCCGCACAGCAACTCTCTTTTAGGGAGTCAGGTAATTGAATAGGGAGAAAACTAAAACGATTGGTTGAGCGCTTCAGATTTAAATCTCTGTTGCGCGCATAAGAACATGAATCAATCTGCTTAATGTGTATTGTGCCGACATAATAGCCAGTAGCAAAAAAATCTGATTGCTCCGAAGGCTCAAATTCAATATTCGCAATAGATGATGCAGCTTCTAGGGCACACCCGAGACTATACATAATCGCATAACCATCAGGGTCAATATAATTAAGTTGCAGGGATTGGTCCCAGCCTAACTGAATTGTATTAGGTCCTGTGATTCTAAAACGCCAAGGCTGGCAATTATGAGGTGATGGGGATCGCGTCATGACTTGCAAGACTAGTGCAAGTGTTGGATGCTCACCTAGATAAAGAAGTGTGGGACTGCTTACTGAACTTGATACTGGCTCTGCATTTACCAAAGAGAAGTTGCGGGATACTCTGAATGTATGTAGCAGATTAAGTGGCCAACTGATATATTCTTGCACTCGGCTCCATAGACCTCTGGATGCCATGTTGACGTCAAATGTGACTTTATGCGGTACGCGCCTAGCCATCAATAAGTCAATAACGGTTCTAACACCTAATGCTCCCATTGCCATAACACAATACGAAACCTGCGGCCAAGGGTCTTTTGTCACGAGCCGATCAGCTATCACTGGCAGAAAATCCGCAGGGTACTGAGTATATCCTAACCATTTTAATGCGGAGACTAAGTTTCCATCTTTATGCGCTTGCTCAGTCGATCGACCATTAAATGGTGCTTTGTATCTGCGGTAATCAAAAACGTAAATAACGGCCTTACCGCCAAAGTCAAAGCCTGATAGAACAGGAATTCTTCGCTCACATGCAATTTTGTGCATCAAATACTTCACCCAGGGTGAGGCACCGGCGTCAATGCCATCAAATACAATATTGACTCCTTCAAACGCGTCGTAAATATTTGCTTCAGTAAGGCCGTCCTTAAATGTTATCGTTTCTACACTCGGGTTAATGGCTTTAGCTCGTTCAGCAACCACGTCGACTTTCTTGCGACCAACATCTTGCAATAAACAGACTTGCCGATTTAAATTGGTAACATCGTAGTCTTCTGGATCAGCCAAAACAAATTGGTTCATTCCAGTCCGAGTTAATGGTTCTACAATACTTCCACCAACGCTGCCGCACCCAGCAACCAAGATTCTAGCGCTGCCGAGGTGAGCTTGTTCGGAACTGGTAATAATACCAATATTGCGATGAATAGCGTCGTGGAGCTTTGACGGCGACAAAGTATCAAGTGCTTTCAAAACATCTTTTCCTTAACCATGCTGCTTACCAGATATGATTTTGATTGAGCGTCGCAAAAACACCTTTCTCAAATAGTTCTTAAAAACGTCAAAACGATAAAGAATAATTACTGCGATGAGCTCTAACCTACTCGGACATACTGAAATCAATACAGCATCGCCATTATTAAGATCGACGTTGGAGTCCCAGAATGCTTTGATATCAGGGCGCTTTGTCTGGATGGCTTTGTTATCAGAGCCATAAATACACCCACTGTAGGCTTGCTTGATTATTGACGTATGTTCAATGAACGTTTTACCCGGCGATAAGGTGTTCGCCATGAAAGAATTAACACGGATGCTACGAGTTTCATCTCTGGCTTTTTCGGCCGTCATCCGAGGATAAGTGCCCGGTGGTAGAATTGAATATCCTAAACGATATACGTTAGCATTTTGTGTCCTGAATACCACGGAAACTGGCTTCAGTGACGATCGCCAGTTTGCTTGCAATATCTCATTTACTAAAATAGAACCTATGCTGTGATGAGAAAAAACCTTGCCACTAACTCGTTTAATATTCATGTTATCGACATAGATAATCCGCTCCCCACAACCGTCTACTAAGCGAATCGCTGAAAAACCGATCAGCCGTTCTTCTTTAAAAACCAACCAGATATCGCTTATAGTGTTAAAGTAGTCTTTCTTGCCAAACCAGTGAAACGAAGTATCTGCATCATATAACTCGTCTGTAATCTGACAAAATACGTTGAGCAGCTCTGTTTGTAACTTGCTAGGAAATATCTTGTGGGGACTGGCGACTTTGAAAAATGAAATCTGGCCACGCTCTCTAGATGATAAACCTAGTTCGTACAGCCTATCAAACAAGGTGTTAATGCTCATATTACTCCCCCATTTAAAGTGGCATACAGGTTGGTTAACGTCATCGCAACCGGCGTTGCGATCAACAGAATCAGCATGTTGTCCATCCCTCGCGGTGAAACGGCTTCCAACGTAGCGATGAAGAATCCGTATGAAACTGCGAGCGCCATCAATAAGCTAGATATTGGATAAGAGAAAGCAACGAAGACGAAAAATGTGATGGCTGAAAAAATCATAACGGTGAATGAGCCAGCCAGTGATTTGGTGTTTGTTGTCTTCCAAATTACATCTCTCAATTGGTAGGTATTTGTTACGCCATACCGAAGCCCAATCGGTTCTGCAAGACCATCAGCTATCGCAACGGTGAAAAATGCGATGCGAACGATATCCAATGGAAATAGGAGAGCCATAAATACAAGTGTGATGTTGAATGAAATCAACGGGAAGAAGAAGAAGAACCGGCTACTAGGTTCATCTCGCTTTCTCAGACAGCCTGAAACAATACCGTGAACCCACCAAGTGCTGCTTAGAGCGGAGATGCTATAGATTACAATCAAACCAACAGAGCCAATAAATACGGCTGGGATAAGCTGGGCATCGGGAAGAAACGCCAGTGTTGGGCCAGTGATAATCATGATCCCAATATGGTTAATCTTACGCGAATAACCATCTTTCAACGCATATTCTTTACGGAGATATGTAGAAATATTGCCAAGCACTAACGTACTCAGGACCAAATAAACGACAATTCTCGTCCACGGAATGTCCGTAATAAAGTGTTCCATTATATTCAGCGGGGCTTGCACTCCCGCTACTTCCTTGTATTTTTTTTGTTATAAAACGGAAAGATAAAGGAAAATAAAACATAATTCAACATTTGTAAAACATTTCTTCTATCCAAATATCATTCGATTACTTAGAATAGAAAGGAGGTCCGAAAAAAGCGATGATTTATGTTTCTGATATGGCGCTTACGCATTGAATGATTAATGCGAGAGGTAACAATATGAAAAAACGCAATATTTATACACGTGTAGGGGAGTAGGTTGATACTAATATGTTATTCGCATCAATAACTGGGCTGCGATTATCTCGTTCAAATAGCGTTTCGGTCTCTAGTTTATTGAGTTTTCATAGCTATACTTCGTATCAATACTGTTTTTAGTTTTGTTTACTGAGATTTTGCTTAACTAGGTCTGCTGTTATGGTTTACGAGTAGCTGTCATTCAGCCACCGACCCACCGTAAGGGAGGCGCACTAAACTTTATTTGACGAGTAGAAATACCGTAAAATCGAACGAAAAAAGTCCATAGCAGCAAAAGTACCGGAGGATAAATTAGTGGCTCAGATACTTACGTTCAAAGGCTGCCTGCGCGTTATTATATTTAGAAATAACTCCTATTCTTTTCAATAGCTTAACGAACAGAAATGGCACATCGAGCTGATAAGGCAGAAAACCTGCGTTTGCGGATCGCTGAAATGCATGGTGATTGTTATGCCACTCGCCAGCACTAAGTCCATAAAATAATTGATTCAGTGCTTTAGATGAATGGTAAAAATCTACGCTGTCTTTATGTTGTGCTTTTTCCGTACCACCACCATGACCACGATAATTGAAGTCACGTGCTACTGAATGGTAGGCAAAAATCACCGCATACCAAATAGTTAGCAATTCCAATCCGCCTAGCAGCCACATAAGAAAAGCCCAAAAAGTATTGGCAAAAGTAGAGCGAATAATAAATGATGATACGGACTCTACGCTTCCCCATCGCTGAAAGCTTTCGTATGACGCGAACTTAAAACCAATATGGCAGATTACTTTTTTCATATGTTCAAATTCTTCTTTACTAACTGTTCGGTCTACTTTGTAAAAAGGTGACGCAAAAAAGTTACCTAACCAACCTAGGTGCGGTCCATACGGGTCGTTACTAGTGTCTGAAAACCGATGATGTAGTAAGTGGTTATACGCATACACTTCTTCTCTGTAAGCAATTGGATTGAACCACATGATCAATGTTGGCATCCATTGGCTGGAAAAAGTGAAAGCGTTATGACTGCAAAATCTGTGATACCAGAAAGTGTTTATTAAATTGGACATAACATAAAACAGTACAGAGAAAATCAAGATATTGATTATGTTCAGATACTGAGTTAAAAAGGAGACAAAGAAAAATAGTGAAATGTAAAAATATACTTCTACATGCAAGTTTAACCAATGGCTTCTGTCTTTTCGTGGATTGATGAGGTGAATATATTGACGTAACACCTCATTCACGCGCGGTTTTCGTATTGAACCATCTGCATTTTCTTTTGCGTACACCGGATCCAATTGAGTGATTTTTCCGCGTTTTACTGCTGTGTTTGCAGTTGTTGACTGACTCATCCCTGTTTCTCTCTCCTGAACATATCAAACAGCAATAAGGATTAATCTGACGACTGTGCTTAGCTGCTCCAGTACAAATTCAACTAAGCAGACCGTTGATTAAGAGATATGTTATATTTTTCTATTGAATTGTTGTTTTCGAAGACCAATGTTAATGGTAGATGTTAATAAAAGTCAAACTTAAACATGGCTTTTGTATTACTAGGCTTATGCGTACTCAAGTTATGCGAGCTCACAGCTTTTTTGAATGAGGACTTCCAGTTGATGAAATTCTAGCTTTTTATAGCGTTCTCCAAGCGAAAATCCCATCTTCTATTTCAGAAGAACTGTTAAGGCATCTAGTATCAGTTAAACAAATTTTTTGAGTGGAAATTATTCCTTGAAAGCTTTAAGACTTGTCTAGAGGATGAGTTTCATTTAAACCGCTTTAAAAATACTAACGGAGTCGTAAGTGTCGCGTGAAAAAAAGGTTTTAGATATTGATGCTATGCACAAGCTTGCTCTTTATATTAAAAGAAGTAGTTGCGCGAGCGAAGTCACGCAAGGGCTAGAGTATGCACTGCAATTTTACGATATTATAAACTTTAACTTTATATATGACAGAGCCTTTCTGAGAGCAAGGCTTACCGAGAGCGGCGAGCCTTGGAAGTCGACGTCAGAAATATATTATCCACCAGGCAGGTCGGTTAAAGCAGGGCGAGTAAATGACGTGGGGGAGCCATTTTTGTATATGAGTTTAACCCTTGATACAGCTTTATCTGAAATCAACGCTAAAGAGGGTGATATAGTCCAAATAGGTGCGTACAGGACAAAAGAAAGTAAAAAGCTACGTGTTGGTATGATAGGCGAAAAATTCCGGGTTGCTCGGGGTAGCGGTCATTTTTTGCAAGGTAAAAACGCTGAGCCTATTACCAAACTAATAAACAAACTCGATTCGCAATCAAAGCTCCTAAGTAGAGCGTATCTTTACCCCGATCTATTTTTCGACGAAATTTTAACTGATGAAGATGCTGCGAAAAGCCAATACTTACACTCCAGAATACTGGCAAATCTGATACTTAGTAAGCACAAGGATATCGATGGGCTTTTTTATCATAGTGTCCTTAATGAAGGTAGTAAAAATATAGCCCTTCCTGGGCATAAGGCAGATGAACTGCTTGGCCTTGAACACACTGTTTTAGTAAAAGTAAAGAAAGCATATCCTTATGGTTTATTCCTTACTGAGCTCATAAAAACCCCGGAAAACATACTGCCAAACGGTGACGTCATTTGGGATTAGAGTGAAAAGCTAGCGTACTGAACTGTGATAGTGAGTACATCTTGAGAATAAAGTTGCATACCACTAACTGCCTGACTACTATGAATTAATGTCAAAGTCAGGGTTTCGCGATGGCAACGAAAAGAAAAATAATTTCCGAGGCGACCTTCTTCAAATGGATAAAGGAAGGGCGTGGTAGCGGTCAGAATCAAGCCTACCGTCCCTGGCTCACTGTTAGGGATTTGCCCTCTCTTGGTCGTGTCCATCGAGTATTTGGCCACAAGTCCAGACGAACACACCACTTACTCTCAGATCTTGAACTCTCGGTTTTTCTACTCCTTGAATGGCTTCCGGATGTCACCCAAATTCGTGAACAGTTCCCATTAGATCGAACACTAACCAGAAAAATTGCAGCCGATGCAGGCATTACGCATCCGGCACAAAATGGTGTTGACCAGTTTATGTCGAGTGACTTCTTAGTTGATTCGTCAAATGAAGAAGCCCCTAAGTTCGTGTTTCAGGCAAAATATGCAAATAAGCTGGACGATGAGCGCACGGTTGAAAAACTTGAACTGGAGCGACGCTACTGGCTGGAAAAAGGTGTGCCCTGGTACCTAATAACTGATCAGCAGATACCAAAGGAGGTTAGTAAAAACGTGAAGTGGCTATATCCTGCAGGTCGTGACGAAGACGATGATGAATTAGCGGTCGAGCAGATTGAATTTTACAAGTATCACTTCACCGCAAACCCCAACCAAACCATCATCTCATTATGTAAAAAGCTCGATATCAGTTATGGCCTTAATTCTGGGGAATCGCTCTACGAGGTTCGTCGACTCTTAGCAAAACGTTACTTTGAATTCGATATTTTTATGCCTATTACGAAACTAAAAGTCGGTGCGTTGCGTGCCTCAAATTTAGGTTTTGTCCGGGAGGCCTATCGTGTTTCAAATCAATGAAGTTGTTAGGTTTTATGACACCCGGTTTCGTGTTCTGGAAAATATTAATACGCATCTAGTGTGGATCAATATCGATGATGAGAAAGCACTCCCCGAGTTAATACTTGTTGATGAGATTTATGGAGCTATAGATGAGGACGTTTTTGAGCGAATCGATGACCCACATAATTACTTAAAATACGAGTCTCCGCCCGAAAGTACTATAGCCCGTGAAAAGCGGGATAAGAATCTCTCTTTGCTAAAACCTCTGATTGAATTGCCGGATTTTTATAATTCTAAAAGCCGGGGACCGGTAGTAGAGAAAATTGTAGTTGAGTTTGGTACCACGAAGCAGACGGTTTATCGGTTAGCGAGAAAGTATTGGCAACGAGGACAAATACCCAATGCTTTGCTACCAGATTATAAAAACTCAGGAGGCAAGGGGAAACGGAGGGTGGCTAAAGATAAGAAGCTTGGACGTCCGCGTAAGTATTCGCCTGGCACCGGTGCCATCGTTGATGAGCCAACTGAACGTCTTTTTCGGATTGCGATTGATAAGTACATCCTGAGCGATAAAGGGCATTCATTTCCTTATGCGCACCGTCGTTTAGAGACTATGTACCACAACTATTTTCCCGATGTTCCGGAAGAGAATCTGCCAAGTCTTTGGCAGCTGCGACATTTTTATAAACGGGAGTATGTGCAAACGGAAGCATTGCAAAAAAGAATATCTAAAAAAGATTACAGCAAGGATATTCGGCCATTGCATAGTACGGCCAATACTCAAGTCTTGGGACCCGGTTCGCGTTATGAAATTGATGCAACGATAGCAGACGTTTACCTGGTCTCTGATTCCGACCGGGGCAACATAGTCGGTCGCCCTGTTGTTTATATGGTGATTGATGTATTCAGCCGAATGGTGGCGGGATTTTATATAGGCTTTGAAAATCCTTCATACGCAGCTGCACTGCAAGCATTGCACGTAGCGATAAGTAGTAAATCAGACTACTGCCATGCACTTGGCTTTGATATTGCCGACGATGAATGGCCCTGTATAGGGCTACCTGATGCGTTGCTGGCAGACAGAGGAGAACTACTTGGCTATCAAATTGAAAATTTAGAAAGTAATTTCTTTATGCGAATTGAGAACGCACCGCCCTATCGTGGTGATGCGAAAGGGATAGTCGAAAGACACTTCAAAACTATGCATGAGTCTTTCGGTCCTTTTGTACCGGGTTATGTTACGGGCAACCTGGTGAAAAAACGTGGAGGCTCAGACTATAGGCTCGACGCTAAACTGACGATCACTGACTTTACCCAAATCGTGTTGTCGTCAGTATTACAACACAACCAGTTTGCAGTGCTAGATAAATATGACCGAGATGTGGATATGCCAACGGACTTGCCGAATACTCCACTTCACCTCTGGAACTGGGGTATACAGAATCGAACCGGACGCTTACGTCAGACTGATTCAGATGCGCTTCGAATTGCTCTACTTCCGAGAAGCAGCGTGACAGTTTCCGAGCGTGGTGTCAGTCTGTCTGGTTTGTATTATACATCTCCAGAAATTGTCCGTTTAGGTTGGACGCACCGAGGGCGGGATGTGAAGCGACCTAAAAAAATGATGGCGGCATATGACCCGTTAAGTGCGGACAATATCTATCTTTTTTATGAAAAAGGGAGCAACAAATACTGGAAATGTAGCCTTACCGATCTATCTAGGCAGTATCGAGGATCATCGTTTTGGGATGTTTGGCAGCTGCGGGAAGAGCAGAAAAAAGTATCGGCAAAAGCTAAGGTGGCTGCTAAGGAAAGTCGCCGGCAACACGAAGAGTTTGTGTTAGAAAAAATCTCTCAAGCCGAAGCAAGCTCTCCAAATAAATCTGAGCGTCCAAACAGTGAAAGGATAAGTGCGATAAAAAACAATCGCTCAAATGAAAAACAATTAGAGCGACAGAGCAAAGCGCCTACGCCTGACAACCGCAATAAAAAGTCAGCCGAGATTATTCCTCTGAATAAGACCAGTCCCGATCTCGACTATCCCGATTATATCGACGAGCTTTTTGAGGATGATGATTGATGCCTTTACCTGATAATTATGTTTCAGCAATCTATAAGTCATCTGATTTCGAGCGTTATCGGGGAAACCCTTTCATCGAAGCTCTGCCTCCAACAATGGATCTCAATACCCTTCGTAATAATCTAACGGGCAAGGTTTATTTTAAACAGGAAGATCGCTTTGCTGAGTCTCACCAGAGAGCTCACGGTATTGCAGCCCTATTAGATGACTTTTTCCAGCCCCTGGCTATTCATAGGCAACTGGAAGAAAAGCTATCAATAATGATCCGTGCTGGTTATGTTGGCCGAAATCCATCGGATGGCTCTCTCAACAAAAAAATGCAGGAAGGCTATCAACGCATTATGGAGGGAGCGACGAGCGATTTTCGTTTCTCGCAGTCGAATTCAACAGCAAAATGTTTATCTCTGATAGGCTGTTCCGGCTCAGGAAAAAGCACTACGGTTAATCGAATATTAGCGACTTACCCGGAGGTTATATTTCATCCTGAGTATAACCTGATTCAATTGCCCTACCTGCGTATGGAGTGCCCAAGTGATGGTTCACTTAAGAGTTTATGCTTAAACTTTTTTCGAGAAGTCGACCGCACATTGCAAACAAATTATGAGGCCAAGTATGGTCGAAAGCGTCACGGGCCTGAAACTCTCTTATCTTTGATGGGACAGGTTGCGACTCAAAGGGCCATTGGCGTTCTCGTTATTGATGACATACAAAGGCTGGGTTTAAAGCGTGAAGAAAACAAAGAGTCCATGCTCGAGTTCTTTGTTGCCCTGGTAAACGTCATCGGTGTTCCGGTTGTTTTAGTTGGAACCCCAAAAGCTAGACCACTTTTCGAAATGGAGTTGCAGTCAGGACGTCGGAGCGCTGGATTTGGTTCGTTATTTTGGGAGCCGATGCAAAGAGGATCCCGTCGGTATCATCCTGAAACGGGAGAGCCCAGACTCACCGAATGGGAAGCTTTTACCAATAAGCTATGGAAGTACCAATGGTTAGAGCGACGTGATGAGACGCTTAGTGAAGAAGTTCGGGATTGTTGGTATGACCTATCGCAGGGTGTACTCGATATCGTTGTGAAGCTTTTTGTCTTGGCTCAGATGAGGGCAATAGCGACGGGTCTTGAGCGCATTACTACTGATTTACTTCGTAAGGTTTATGAACAAGAGCTCATTCCGGTTCACCCAATGCTTGAAGCCTTGAGACGCAATGATGCGGATTTGATAGTGAAGTATTCAGACTTGCATTTGCCTTCCGTGGATAAGCGCTTACTTGAGCTCCGTAATTTGATTGAGCAGGAGCAGGAAAAAAAGAAAAAAGAGGTATCGTTTGGTAACAATGAGAAAGCCCTGCGGCTCTACAATATGCTACAGGCGATGGGGTGTGATTCTGATTTGTTGCCGGCACTGGTTGAGAAAGTTTTCAAACAACATGCAGCTCTTGAGCTACCGGAGTTAACTCGTATTGTTCTCGAATGGTATAAAACAGAACACGAGCCCTCGTCTGCGTCAAAAGGCAATACTAAGCCCAAGATTAAAACATTAAAACCAAAAGAGTGGCACACCCTGGCATCGGAGGATCTTCGTTTTAAATATTCTCAAAAGAAAAGCGAGTTTTACCATGAACTTGAGTTAGGCCGTGATATTTTCGATATGGAATCCCGGTTAAAACGGGTGGGCTAAATGCTTGGCTTCCCGCTCCCTTATCCTAATGAACTAATTTATAGCACGATAGCCCGGTATGGAGTGCATAGTGGGCTGACTTCCCCCAAAGAAATATTGCAGGAAGTCTTCGGGAGTAAAACAATAATTGCGACATCGGACTTACATGGCCATCTGGGCAAAATTGCCGGGTTATATCCTCCGGAAATAAATATTCAACCGGAAGACCTGCTCTACAGGCATACCTTGTTCCCGTTATACGCCCCTTTTATTGGAGAGCAGCGTCGATGTCAGTTAATGAAACAACTGATTGCAGATAAAAAGAACTCAGTACACGTCATGTCCGGTTTCGCTGCTTCCAGAGTTACTCAACCTAATTATCTACGATATTGCCCCAAATGCATTGAGCAACAATGGAATGAGCTTGGAGAGTGTTTCTGGCGCAGAGACTGGCAAGTTGCTGGCATTGATAGTTGCCCGCTACATGGAAAGCTTAAAATGTCTTCTGTGAGGCGGATGACGTATAAACGACATGTTTATACGCCAGCAAGTCGCACTTTATGTCCTTTGGTTCACCAGGAGAGCATGGATAAATACAGCCGCATTTTGGAGCCGAGTATAGCGTCAACTTTAAGACTGCCTGAACAGTCAGTACCGAGTATTTTTCAGTGGGGATTATTCTACAAGGCTATGGCTTGTGATTTTGGGTTGAATCGAGGGCAACAGGTTGAGCATGAATTGGTCGCTGAGCGAGTTATTAAATTCTGGACTGCAGACTGGCTAAACCACTCAGGTCTTAATGTGTCCGAATCTGAAACGTGTTGGCTTAAAACTCTTTTCAGGAAACACCGTAAAAGTTTTAGCTACCTTGAACACTTAATCGTTCTACATGCGTTTTTGGGCGATAAATTAACGTTAAACGGCGTTATCGGAGATGTTAGGCGACAGCAGCCTCGTAGTTCATTGGTTCGGACTTCGGCGGTATTTGTTGATAAATTAGTCGTACTTAGAAAGCGGCTCGCATGGCTTAAAGCAATAAAGAACAGAGGGGTGAAGAGAGCCAGAGCCGAGGGGTTTGCGGGACTGTATATCTGGCTATATAGGTACGACAACAGCTGGCTGCTGGGATTAAACGCAAAGTTAAAGCATCGAGAACCGTCTTTGGTGAAGCGGGTTAACTGGGATTCACAAGACCTCACTTCTGTAAAAATGCTTATATCTATCCGCAACCAAGTAGAACCGATATTAGAGGGTCCAAGAAGATCAAAAAACTGGTACCTGAGTCAGTTAGATAATAAGTCAAAGATCGAGAAGAACTTACGAAAACTCCCGAAATGCTCTTTGTTTCTTCATATGTACTCTGAGACCATTTCCGACTTTCAAATTCGTCGTATGACGCGTGTTGCTGCGAAGAGTACTCAGGAAGACGAACAACTGAAACGTTGGGATATTCTGCGCAGTGCAGGCCTCAGTGAAGAGCGATTAACTCAGGGAGCGCGAGAATTTCTTTCTGAAGTACTGGAGTTATAAACTGAATGGCTAAATTGAGCGGTTTTAAAGATAACACCTGGATCAATGGCATTGGATCACTTTTTAAACGAATTAATGGCAGTAAATGGGGAGTCAATCTAAGTATTTATCCGAGTAAAGAAAAGGGTAATGACGTTGTCTTGCTCTCTCAGGCACCGATTTTAGTCAGAAAAAATGTCATAAACCATACATGGCCCTTTCGTCGACAAGGCATCGAAATTGAATTCACCATAACTGATTTGCAAGGCTGGATGGTGAGTAATTTGGAGGAGTGCCCGGCAAGAGAGCATGATCTACCGAAAGAACATAAGTCCCTCTGCTTTGTTACTAAACTTGCTAACGGTTTAACGATTTATCTTCCGCAATTTGAGCTTGCTCGAGCGCTTTTCTTTCATAATGCTTACTTTTCACGAGCTTGTTTAGAGCACGGGATCCTGCAGAATGAGTTTTCTATTGATAGTAATGGCCTCGATAAAAGCAAAGCGACAGTCACTGTGCTTGCCAATAGCACGTGTCCGGTTAATGTATTTTCTGATCCAGGGTATCGACGTTATTTGGCATGGCTTTTACTGGATGATGACGCTCGGCTCTCGTATGAAAGCATCAGTAAAAATGAGTTAATGTCAGGTGTTGATAAAGGAGCATATCGGGTTTGGCATTTTGAATTCGAGCCTCCACCACTAAATGGCGCCTCACTAAAAGTACGTGGGAATCTGGATGAAGCAACAAATACGTTATTTGTGTATGAAATTATAGAAATGGTAAATATTCCGGCTGATATCCCTGCCGAAGTTGAGTTCTTTAGTCCAAAATTTTATGTACCTGAAATTACTGGCGGGAAAATGGATGGCAGCGGAGGCGGTCAACCTCCCGAGCATGAGATAGATGAGGGTCAGGATTCTAGTGGTGAGAACGATCCGATACAGGTTGAAAGCTTTAAAACAAAAATCGAATTTACAAAAGCCGTAAGCACTCGAAAAACCGCGACTAAAAGTAAAAAAGTTGGATCCGGAGGAGAGCCAGGTGGAGAAGAAAGCCCCGGTTTATTGAGCACCGAAGAGCAGTCGCCTCTGGGAGAGCTTCCAGGCGCGGAATGGGATGGGCTCGATGAGCAAACCGATGATATACATTTGTACGCTAAGAAGTTCACTAGTTTTTCTAAGATGCTTGATGACTTGGTAAGCAACCATAATTGTAGAGTCGAGCATGTTGCTTTCAGGAAGCTACCATCTGTCGGACGATGCAAAATGCATTTAATGCGAGATGACTCCACGCCAAGGTGTTGGATGTTGGTTAGGGTTACTATTAAAGGTAAGTCTTTCTATCTGATGGAGGTCGATACATCCGATGCTGCAAAGGCTCTATCAACCAAGGTTGTTCTGGTTGCTGAAGTAGAGGAACTGATTGAGAAATTAGCAGATATTGAAGTTAGGCTTCTTAAAAAGTCGCTTAGTTGGCCCAAAGCGTACTTTGATACCGAGTTTGGTGAGGGTCGGCACTTCTTTATTGTTCATCAGGCATCTGAAAAAAAAGGGCTAATATCTCAGGAAACTATAGGTCGTTGGGCAGAAAATGTATATCGTAACTTGGATAACTTATTAACTTCCAAATAGGCGACGTTCCAACGAGTATTGATAAGGATTAGGAGTTAGCGTATTTAACTTGTGGGGTAAAAGAGCAAATGACCATTAGCGATCCAGTTAAACTGAGATTCTGGCACCAGTCCCGGTCGACAGAAGACGATACAAAGGCGTTCAAAGTTGCCGCTAGAATTTTGGATGAGTGGTGTTTTTCGGATGAGGAAAAAGTACTGTCTTTGGGGTTCGTTAGTAAACTACCGGAAGAGCCTTTAAGACAAGCATTGACCGTCGACCAGCGTACTAGAGTTTCACTTATTTTGGGTATCCATAAAGCATTATCGACTTTATTTTTGCAGTCAGAACATCGGGGAGAATGGTTAGAAAATACTAACAGCAAACTTGATGGTTACTCGCCTAAGGATATGTTGCTGTCAGGCTCTCTAATAGAGGTTCACCGGATTAGGGATTACCTTGAGTCGAACTGTTGGTAAAGATCTGTTTGCGTGCTATTGAGAGCTTTGCCATACTCTTGTTTCAGGTATGAAGCGTTATCTTCCGGAACGAACTCACCATTCTTTCCGTTAATGAGCCTCCAGGTACTACTGGCGGCTCTTCTTCACTTTGCGTTGTAGAATCTCCGCATGCCAATACTAGCGCTTACAAAGCGTCTAACGCCTACTATTAAGATCTAACAGACTCCAAGCATCAGTCAGATAAAATTTAATCAAAAATATGTAAAGGAATTCATATGAAAAGTGTTATCCAAAAGCTAGGCGATTCAAAGGCTATAATAATTCCCGCTGCATTAATGCGAGAATTAGGCTTGGATGTTAACGACGAAGTTGAAGTTAAATTAGAAAATGGGCGAATCGTAATTGAACTATGTAGCAAGCCAGATTACTCGCTAGATGAGCTTTTAGTACAATGTGAACCTGAAGCTATGGTTCTAGATGAAGAGTCTCAGGTATGGCTTAGTGATGTGTTCTCGAATAAAGAAATTAATTAATAGGTTAACTCTGTTAAACTAATTTCTAAAACATTTCTTCTTAATCAACAATCCTCGTAACACCTATAACGCTACGGGAACTTGCGGAATAACAGTTGCTATCATAGGTGAATATCTATGGTGCCTCATATTACTGGGTAGCTAATTTGCTCTCCTTAATCACTGTTGAGTGTAAGCGGCAATTGTAAATACTAAAGCAATTCGACGATAGATTTAAACTGGTGCTCTAAAGTATCCAAATCGGAATCATAAATAGGTGTTAATGACTCCAGGCCTCCTTGGGTCCAACTCTTTGTTCCCTCAATAGCGTTCTTTACGCCGGCTATTTGTCCTTTTATAGAGCTTTTAAATTCCCCCATACTCCGTCCTTTACCGAGCAATGGATACAAAGCTTCAAATACCTCTTCTGCATTGAAACTATCGTGTCCAAGATGCTTTGATATTCGCTCATGTGCTGTGTGGCTTTCGTTAATTTTAATCATTGCGATTATGTAAGCTACTTGCTTTTCGAAATTAGTTCTTGCCATCAGTAATTCTCCTAAAAAGTTCCGGCCTAACAGTATAATGTGATCAATTATTAAACTTTCAAGGGAGCTTTTATTGTGTTGGCTGAAAAAGCTTTCAGCCAAAGATAATATATTGATTACAGAACATATAAGCTCAGACGTCACTTCCTGCCTATCTGCACGTTCTCCTACTCAGGAGAGCCAAAACAATTTTTCAATGGCAAATGAACACACCCACAACACCGACTGTGCCTATAGTGCGAATTGGTAGTAACTTTTTCGCCTGAAAAGACAACTTTTGAATTTTTGATTGCGTAAACTACAGGCTAAAATGTTTTAGTTTACTAGGAGCAATAAGGTTTGATGCATTTTCGATAGTTGAATTTTTTTACATTACGTCTTTGATGTCCTATGCTAGGCGGTAAATAGGGTTTCATCGGCGAGTAGACGCCATAATGTTGGGTAGTGTAACTAAATGAAGTTTATCGACCTTTTTGCTGGTCTTGGCGGATTTCATCAGGCTCTCAGTAAGAGGGGGGCCGATTGCGTTTTTGCCTCCGAGCTGAATTCTCACTTATCTAATTTATATTTCAAAAACTTTGGAATAAAACCTCATGGCGATATTCGAAACGTTGACCTAAAGTCAATTCCTGATCATGACATTTTGTGTGCGGGTTTCCCTTGCCAACCGTTTTCGAAAGCTGGTGATCAAAAAGGACTAGAGTGCCCTCAATGGGGAAACCTTTTCGATTATGTTGTAGAAATTTTGAAATTAAAAAAACCGCGCTACTTTATAATTGAAAATGTGCCTAATTTGATTAAACACGATGATGGGAAAACGTGGGAAACAATCTGCGCTAAGCTCCGTGAGGACTATGATATTGACTTTACAAAACTTTCTCCTCATATGTTCGGTATCCCTCAAAAGCGAGAGAGAG
This sequence comes from Idiomarina sp. Sol25, assembly GCF_033052775.1. Classification (NCBI taxonomy): domain Bacteria; kingdom Pseudomonadati; phylum Pseudomonadota; class Gammaproteobacteria; order Alteromonadales; family Idiomarinaceae; genus Idiomarina; species Idiomarina sp. Sol25. Next base: position 92,142 of record NZ_JAUPEW010000007.1, read on the forward strand.
CCTTTATTGTCGGAGACCGAAAAGGCTTGGATGGTTTTGACTGGAGAAAGCCTGAAGAACTGCCAGAAATTTCCGTTCATTCGATTCTTGATGATGATCCTGCAGATGCCCACTCGTTGAACAATAACCACATCAAATACCTGGAAACGTGGCAAGAGTTTGTCGCGTCATTCCCTAGTGATGAAGATTTACCAACATTTCCGATATGGGCAATGGAATTTGGAGCGGATTATCCGATTGACGGTCCAACCCCCTACAAACTTGGCTATAAAGGGCTGGGTGAGTTTAAAGGGGCTTTCGGAGTGCCACTGAAGGGGCTTTCTCCTGAAGATGTTGAAGGAGCTCTCCCTGGTTACGCTAGAACTGAACTTGATGCTTTTCCAGACTGGAAAATTGATTTTATCCAAAAGAATCGAGATTTTTATGTGCGACATAAAGAACTTATTGACGGATGGCTTCATAAAATAAAGGATTTCCCTCCCAGTTTTCAAAAATTAGAATGGAACTGTAAGGGAAGTGAGCGGGATATATGGAAGCACCTTCTCCAATTTCGTGCTAGCGGCATTCGTGTCAAGAAGATGGACACAGCACCTTCTCTTATTGCAATGACAACCAGTCAGGTTCCTATAGTTGCTTGGCATAAGCGTTATATGACTCCTAGGGAATGTAGTCGTTTACAAAGTATGGGAGAGCTGGAATTTTTACCTGATTCAAAAAATGGTGCTTATAAAGCATTTGGTAATGCAGTAAATGTCGATGTGGTTTTGCATATATATGATTCGCTCATAAATCGTACTGCACCTGATTGCAATAAAGCAGAACGTGCCGTTAACATGGTGGCCTAATGTCGCGGGTAAATTCGGTAAATATAAGGCCTGGCGTTAATGTTCTTTCTGTACTCCCTCATTTGAATTATAAGCCTTGGTTCGCTCTTGCTGAATTTGTAGATAACTCTATTCAGAGTAGCATTGATAACAAGGATCGTCTTGAAGCTACTAATGGGAGCCAATACCAACTTCGTGTAGATATAATTTTCGACGCTCTCAGTAACACTATTACCATTAAAGATAATGCAGCTGGAATATCTTCAGATGATTATCAGAGAGCTTTCCGTCCGGCAGAAATACCTCCGAATGCCTCTGGTTTGTCAGAGTTTGGGATGGGTATGAAAAGTGCTGCATGTTGGTTTGCTCCTAATTGGGTCGTTCGATCTAGTTCTCTAGGGGAAAGTATAGAGCGAACAGTTATCTTTGATATTCAAAAAATCGTTCACGACCGCACTGAAGAACTCGATGTGCTGTCTTCGAATGTCTCCGAAGAAAAACACTATACGGAAATCACACTTGAGAAAATTCGACGTTTTCCTCGTGGTAAGACGATTAAGAAAATTAAAGAACACCTCTCAAGCATTTATCGGGTTTTTATCCGTGAAGGCTCGTTAGCTCTTTTTGTTGATGATGAAAAGCTGTGCTATGAAGATCCCGCAATCCTTACAGCGATTTCTTACCGCGACCCTGAAGGGGGAACATTCAAGTGGAAGAAAGACATAGATTTTGATTTGGGGGAGGGAAAATCAGCGAAAGGTTTTCTGGCAATTCGTGAAAAAGGAAGTACGCGTTTAGCTGGCCTTGCATTATTTCGTCGAAAGCGCCTTATAATGGGGAGTGCAGATGACGCTTATCGACCCGAAGATATTTTCGGGCGGTCCAACACTTATCCATATCAAAGAATTTTCGGAGAAATCCATTTAAAGGGTTTCTTTGTCTCTCACACTAAAGATGGTATTAAATGGGAGGAAAGTGAAGACGAGTTTTTACGTAAGTTGCGTGAAGAACTATCTAAAGACGAACTCCCCCTACTCCAACAAGCAAGAGAATATCGGACTAAAGCTAACGTTAAAGATGGTCGTAAAGGTGCTGCCACAGCACTCAATTCGACTGCGAATAGTCTAGATAACACGACTGTAAATGAAGTTGAAATACCCGATGCGACTTCCTCTCAAACTACTGATGATTCAGGCGTAGGTTCAAAAAATAACGAAACTGAACTTCCACCCTTAGAGAACGCGGACAGAGAGCATGCAGAGTTCAAATTACGCTTTAGAAGTGAGGTTTGGATTGTTGAGATGGAACTATCATATGCAGATGATAATGCAGACTGGCTTACAATAAAAACGCGCCCTTCTATTGTTGACCCTGAACCCCGCCGGGTATCTGTACGTGTAGCAATGTTGCACACGTTTATGGCTCAGTTTCCGATGATGGACGCGGAAAGCCTAACTGCGATATTAAATATAGTTGCGGCTATGTCTCTCGCTGAAGTAGTAGCAGCTGAACTGGCTGACAAGAGACCTGCTGTAATTCGCCGCTATACCAATGAAATTTTGAGAAATCAAATGTCGAGGATGGTTATAAATGAGTGATGAAAAGGGAATTATAAGCGTTTCGAAAGTTGCGGCGAATATGACTGGGAAGTGGAGTCCTGTTCATGGGGATGCTTTCAACGATATGCTGGAAGCTAATAACGCTTTGTCTCAAGAAGAGAAAGATAACCTCTCAAAAGAAACAACACTGATACTAAGTGACTGCATAGACCCAAGTGGTAAAGATGAAGTTAATACAGGGTTGGTTATTGGTTATGTTCAAAGTGGTAAAACTCTATCTTTTACCAGTCTGACCGCATTGGCGCGAGACAACGACTATCGTTTGGTTATCTTACTCGCGGGAACTACTAACAACCTCGTTGAGCAATCTTTTAAACGTCTTAAAGATGATCTAAATACTGATGCCACACGAGAATGGAAATTATTTTCTACTCAGCAGAAAGGTTTTCAACAAAGTGAACTCACTCGAGTCGATATGGAGTTATCAAAGTGGCGACGAGGTAATAAACGTGCGCGAACGATTCTTATAATATCAATGAAGCAACACCAGCATATTGAGAATCTTTCGACCTTACTGTCAAATTCAGAGCTTTCGGATGTTCCAACACTAATAATTGACGACGAAGGGGATCAGGCAGGTATCAATACAAAGGCTAAGCGAGACGAAGAGAGCACTACTTACGCACGGATTATGGAGCTACGTAAGCTTTTCCCCCACCATAGCTATTTACTTTATACAGCGACACCACAAGCTCCTCTACTAATTAGTCGAATTGATAGATTATCACCTGATTTTGGACGTGTTCTAACTCCTGGGACTAAATATGTGGGCGGTCAAGATTTTTTTGTCGAAGGTGATAATAAATTCATAAAGTTAATCCCTGTTAACGATGTGCCTGACAAGAACGATCCTCCCACTAGCCCTCCAGAAAGCTTAATTACAGCATTGCGTGATTATTTTGTGGGAGTTGCGATAGGACTTTTAGAAGAAGATGATTTTAACGGTAATAATCGTTCTATGATGATTCACCCCGCTGTTCCAAAAGATGAGCATTTAATGTTTGCAAGGTGGGTGAAGCAGACAAAAGAGAGTTGGTCGATTATTCTTCGGGATGAGAGTCATGATGACTATTCCGAGTTAGTTGCTTCATTTGAGTCTTCAGCTAATGATTTGTTTAAGACCTACGAGACAGAGTTTACCTTTAAGGATGTACTTCAGGTACTTTTTGACGCTATAGAAGAAACAGCGGTTGAGGAACTCAATACTCGAGAGAAAAATCGTATCCCAAGTGTTGATTGGAACGGTGAATATAGCTGGATTTTAGTTGGTGGTATTGGTTTAGACAGGGGCTTTACGGTTGAAGGCCTCACGGTTAGCTATATGCCACGGTCAACGGGCGTCGGAAATGCTGATAACATTCAACAACGAGCTCGCTTCTTTGGGTATAAGAGAAGTTATCTTGGTCTTTGCCGTATTTATCTCACCGATGAAAATATTCATGCATTTACTGATTATGTAAAACATGAGGAATTTATTCGTAAATCGATTCGTACGCACCTGGAGCAGGGAAAAACCCTCAAAGAATGGCGTAGAACTTATTTCTTAGACAAAGATCTTAAACCAACACGAAGTTCGGTAATTCTTTTAGAAATGTATTTTTCTAGAGGTCGTCAGGGTTGGATAGTTCCGGATCATCCATTTGAGGACCAAGAAATAGTCGCCGAAAACAGAGAAGTTGCCGATAGTATAATCTCTGATTTTAGTTTTCAGCAATACGCTGAGCCTGGTTGGACTGATAAACAGATAGTTCCAGCCTTTAGCGATAATATAAAACTAGCAGAGTTACTTACTAAGTTAGCCATACTTCGCTATAAGTCGGCGGATGACAACTTACAACATTCGGCTCTTTTACTGGGGCTTGAAAGGCTCGTGAGTGAACAACCAGATATGGAGTGTAGTTTTTACGCTTTATCGGGCCCGTGGTCGGGTGTAAATGCATCTCGTACACTCAATAAATCGACACCGGCAAAAGTTAATAACTTATTCCAAGGTAAAAACGATAATACAAATTATCCAGGTGCTAGAGCATTAGCTTCTACTAAACAAATTACGTTCCTACTTCACCGTTATGATATCAACACACCCGATAAAAGTAAGACGATTAAGGATGTCCCAATACTAACTGTACATGTGCCGGATCACCTTGTGGAGCGTGTTTGGATTGAGAAGGATTTTGAGAGGGAAGGATGAGTAGTGCGCTTTTTGAAACCTACGCTAAGCTTATAATTAATTTTCCAGACGATTGCGATCAACTGTTTGGTCAACCGCTGAACTCATACAATAATAAGTTATGGTTGTCTGTGGATAGCGATGCTTATCCCTCGCTACTTTTTGAAACCCAGGGAGAAGTTAGCTATAGAAACGATATCGAATTGCGCTCGCTCTCCGCGAGGTTTTCACGTTATTGCAATATTGAAACAACCGATGGAGCAGTTGTTTCTGGTACATATAGCGTCGTTCAACTGAATGAGAACGATCCAGATGTCGTCCGAATGTTATGTCGGTTTTTGGAAGAAACGTTTAACGAGAACTGCTATGTGTACACTAACAAAGAAATAGCTGATAGGGTTCAATCGCTAGCTAACTTCTTTAAAAGCGCAGAGACTTCAAGGTCTGACATCGTAGGCCTATGGGGAGAGTTATACATTTTATCCCTTTCGCACAATTTGACAGCTGCTATAAAGTGTTGGTGTCAGCATCGAATGTCTAAGTACGACTACGTCGCAGAGCGTTTTGTTTTAGAGGTTAAAACAACTGTTCGTTCTCAACGAAAGCATCGATTTTCTCTAGAGCAACTCCGCTCTCAAACTGGTTATCAAATATATGTTGCTTCGCTTATTTTGGTAGAGCTTAGTTCGGGTAAAACGGTATCAGAACTTATGGAATCAATTGCAGTAGATATTCATGATAATGAATTGCGCGTAAGTTTCTTAAAGCAATGCCTACTTAAAGGAGGTAAAGATATTTATCGTAACTCCTTAACATGGGATGTTCTTCCTGAAGGAGGCTCCATGATTATTCTTGATGCTTTCGATATTCCTGTTCCTGAGGTGAAGCCAGACTCGGCAATCGAAAATGTACGATTTGATGTTGATGTTTCTAATTTGATGCCTTTGGATTATAAAAAAGTAGACTCTATTTTAGCGTTCGATTCCGATATGGCATAAGCGCACTCTGCTTGATATGTGTAAAACTCTAGTATAGTTAATAGGATTAAATTTTAATACTTAGCTTATTATAGCTCAGCTTACTGAATCTCATGATAATTTAGTATTTTTATGTGCTTATTTTAAGAATATTAAATCAATAACTTACATATATTTAAGCATGAAACTTTATTGTTAGGCTACATTTTTCCGGTGTACATTAAAGTTGTTAAATTATATGTGTCATTAATATTCACTTTGTTTTTGATTTAGGAATGTAATCTACTTTAGAGCTGAACGCAGTGAGGTGGAACTTATGGATGAGAGCTTTAATCAGTGGGCCTCTATTGCTAGTGAATTTATTCATGAGCATTTTCAATTTTGCCAACCATATTTGGATAATAATTATCAAGGGATTAACGAACAGCTGCGCTTTGTATCCACTCAACTATATCTGTCGACTCACTTTACAAGCGAAAGCTCTCTTGTTCTTCTCGGTGAGGGACGCGAATGGGATTCTGAAATTTTAAACCGGTCAGTTGTGGAGGGAGTGATAAAATATGTTTACATGCTTCAAGGAGAAGAGAGCGACCAAGTAAAAAAGGTAAGTCAGTTCTGGGACATACTCCCGAAATATGCTGCCGTGAAAAGAAGTGATAGGGCCAAAAAACTGCTTAACAAAGTTGAAGATGACGAAGAAAGAAAGGCCTGGTTTAGTATTGAAAAACAAGTACTTTCTTGCGAAGAGGTTGGACAGATAAGAACTGGGTCAAATAAGCGAAGCAGAAGCCTACTAGAGCAGAATTGGTCTTTTAGTCGGATTTTAGATTATTTCGCCGAGTCGGGGGATCAAAAACTAAGATGGTTAGCCTTATTAGCATACAGCTACGGAATGAGCAGCCACCTAGTTCATAAGGATGGAGACGGGGTTAGCATGATATGGGAACGGTGTATTCGGCCTGAAGAGAGACGTAATGCAGTAAAGGCAGCTCATATTGCTAGGTCAGTATCTGATATTTGTACCCTATCGGAGATTCGATCACTTTTTTTAGTAAACCTTTGCAAGGAAAGCTCAAGGTTCATAGAGGATGTGAGATCCAAGTACGCTCTTTTTTTCAGTGAACTGAAGCGAACAAAGGATGTGTTTGATGGTATTGAGTATCCGAAGGACACCAATAACACTGGTAAAAATGACGAAAGTTGTTAAAAACTTTTTAAATGTGGGATATTGAGAAATCTAGCAAGTGTTGAAAAGGAATTTTGAATGGCTGTACTCAATGAAACTATCGAAATAGCTTTAACTCATTACTCTGAAGAAATGTCTAAAGCCTTTGGAACCGATGTATTTTCGTTTGTTGGCGGAATTCGACCAGAATACTTGCAAGCTTACCGTGCTCAAATGGAAAGTCTAGCTGCAAGGGACGATAGGCCTGATAATCTGGTATTCATGATTCATACACCAGGCGGTGTGGCTGAAGTCGTCGAAAAGATGGTGGAGATTGTAAGATACTTTTATAAAGAGGTATGGTTTGTGGTTCCTGACATGGCTATGTCTGCAGGTACCATACTATGTATGTCAGGCGATAAAATTTATATGGATTATTCCTCTGCTTTGGGTCCAATTGACCCGCAAATTGCGAATAGTGAAGGACACTTAGTTCCAGCTTTAGGTTATCTCGATCAAGTTGAACGTATGATAGAAAGGTCTAGTAACGGTGAGTTAACAGATGCTGAATTTGCAATACTTCAAAATCAAGACTTAGCTACCTTGCGCCGCTACGAACAGGCTAGAGAACTATCAATATCTTTACTAAAGCACTGGCTAGTTAAATACAAATTTAAAGACTGGGATACTCATGCTAGCAATGGTGAAGAAGTTTCTCCTGACCAGAAAGAACAGAGAGCAAAAGATATTGCTGAGGCGTTAAGTGATCACAAAAGGTGGCATTCACATGGACGTATGATTGGTGTCAACACTTTGACAAATGATTTACGTTTAAAAATAGAAGATTATACTGATGATGCTACACTTAAAAATGTAATCAGACGTTATAGTGATCTATTGTTAGATTGCGTTCAGACAAGGCGTTTAGACCACATGTTCCACCATCAAAGGTATTCAGCAACAAATTGATGGTACAAACTTTGCTTAACTATGGTTTGTACAAAAAGGAGCGAACAATGGATAGTATATCAAAAAAATTAGAGACAACATTAGCTAAAAAGCCAGTCAAAGATGCTGAAAGATTAAAGCGGCAGCAATATTACTACCATAGACTGAAGAAAAAAGGCGTGCTTGAACAGCAAACGTATAATCTAAAGCCCATCTCGGCTATATAAGGTTAATCAGGCATTTTGTCGTAAAAATGCCTGACAACCAAACCGAGTAATTGGCATGGCAAAATCAAAATACTCGCTGAGCGAGAAAAGGATAAAGGAAGGACGTGGGGCTGGCTCCGGCGCTGACTACAGTCCTTGGGTGCGGATTGATGAAGTGCCATCTTTAGGCCGATCTCGACACGTATACTCTCACCTCACCAAACGCATCCACCACCTACTTTCTGCTCTCGAATTTGCTGTATTCCTTCTGCTTGATAATAAACCTCCCGTTACTGACATACGTGAGCAATTCCATCGGATTCGTGATGATACGCGAGATATCGCCCGGGAAAACAACTTGCCTTACCCTGTTAATAATAGTGTCGACACGGTCATGTCGTCAGACTTTTAGTGGACTCCACGGACAAATCAATGGTGATTCAAAGTTCCCATACTGGTTTTTAGGTGACTAGTGGGTGTAAAAATCAGTTTTCACATGATTTTGTGCGAAGCTGTAATTTATGCTGCTTCTGTCGAATTCGACATTCTAAAATTTTTGTATAATACTTTCTTTGCCTAATTAATAGTCATTATTTTGCAGATAAACTTTTTGAGCAATGGGGGAGTGCGTGAATAAATCTGAACTTATTGAGAAGATTGCTGCCGATGCAGGTATTTCTAAAGCCGAAGCCAGAAGAGCGCTGGATGCATTTACAAAAGCTGTAACCGAGTCACTGCAAGAAGGTGATCAAGTAACTTTAGTTGGTTTTGGTACATTCTCGGCTAAAAAACGCTCTGCTCGAACTGGACGGAATCCGCAGACTGGTGAAATAATTGAAATAGCTGCCACTAAAGTTCCGAGTTTTAAAGCTGGAAATAAACTTAAAAATTTAGTTGATGATGATGGCCATGGTTAAGACAAGCCCAACAAAGTGGAGAGTTATTAAAAGCGCTTTCAATCATGCTTCCACGAAAGTATCCGATAACGCAAGAACTTTTGCCTTCGCAGGTATGGCAACCATTTGGATTTTCAGAAAGGAAGTTGAAACACCTACAGGGATAAGTTATGAAATAGACGATACCTTGGCTATTTCTGCGGGGCTAATATTTTTATTCTTGGCAATTGATTTACTCCAGTATTTATATAAAACAATTGCTTGGCATGTATGCAGAAACAAAGTATACAAAGAAACTGATGAGCCCGATGAAGAGGAAACGAAAATAGAGGTTTGGAAGAATATTAATACTCCCGTCTCTTGGATATTTTACTTAAAATGTACAGTTTTAATTTTGGCATATGTAGTATTAATCGACTATTGGGTATCAATAGTGACACTTGTTTAGAATTAATTGGAAAGCGCCGGATACCATTTTATACGCAATAATGTGGTGTCAACTATCCTGCCAGATTGGGTTCTCATCAAGCATCATTTTCATTAGCGTGACTGGAACCACTTTAAAGTCCAGACGTAAACATTTTGAACGGAAGTCGATTTTAAGCAATCGACTCACGGCATTTCTGCCTGGACTCACAGGCACTAAGTTCTCGCTATCAGAATCAAGAATATACAGGTCACATGACGAAGATGCATGTTCAACCAGTACTAAGTACTGTATGCCTGCCTTTCTTAGAAGTTTATTTTTAAAACCGAATCTATCCGTAGTGTAGTAAAAGAACTTCAGGGTAGACCCTTCGTCTATACATTCCTCCATTAACGGCTTTAACGAATACTTAACAGGCCTGTAGTAACAATTAGCTTGTTTAAAGATGGCTTCTTCGCCATAGTGGGATGCTAGCCATGCTTTGGCTGCAGCAGTTCGGTGATTCCCTAACTTGCAATAGACCGCTCCGCCCGTAAATCCAATCCTCAATTCTTGGTATGAATATGGTGCTGGAAACAAACTATCTTCGAGATTGGATGTAAAGTAGCGCACAATGCTGTCACGGCATCTATCCCAACCTTCGCAATGTAATCCTTGTGCAGCACTCCGCCAGGTCGCCCCTTGACGAAAAAAGTCACTAGGTCGAAGAGCAACAATACTACTGATTGGTAGATCCAAAGAGCGTTCACCTCTGTGCTGTTTCGTTGAACCAAACGCCTCTATGATTTCCGAGTCATAGATTTCATCATCTAAAATGCCACCGACCAAGGCACCTTTAGCAGCTGCGTGGATTTCATCCTTCATACTACTACTCTTCTTTTTAAATAAGGAGTCTATTATGTCCAGCCCTGACGCGAGAGACAACAGGTTTCACCAGTTATCAGTTGTTTTCTGTTTGACGTCACACACCTTCAATATTGCGATCTATAGGCTAACAAACTACGAGCGTTGGCCGTTGGTAAGTCGACTTTGAATAAGTGACTGTCGCGCACAAGAGCGTAATCGTCGCTTAATCACACGAGGAACATTCAGTATGAATCTTTATTACTGGTAGAGTGCTGAAAAGAATCACGCGAGAATAGTTTAGTATGATGCTTTATTTTCCAGGGCGAGGTTTCTGTGACCATATAACATGGGATTGAGAAACACTCAGTATGAAACTTTTTTACTAAACCACATTTTTGTTATTGTGTATTAAAGTTTATAGTGTGTAAGGAAAGATCAAATTTCCGAAAATAACGTAGGCTGTAAGTAATAATCAAAAATGTCCATCATAAAAAAGTGTAGGAGACTAAGGTGGACCTCAGGTAAAAAGGAACTAATATGGAAAATTTTTTATCGCTATGGGGTGAGTCGGCCTACACCAGTCTGGGCTTTTTCTGGATGGCTTTGTGGGCGTTTGTATTAGGTTATTTAATCAGTAGCTTAATCCAAGTGCTCATCACAAAGCGTCGAATGCGTAAGGCCATGGGCGGCAATGACTTGAAATCTGTGTCGCTTGGCACCTTCTTTGGCTTTATCTCCAGTTCTTGCAGTTTCGCTGCGCTATCAACCACCCGGGCTTTGTTTAACAAGGGCGCGGCGTTCAGTGCTTCTATGGCCTTTATGCTGGCCTCGACCAATTTGGTTATTGAACTGGGTTTTGTTATTTCTATTTTCCTTGGCTGGCAGTTCGTCGTTGGTGAATACGTTGGCGGGTTGTTGCTGATTCTATTCGTCTGGCTCTTTATTACGCTAACTAACCCTCAAAACCTCATTAAGAATGCGCGAAAAGAAGACGAAGAGGACGACGAACATCAACACGAGAGCACATTATCGGATCTTTTCAGTAAGGATACCTGGCAAAAGGTCGGCCAAAAGTACGTAATGGAATGGCAGATGGTCTGGAAGGATGTCCTTATTGGCTTCACCGTTGCCGGCATTATTTCAGCCTTTGTGCCTAGTGCGTTTTTTGAATGGTTATTTATTGGTGTGGGTACAGAGGGTGACCCGGGTTTCTGGTCATTACTGCAACAAGCGGTAGTGGGTCCGGTGGCTGCATTTTTCACCTTTATTGGCTCTATGGGCAACATTCCATTAGCGGCTGTACTTTTCGGTGAGGGTGTGGCCTTTGCTGGTGTTATGGCGTTTATTTTTTCCGACTTAATTGTACTGCCGGTGCTCAAAATTAATGCACGGTATTATGGCTGGAAAATGGCTCTATACATAGCTTTAATGCTCTTTACCTGCCTGGTCGCGGCGTCTTTAGCTATGCATTATGGTTTACTGGCGTTTGATTTACTGCCGGATGCTTCGCAGTGGTCCTCTCCGGCAGAACAGCAGCACTTTAAGCTGGACTATGGCTTTGTTCTGAACCTTATTTTCTTACTGCTGAGCGCAGTTATGATTGCGCTTTGGCGGCACAAGCAAAAAGAACATCAACATCACCACCACCATCATGACCATGGTGGCTCATCTTCGTTAAGCGACAAGGTCATGAATGGACTGTGCGGTATCAGTGTCCTTTGGTTAATAGTCGGAATGATTGTCTATGTTTTATAAAAATATCTTAACGACGACGCTTTCTTGTGGCATGTTTAGAGCATGAAAATTTTAATTTGTGATGATTCAACCGTCGCTCGCAAAAGTATTGAGCTTGCTCTGCCCAAGGGCTGGAATATTGAGGTGCGCTTTGCTGAAAATGGGCAAGAGGCACTCGACTTAGTCGAGAAAGGGTTGGCAGAGTTGCTTTTCCTGGATTTAACCATGCCTGTAATGGATGGTTTTGAGGTATTGCGAAGGATTAAGGAAAAGCAGCTAGACTGTCTCACCATCGTTGTTTCCGGTGATATACAAGCAACCTCTCAGCGAGAGGTTGAAAAATTAGGTGCGCTAGGCTTTATAAGAAAACCGGTTGTTATTGAGGAGTTACACAGTTTACTTGAGCGTTACGGGCTCATTAAAGAACTGTTACCCGAGAACGTTCAACGCGAACAAGCGAAAAGTGGGCACATAGAACCTACTGATATTTTAAAAGAAATGAGCAATATCGCCCTTGGCGATGCTGCTAAGCTGCTTGGCGAGATGCTGGGATCTTTCATTCAACTACCCGTTCCTGATGTTGCGAAGCAGCCTTACGATAAACTCATTAATGAACTTCATAATGAAAATTACCGCATTAATATGGTGTCTGAAGGCTTTGTTGGTAATGCCATTGCTGGAGAAGCTATTTTATGTGTCGACAACCGCACGTTTAGCGACTTGCCATCTAAACTTTCGGACTACCACGGTTATGAATTTCAGGACGATAGCCAAAGTGTCTTTTTGGATGTAGCCTCAACCCTTATAGCGGCTTTTTTGAAAAGCTTCTCTTCTCAACTCGATTTAGAGCTAAACATTAGTCAGCCAGCTTTTCTGGGAATGAGCGAAACGATCAATAATGTCTTTAAAGAGGACGTTAAGGATAAGCAGGTTTTAATCATCACCATTGATTACGAGATCCCTGATTACAATCTTAATTGCGATCTCTTTGTTATTTTTACTGAAGCTTCAATTGCCGCACTTGAAGAAAGAGCCGGGTACTTTATCGATGAATAAAGATGAACTGGATATCAGCAATTTACATTGGGTATTACAAATCCTTCAGAATATCGAAGTGGGTTTAGTGGTTTTTGACAGGGACTATGAGGTCAAAGTATGGAATGGCTTTATGGAAAACCACAGTGGTATAAGCAGTGTCGCTGCTAAAGACAAAAACTTGTTCAAGCTATTACCAACCCTGCCGGAAAGCTGGTTTGAATACAAAGTGGAATCTGTACTAAAGCTGGGCATTCAGGCGCACTGTAACTGGCAACAGGAACCTCATATTCTGAACTTTGAAAATACCAGACCTTTTACCGCAAAATCGGAGCTAATGTTTCAGAACGTAACGCTGTTCCCGTTGTTTTCCACCGATAAGAAAATTAACCACATTTGTGCGTTGGTTTACGATGTGAGTGATGAAGCCAATAACTTATTAGAACTGAAAACAATCAGCCAAACCGACGCCTTAACTCAGTTGTTTAATCGCGGGCATTGGCAAAATATGTTCGAGCAAGAGTTTCTTCGCTGCCAGCGTTATGACGACACTGCTTCGGTTGTCATGTTGGATATAGACCATTTTAAGGCCGTTAATGATACCTATGGGCATCAACTGGGTGATAAGGCTATTCAGTTGATAGCGAAAATCATATTGGACAGTCAGCGTGAAACCGATATTTGTGGCCGTTACGGGGGGGAAGAGTTTGTCATACTCTTGCCTCACACTTCAGTAAATGAAGGTGTTTTAGTGGCCGAGCGTCTGAGAGAGAAAGTAGAGAATACTCTGCTGCCTCTGGGTAAAGAATATAACAACGAACAATTGCAGTTAACGATTAGCGCTGGTGTTGCGGAGTTTTCGGATGAATTTTCGACTGCCGAGAATTGGCTGGAAAAGGCTGACGCTACATTGTATCAATCTAAAGAGAATGGTCGAAACCAAGTGGCAAAATAAAACCTCCGGCCAATAGCCGGAGGTTCAGGAAGTTAGAAAGTGGCAATAATATTCAATTTATCTGTCACTTTACTTTTATCAGAGATGTAGCCAATACCTTGAGGGTTGTTTAAAACATACTCAAGAACCGCGTCGTCCCCATTTAATTCATTGAGTGGTGTAGCACGACCGGTAAATTTTAATTTAGCCCAGTGACGCTTCAGTTGCTCACCGCTTTGTCCTAAAAGCTTTTCTTCAAAGGCTTTACGAACAGCAGAATCTTCCGGCAGGTTCACACCATTTAATACACGAGACTGGCCAAGGTAAATACGTGGCACAGAGGCTTCGTCAATTTTAGTTTGTGACACAACCACGCCGTTTTGGGCGAAAGCTGGAACGCTGAGTATTGATGCCGTTACCAAGATGAGAAATACGACTAATTTTTTCATCATAATTCCTTAAAATACAAATTGAACAGCAGCGGAAACCAACACGTCAGACTCATCTGTGCGCTTGTCATCGGAGTGCGTAACGTCAAATTTTAAAGCTGCGCCCGACGCTATGCTGAAGCGCGCACCAATAGATTTATAATCAACTTCGCTCAGCTGTGTCGTGGCAGCCATAAGGATGCCCTGCTGAAGTTGAGGGTTTTCAATATTAAAACGTTCCTGGTCTATAACTTTATCGTTTGTACGGCCAAAGGTTGCATGCAATGTCCAGTCACTAAATCGTTTGCCGGCAGTGATATAGCTTGAGCGTTGTTTAGGGATGTAGCTATTTTTAACTTCCAGTTCGGTATACTCCGCTCCTACGAACCAGTCGAAATTATCGTACATAACACCAAAACCAGTGAAAGTACCGTCATCTTCAGCGACATCAAGTTCGGAAACCATCTGATTTGCGCCAATTGCTTCCAATGTTGCTAAAAGGCCGTCGATATCATCGGAAATACCGCGAAGTTCAATATTTGCGTCATTGGATTGATAGTAGGCTAAACGTATTGTGAGATTGCTATAGCTTGCGCTTGTGTTGAAGCCAATCAGATTGTTGATTTCTGCATCGGTTTCAGTTCCCGCAGCTTCAATTTCGTCATTAACGTTACCTGCAATCACTTGTGTGTTGAAAATAAAGTTTCCAACAAAAGCGTTGTGCTGCAAATTAACACCTGTGTAGTTATCAAAAGGCACGCGATATACACTTTCTGGAGTACGAAGCCAGTGGTAGCTGTAACCAATATCCAGAGAATCTGAATACATGTATAGCGGTAGTCGTAATTTACCCATGTTAATACTGGTTGAATCGGAAAGTTGATACTGTAAGTAGGCCCATTCGACGCCAAGATCGAAGTCTTCCGAACCGCGGGACATAAGCTGGGTAGTAACAGTTAATTTGTCAGAGATATCCGCTTTTGCCTGAAGCGCGAAAAGAGTATCAGGATTAAAATCCAGATCATTGTCGTAGCCGAATAGCTGATCATCGCTGCCGGTGGTCATACCCGCTGCAATGTTACCAAAGCCACTCCACTCAATCTTATCCTGTGCTTGAGACGGGAGACCAGTAAGTAGTGCAGCTGCACCTATACAAGCCACTAAAGAATACTTCATTTAAAACTCCTGAGATTGTTCGCATCCTCTTAATTTAGAGGAATGTAAATTTGGCGAAATTTTGCGCGTTTAAATTTCCAAGAGCAATAGTTCAATCGTTCTATTAAAAAGTGTTAAATTATGTACAACACTTCAATTTTTCGTTTGTTGTTGTCATTTGATACAAAAACGAATCAACAATTAAGGTAGCTATGCACCACCATCATCACGAAAGCTCATCTGAGCGAATCGGTTGGGCGTTTTTTCTTAATTTATGCTTTACCGTTATTGAATTTATTGGTGGAATTTTAACCAATAGTACAGCCATTTTAGCTGATGCGGTACACGATCTTGGCGACAGTATTTCCATTGGCATGGCCTGGTTGCTGGATAAATTCAGTCGTAAAGATGCGACACAGACATTTACCTATGGCTATCAGCGTTTATCTCTGGTTGGCGCCTTTATTAACGCGGTTGTACTGACCGCAGGCTCTATCTGGGTTTTATTTGAAGCCATTCCCCGTTTATGGGATCCGGTAATGCCAATGGCGGAAGGAATGGCTTTATTGGCTATATTCGGCGTGATTGTAAATGGTTATGCGGCGTTTAAGTTGTCCCATGGTAAATCGTTAAACGAACGCGTACTTAACTGGCATTTACTCGAGGATGTACTGGGCTGGGTTGCGGTTTTAATCGTGTCGATTATTTTAATGTTTGTCGACTGGCCTATTCTTGATCCTTTGCTGTCTGTTGGCTTCACTTTGTTCATTTTGATTAACGTTGTCCGTCACCTGGGTTCTACCGTGAAGCTCTTTGTGCAGGCCTCTCCAGACCCTGAAGTGTACCGGAAAATACGTGAGCAACTGACCTCGCTGGAGCTGGTTAATGATGCTCATCATTTGCATTTTTGGTCATTGGATGGCGAGCGTCATGTATTAACGGCGCATATTGTGGTATCAAAAGAACTGGAATGTGCAGAGCGCGCACTTTTAAAGCAGCAAATATCGGAGCAGCTGGCAGCGTTTGAATTAGCTCATACCACTATAGAACTGGAATACCCTGACGAAGCTTGTCGAGACCATTAACAGGAGAAGATCATGGAGTTGTTCGGAAGTTATACCTCGCCGTTCGTAAGACATTGCCGTATTGCTTTGCTTGAGACCAAGACAAAGTTCTCATTTACCGAAACGGATTTTGAAACCAGTGCCAAATTAAGCCCGGCGAAGAAGGTTCCTTTTCTTCACCACAAAAACTTACGTTTGCACGACTCTACCAGCATTCTTAAATACGTCCGGGAGAAGGTGGATGAGCGCTTCTTTGCCGATGTAAAAGATTTTGATCAATACTGTCTGGTTAATACGGCGATGGATTCAGCAGTCAATATCTTTTTACTAGAGAGAGAAGGCGTGACAGCGGACAGTGTTAAGTATGTTAAGCGCCAGCAGCAGCGTATTGATGACATACTGCAGCTAATGGAAGATAAAGACCATGCGGTGGCTTATGAAGGTCCGCACCCTTTTAGTGACGGCGAACTGAGGCTGGGTTGTTTCTTAAGCTGGGGGCTTTTCCGTGAGCGATTTAATCTGGATAAGTATCCGCGACTTCAGGCCTTTGTCGATAAGTTAAACGACTACCCTTACTTCGCGGATACTGATCCGGGTCGTTCTTAAATATCCTTAATGGCACGGCTGCGTTCGGGTATCTCCTCGTTCAGCAGCCGGTCATTTTGCGAATAATCCACGGGCACATCAATAAGGTGTACGCCGGGCTTGTTAAGGCAGTCTTTTAACAGCGGTATCAGGTTTTCGGTTTTATCCAAACGGTACCCGTTAGCGCCGTAAGACTCGGCATATTTCACAAAATCCGGATTGCCGAAATCTAAGCCGTAATCGCTCAGTTTCATATGCTGCTGCTTCCACTTGATCATGCCATAGCCACTATCGTTTAAGATAACGACAACAATATCCAGCCCCATGCGTACCGCGGTTTCAAGCTCCTGAGAGTTCATCATAAAACCGCCGTCACCGCATATTGCCATGACTTTCTTTTCCGGATTAACCAGTTTGGCTGCCATTGCAGAGGGCAATCCCGCTCCCATGGAAGCAAGAGCGTTATCTAGCAGTACAGTGTTTGGTTGTCTTGCGGGATAGTTACGGGCAAACCAAATTTTGTAGATGCCGTTATCCAGTGCAATGACGCCGTCATCTGGCATCGCTTCACGCACATCTTCAACAAGACGTTGAGGTAAGACTGGAAAGCTACCGTCGTGAGCGCCTTCATCAGTATGGTCGCGCATGTGATCGCGAACCTTCAGAATAAAATCGAAATCCCAGTGACTTTGCGGTTCAATCCCCTCTTTTAACTGCCAGATACTGTTGCCAATATCACCGATCATGCTGGCATGAGGAAAGTAAACTGAGTCAACCTGAGCACCCTGAAAATTAATGTGTACAACTTTACGGTTATCGTTGTCGCCGGTTTTCATCATAAAGGGCGGCTTTTCAACTACGTCGTGACCGACATTAAGAATCAGGTCAGATTTTTCGATGGCGCGGTGTGGGTAATCGCCATCGGAAACCGCCGCGTTACCAAGCCAGCGTGGGTGATCTTCGTTTATAACACCCTTACCCATTTGTGTGGTAATAAAGGGAATACCGGTTTTATCGACAAACTCACGCAGCATTTTGGCTGTAATTTTCCGGTTGGCGGCAGCACCTATAAGCAGTACCGGATGTTTGGCTTCACGCAGTAACTCCAATATGCGACGAACCGATTTGTGCTCGGTTATGGGACGGCGCGAGTGGCTTGGTTCAATCGGCAGAGTGTTCACATCTTCGCGACTAATATCGTCGGATAGCTCCAGATGAGAAGCGCCGGGGCGCTCGTCCTCTGCCCTGCGGAATGCTTCACGTATGTGCGCCGGAATACTGCTAGCACTGACAATAGCCTGCGTGTATTTGGTAATGGGCGTCATCATGTCTACTACATCAATGATCTGGAACTGACCCTGATGACGCTCTTTTATGGGCTTCTGACCGGTAATAACCACCATAGGCATAGCGCCGAGTTGCGCGTAGGCGACGGGAGTAACCAAGTTGGTTGCTCCCGGACCTAAGGTGGAAAGACACACTCCGGGTTTGCCGGTCAGGCGGCCATAAGTGGCGGCCATAAAACCTGCACCCTGCTCGTGGCGGGTTAAAATGAGCTCAATACTGGATTTTGAGAGGGACTCAAGTAAGTCCAGGTTCTCTTCGCCGGGAATGCCGAAAATGTACTTCACACCCTCGTTTTCAAGTGCTTTTACGAATAAATCGGATGCTTTCACTTCGCTTTCTCCTTGCGTTAAATACTATTTTTCTAGTTAGGCCTACGTAAAGCATAGGAGAGATGATCAAAAAAGGCAGCCAAAAGGCTGCCTTCTTAAGCGACAATCGAATAAATCGATTAAGAGTTGTCATCACCAGTCAGCTCTTCTAAGCGGCCACGAAGTTCTTCGTCGTTTTGTGCTTGCTGAATAATCATGTTGTACTCTTGCGGAGTCAGGCCTGCGTCTTCAACGGCTCCAATCATTTCTTCCTGCGCAGACTGTTGAATCTCGCGAGCTTCTTCCTGGTTTTCAGCTTCCTGGAACTGGTCACGATATTTTTCAGTAACGCCCTGAACGTCTTCCATAGCAGTTACAAACTTAACCAGCATGCCTTCAGTAATTTCCTGAGTTTGCTGCTGTTGCCGTGCCATTGGATCTTGAGCTTGCTGCTGTTGAGCCATTGCTGCAGTGCTACCCAGTGCGAATACAGTTGCTAATGCGATAATTGTCTTTTGCATGATAATCTCCTAAATGAATTTATCAGTTTTAATTACGCTCTAACTAAAGCGAAGACTGTGCCAACTTTTCAAGTGTTTGATTTTTAATGTATTTTTGTGCTGAGAGTTTGCGAACAGAAAAACCGCTGAAAAATGTGTATCCTTAGTACACAGTCAAAGGAGGCATTGTGACAAAAAGATACAGTTGGCCACTATCCAGCCTGCAACGAAGGCTCTTAATGTATGTCGTTGTGCCTATGCTATTGATTTCCGGCGTGGCAATAAGTGTTGGCTTACAGGTCGCCTCTGACGAGGCTAATGAGCGACTAAAAAGTGACCTGGAGTTGCTGGGCCGAGCCATTAGCTTACCTATTAGTGACGCGTTGTTGAATAACGATCTGGCAACAGTGCAGGCTAATCTGGACTCGGTGTTCAATATCGGTCGGGTTTACGGCGCATCGGTTTATAACGTGTATGGTCAGCAGGTAGCAGAAGCGGGCATTACTGAAACCGATTTAAGCAACAGTCAGCTGGCGCTGCAAACGGTCCAGACAGGAATAAAGCAGGACGACTACCGACGGGTTGAGGGGCGCGATGTCTTCTCCCAGTTCCTGCCTATTGTTGACCGTGGTGGTCGCATTATTGGTTTATTACAGATAAACCGTCGTGCCAGTGACTTTGATGAATCTTTTGAAACGCTGAGTCAATACGCCTGGCTCAGTTGGGCGGCATTCGGCTTAATTACTATTGCCGTGTTGGTGTTTGGTCATTATCGCGGTGTTGGTCGGCACGTGGTTGCACTTAAAGACGCGATGCTGCGGGTAGCTGAAGGGAATCGCAGTACACGGGTTACACCGGCTGGCCCGTCAGAATTGCAGGAGGTTGCGCAGGGCTTCAACCGTATGCTTGATAGTATCACTGAGGCTGAGCAAGAACTGGAGCAGCGTCGGGAGCACGAGGCCTCTCTGCAACAGGCATTACGAGAGCAGGAAAAAATGGCGGCTATTGGTAGCGTCGCCAGTGGTGTTGCGCATGAATTAGGCGCTCCGCTTACCGTTATTGACGGACGCGCCAGCCGATTATTACGCAACCATAAAGATGAAGACAGTCAGCGCCAGTTAAAAGCGGTAAGAGGCCAGGTGCAGCGGTTAACCGGGCTGGTCAATCAATTGCTGGCGTTTTCCCGCACGCCGGTGCAGCAGCGCGAAGCCATTTCTTTACGTGACCTGATAGCAACAGCCATGACCAGCATAGAGTTTGAGCAGGATAAAGGGTCGGCCAAAGTGGTCATTAAGGAGCTTGTCGACGTTATTTTGAAAGTGGATATCAAGCGACTGGAACTGGCGTTGGTGAATGTTCTTCGCAATGGTTTGCAGGCCGCTGAATCGGAAGTTTTAGTGGCAGCTGAGTTTGCAGATGAAGGCGTTATTATCACCATTGATGACGACGGTGAAGGGTTGCCCGAGTCGATGAAAAATAAGGCCTTGCAGCCTTTTGAAACCAATAAACCTCAGGGTAAAGGCACCGGACTTGGTTTAACCATCGTTAAACACGTATTGAATGATCATAATGGGGAATTGTCGTTAACAAATAACCCTAATGGTGGCTGTCGGGTCACCTTAAGTTTACCTGCGCAATGCCTTCGGCAAGCAGTTATCAAAGGAGGTAGTGAATGACCGCAGCAAAAGCCATGATAGGCGTCATTGAGGATGATCCGGCTCTGCAGGAGCTATTGGTTGAAGAGCTGGAGGCCGAAGGCTATAAAGTTACGGCCTGGGGAAGTGTTGAAGACTTTAAAAAATCGATAACGCCATTGGATTTGGTTATCAGCGACATTCGCTTACCGGGACTGTCGGGCCTGTCTTTACTGGAAAGTTTAAAAAATGAAGATAACTCGCCTGCGCTATTATTGATTACCGCTTTTGGTACGGTTGATCAGGCGGTTGATGCCCTAAAACAAGGAGCCGATGACTTTCTAACCAAGCCGCTGGATGTTGAGCATTTATTGCTTAGCGTAAAACGGATCTTAGAGCATCGGTCACTGCAGCGGGAGCTTAAACGGTATCGTCAGCAACAAAAAGGCCCCGGAGGCTTAGTCGGTCAAAGCCCGTCAATGCGAAAACTGTATGACCAGATAGAGCGCATTGCTCCGGCAGACGGCAGCGTGTTAATTACCGGTGAAAGCGGTACCGGTAAAGAGTTGGTGGCTAAGGCACTGCATCAGTTAAGTGACCGTGCTGAGCAGAGTTTTCAGGCAGTGAACTGTGCAGGCATTCCGGCCGATTTAATGGAAAGTGAATTCTTTGGTCATGCAGCCGGCGCGTTTACCGGTGCTCAGAAAAAACGCCAGGGTCTGCTTAAGCAGGCCGACGGGGGCACTTTGTTATTGGACGAAATTGGCGAAATGCCAATGGCGTTGCAGGCCAAACTGCTACGTGTTTTGCAGGAGGGTACGATTCGCGCCGTGGGCAGCGACGAAGAAGAAACAGTGAATGTCCGGATCCTGGCTGCAACCCATCAGGACTTAGAAAAACAGGTAGAGGACGGGCGTTTTCGACAGGATTTATTTTATCGTCTGGAAACCTTTAGCTTACGAGTGCCACCGTTGCGCGAGCGTGGTGAGGACATAGAGCGCTTAGCTAATTACTTTCTACAGCAGTTGCAAAAAAACAGTGATAAAACGGTTCGCAGTATTTCTCCGGCTGCACTGGAGCAACTTTATCGCTACCGTTTTCCGGGCAACGTACGTGAACTACAAAATGCTATTGAACGTGCCTTTACCTTTTCCAGAGACGATAAAATAGCCGTCGAAGATTTACCGCAAAGGATCCTGGATAGTGAGCATGAATCCGAAGTGGATTATGGCACCGAGTGGCCGACTCTGGATGAGTATCAAAATCAGTACATTCGTAAGGTACTGTCTCATGCCGAGGGGAACAAATCTAAAGCCGCAGAAATTCTCGGAGTCACAAGGCGTACCTTATACCGCTGGCTGGAACAGCATGGCGAGTGATCAAACGCGCGTTTTATCACGTAGTCTATACTAAGTTTTGAATCATCTAACGGGAGTACTAAGTGAAAGTATTAATGGTATTAACCTCACACGATAAACTCGGTGACACAGACCATAAAACGGGTTTCTGGGTAGAAGAGTTTGCGGCACCGTACTATGTTCTTACTGATTCAGGTGTGGAAGTGACTCTGGCATCGCCTAAGGGTGGCAAGCCACCGATTGATCCAAACAGCACAACGCCGGATGCACAGACCGAAGCAACTGAGCGCTTTGACAAAGACAAAACGGCGCAGCAAAAACTAGAAACAACCTGCAAACTGGACGAAGTTGACCCGGAAGGTTTCGATGCAATTTTCTATCCGGGTGGTCACGGACCTTTATGGGATTTAACCAACGACGAGCACTCCATTAAGCTCATTGAGCACTTTTGGAGCCGAGACAAGCCTGTTTCTGCTGTTTGCCACGCGCCCGCGGTGTTACTAAATGCTAAAACACCATGTGGTGATCCTATCGTCCAGGGTCGTACAGTTACTGGCTTTAGTAACAGTGAAGAAGCTGCGGTTGAGCTTACCGACGTGGTCCCGTTCTTGCTGGAAGACGAGTTAACCGCCAAAGGCGGCCATTATCGTAAGGTGGACGATTGGCAGGCATATGCAGTACAGGACGGTATGTTGATTACCGGTCAGAACCCTGCTTCATCGGAGCAGACCGCACAGCGCCTGCTCGATGTGTTAAGGAAAGGTCTGTAAAGACAGCTTAAAAGCGTCGGCGCCAGCTAATGCCGACGCTGGCCTGTCGGCCTACTGCAGGCTCAAAGGAACGTCCACTGCCCTGATTAACCACAACCGCTCCTACGTAGTCTTTGTCGGTAATGTTATCAACCCGTGCCCATACATCCAGCTCGCTCTTAGCCCATTGCCAATCGCGGCTTACGGCGATATCCCAGGTCGTGTAAGACGGCGCAAAGGTATCGTTTGCATCATTCACCGGTGTCTCGTTGCGGTACTGTCCGGCTAACTGAACTAGCCACTGCTCTGTGGGTTGCCAGTTAAGACGTAAATACCCCTGACTCTTTGCTACGCCGGGCAACTGACTTCCCTGCAACG
The DNA here is from genome assembly GCF_033052775.1 of Idiomarina sp. Sol25. NCBI lineage: Bacteria > Pseudomonadati > Pseudomonadota > Gammaproteobacteria > Alteromonadales > Idiomarinaceae > Idiomarina > Idiomarina sp. Sol25. The sequence continues at coordinate 115,429 of NZ_JAUPEW010000007.1, forward strand.
GACCGTTATCAAAGGTTGCATCGATGTAACTGTATGAAAGCAGTAAATCTAACTGTTGCGTTAATGCGCCGTTAATACTGAGTTCAGCACCTTCACGTGAGGTTTCCGACGCGTTGCGGTAGGTTGTGCGACCGTCGTTTGACTGATCTACGAGAATTTCGTCTTCGCTTTCAATACCAAAGAAAGCGAAATGCAGACGCCAGTCGTTATCGAGTTGGTGTTTAACACCCCATTCCCACTGATCATTGGTCGATGGACCCAGTTCGCGGTTCAGACCCGAGCCCTGATTCCGGTATGCCAGCTCGGTCAGTGTCGGCGTTTCAAACCCCTGCCCGATGCTCAGATAAGTCGCTGAGGTAGGCAGAAACTGCCAGGTAACTGAAACTGCTGCCGTGGTCTCGCTAAAGTCGCGGCTGCCGCTGTCATCGGAGTTATCTAGCTCGGTAAAGTAGTCTTCTACCTCATAATTAATATCGCTGTAACGAACGCCGCCTGTTGCTGAAAGCTCTTCTGACAACTGCCACTGAAAACGCAGATACGCCGAGGCATTTTCAATCCAGTTAAACTCATTGCGGCGCAAGTCACCTTTTTCACCATTGTCATTCACATAACCAAAGCGGTGATCTTGCTGGCGTTCTAATTGCGCTCCCACGGTTGCCGACCAGTTAACTCCGCGTTGACGCCAGCGCGCATGCGCACCTTCAAACTGACGCGAAACGTCAATTACTGCTCCCGAGCTTGTTGTGTCGTCACCGGCGAACGGCAGAAACTGCTCTATGTCGCGGTCACCCTGCCACAGCGAAAGTAACCCTTCACCATTGCCACGTTCGTGAAACCAGCTAAAAGACCCCTGCCGGTGGTGAATATCTTTACGCGTGTTGAAATCAACCGCCCGCTGTACCGTCTGGGTTGGGTCTTCACGCCAGTCTTCTGGGGTTAGTGCGCTGGGATCCTGCAATAATGGCGCATCGTTATTGTCGTAACGAATAACAAAACGGTTCTGGTCATCCCACTGATGATACCAGCGCACCGCCTGTTGCTGGCGCTCGGCAGAGTTGTGCTTGCGCGGGCCGTCGGTCTGAAAATCTGAGGCTAAAATTTGCAACTGGTTGGTGCTGGTTGCCCACTGGGCATTAACATTGTACCGCTGAGTGTCATTCTCGCTGAACTTTCCACCCCATTCCAGCGCGGTTTCTGTTGGTTTGCGGCTGAACCATTCAACCACACCGCCACCTGAGTTCCCGTAAAGCGTTGCTAATGGGCCGCGTAATACTTCCAGCGAGTCAATGCTGTCGAGAAAAATGCTCGAAGTTTGTGCCTGGCCGTCGGGCATAGATAATGGAATGCCGTCGACGTTTAACTGCAAACCCCGCACCCCAAAGGCCGCACGCGAGCCAAAGCCCCGAACCACAAGCCGTGTATCTTGTGCGTAGTTATAACGGTTGTCGGCCTGAATACCAGCCACCCCGGCTAAGGCATCGCCTGCATCAATTTTCATAGAAGGTAAGGTATTTTCCACGCTCACGCGGTCGATACTGGCCGCTGTGGTTAGCCAGGGGGTTTCGCTTTGTGTCGCTGTCACAACAACGGTCTCATCGACGTCTGCGGAATGAACAACGAAAGAGGCCGCCAATAAAGGCAGCCCCGTGTAAGTGAGTTTTTTTAATACAGCTGAATACAACATAATTAATCCGCCGGTTTTATTTGAATAATGGCGCCATCAGACTGGTCAGTTAATAAATAGAGGTAACCGTCAGGGCCCTGGTTAATGTCGCGAATGCGAGCTTCAACAGCGTCTTCAAATAAACGCTCTTCATGCATCATGCGACCTTCATACAAGTCCAGGCGAGCAACCAGTGAACTTTTCAAAGCTGCGACAAAGAAATCGCCTTTCCACTCGGGAAACGCATCGCCGGTGTAGAATGTGGCGCCGGCCGTGGCAATAGAGGGCACCCAGTAATAGAAGGGTTGCTCCATACCTTCTTTAACCGCATCTTCGCTGATAATGCCACCGCCGTAATCAACACCATAAGTAATTTCCGGCCAACCGTAGTTTTTTCCGGCTTCAGGAATGTTTACCTCGTCACCGCCCTGAGGACCGTGTTCAACAGTCCACAGTTTGCCCGTTTCAGGATGAATATCGGCACCCTGCACATTACGGTGACCGTACGACCAGATTTCATCCAGAGCGTTGTCATCGTTCACAAAAGGGTTGTCTTCCGGGATGCTGCCATCAGGCCAGATGCGTACTACTTTACCGTGATGGTTATCCAGTGTTTGTGCATCGTCCATGCGTGAATAGCGATCACCTAAAGTAATGTATAAGTGCCCTTCAGGGGAAAAGACTAACCGAGAACCAAAGTGAGCATTACTCTCATATTTTGGTGCCTGGCGGAAGATGACATCTTTATTAGTAAGCTTTTTATCATTAAGCTTGGCACGCATCACCGCAGTACTGTTACCTTTACCGTCGTCCTGGGCTGCTTCAGAATAGCTAATGTAAACCCAGTTGTTTTCTTCAAAGTTGGGGTCAACGGTTATATCCAGCATGCCGCCCTGACTCTTAGCAACGACTTTCGGGGCGCCACTGATTTTTTCACGGTAACTGCCGTCGGCAGATACCCAATAGATGTCGCCGGAGCGCTCGGTAACTAAGATGCTTTTGTCAGGAAGAAAGGTCATACCCCAGGGGTTAGTAAAGCCGTCAGCCAATGTACTAACGCTCACTTTATGGCGTTCGGTTTCGACATCTTCGGCTGTGGCTGTGACGCTTACTGAAGCTGCCAACATTGCCGTTAAAACAAACTTTGGATTGAACATAGGTCTCTCCTTGTCATTTAATTAATTAGAGTATACGTCATTCCTCAGAATTTTGATGACACAGTGCTTGACCTGTTTGTCGCTTTGACCGTTAATACTCATATCAGTTATTAAAAATGCATTAGGTACCCATGAGCGGCAACGTTTTTAGCACCGACTCCTTACTTGTTTTAGCACAATGGTCAGCCGCCATTTTTGTTTTGGCTATTATTACCCTGGTGATTTCTATCGGCGTTATGTATGTCGTCGATAAAACCCAGAACAAGCACACCATTCGCCATAATTATCCGGTTGTGGGGCGCTTTCGGTATTTATTCGAGCGCATGGGAGAATTCATGCGGCAGTATTTCTTTGCTATGGATCGCGAAGAAATGCCCTTTAACCGGGCGCAACGAAGCTGGGTCTATCGTGCCGCAAAAAATGCGGACCGTAACGTCGCGTTTGGTTCCACCCGCGATTTAAGCCGCACGGGTACCATTATTTTCAGTAACGCTCCTTACCCACCTATGGCTGAGCAGGCGACATCGCCTGAGCCGGTTATTATTGGTCCGTATTGCCAGAAGCCCTACTCACCAGTTTCCTACTTTCATGTGTCCGGAATGAGTTATGGCGCGTTGTCACCGGTTGCGGTTAAGTCATTGTCGCAGGGCGCGGCGAAAGCTGGCTGCTGGCTCAATACCGGTGAGGGCGGTTTATCGCCTTACCATTTGATGGGGCATTGCGATATTGTCTTCCAAATGGGAACCGCGAAGTTTGGGGTACGGGATAAAGAAGGGCGGCTGGATAAAGATCGTCTTGCTGAGCTGGGTCGCCACGATAATGTGAAAATGTTTGAAATAAAGCTGAGTCAGGGCGCTAAACCAGGTAAAGGCGGTATTTTACCGGGCGTAAAAGTGAATAAGGAAATTGCACAAATACGTGGTCTTGTGGAGGGCGAAGACGCTATTAGCCCGAACCGGCACCCGGAAATCAGTAACAATGAAGAGCTGCTCGACTTCATTGAAAAAGTACGCAAAATTACCGGCAAACCCACCGGTTTTAAATTTGTTATGGGTGACCCTTCGTGGATAGACGAACTCATAGACTGCATTTTGACCCGCGGCGAAGAGTCCGCCCCTGATTTTATTACATTGGACAGCGCTGATGGCGGAACCGGAGCGGCACCGCAACCGCTAATGGACTACGTTGGCCTGAAAGTGACTGAGAGCTTGCCTGTGCTTATTGATAAGCTCACCGAAGCAGGGTTGGATGGCCGCGTTCGTGTGGTTGTCTCCGGTAAAATGATAACACCCGCTGATGTTGCCTGGGCTATTGCGATGGGAGCCGATTTTGTCACCTCGGCGCGAGGCTTTATGTTCTCGTTGGGTTGCATTCAGGCTATGCAGTGTAATAAAAACACTTGCCCGACCGGGGTAACTACTGACGATCCTAAGTTAATGAGAGGGCTTGATCCAGAAGATAAATCGGCACGTGTCGCTAACTACCATAAATACATGGAGTATGGCGTCAATATTATTGCGCATTCCTGCGGTGTGACTGACCCGCGTCGGTTGAACCGTCGTCATGCCCGGGTCATTAAACCCGACGGGGAAAGCATTAGTCTGGCCGACCGTTATCCGTTGCCGCCGGCCAGGCGTCGTTAATTTAATTCAGGGTGTTGACCGGCAAAAGCCTGGCAATTTCTTCCGCAACTTTACGGAAAGTTTGTCGGCGGCTGGTGGTCGGGCGGTATACCAGGCCAATATCGCGGGAAGCTTCCTGTCCGCTGGGCTTTAATGAAACAAGGTCGGTATTATCCAAAATCCCCTGATCAATCGCCATTTGTGGAATAAAGGTAGCACCTAAGCGGGCGTCAGCCATTTGTACCAAGCTGTGCAGGCTGGTTGCCGTAAAAGGGTTCATCTTAATAGAGTCGGTTAGTTGGCAGGCTGCGACTGCATGACCGGTCATGCAGTGTTCTTTTTCCAGCAAGAAGATACTGCGGTCAGGTAATTTATCGTAATCAACTGGCTCACCGACGGTTTCTGCCAGCTCTTTATGGACCACTAATTTGAACGGATCACGACCCAGTATCCACTTCTGATTCCCCTGAATATCCATAGGCAGCGCCAGCAAAAGAATATCCAGCTCGCCGTTACGCAGGCGGTGCAGCAAGTTTTGTGTGGTATCTTCAGAAAGTTGCAGCAGCAGTTTAGGGAACTTGCTCTGTAAATTTTTACTGAGCTCACCAATCACAAACGGGGCTATGGTCGGAATAATACCGAGTCTTAACGGCCCTTCCATAATATTGCCCTGCCCCTGAGCGTAATGAAGTAACTCTTCTGAGGAACTGATGATGTCCCGTGCTTTTTCTACAATTTCTTCGCCTAAGGCAGTAAAGAGGAAGGATTTATGGTCGCGCTCAATAAGTTGGCAGTCGAGTTGCTCTTCCAGGTTTTGGATACCACTGCTCAGTGTCGACTGGCTGACATTGCACTCCGCTGCCGCACGATTAAAGTTTTGTTCCTGGTGCAGTGCCAGTAAGTAACTCAGGTTTTTCAGGCTGGGCAATTTACTCATAGGTTATCCGTCGCGTTATCTGTTTAATTGGTATTTCCGATTATCATAATCCGTTTTATTCGTTTTATCCAATCTGTCTCCGTCCGTACACTAGCTCTCGACTCGTTAAGGAACGAATACATTTTAAATACCAATCAAGGAGACAATTTATGTTAACAGTAGGCGATAAACTACCAGAATTCAGCGTTATTGCGGCAAAACCTAAGTTCAACATGCCGGAAGAGAACGGCGAAAGCGCTTTTGAAACTATCGACAACAACAGCTTTGAAGGTAAGTGGAAAATCATTTTCTTCTACCCAAAAGATTTCACTTTTGTTTGCCCAACTGAAATTGTTGAGTTCGCAAAATTGAACGAAGACTTTGCTGACCGTGACGCCGTTGTTATGGGCGGCAGCACCGATAACGAATTTGTGAAATTGGCATGGCGCCGTGAGCACCCTGACCTTGACCGTCTGAACCAGTACTCTTTTGCTGACGACGGTTCTTTGGTTGACGGATTAGGTGCTCGTGACAAAGCTGAAAACGTTGCTTTGCGTGCTACGTTCATTGTTGACCCGCACAACGTTATTCAGCATGTATCAGTAAACAACCTGAACGTGGGCCGTAACCCGGCAGAAATCGTCCGTATTTTAGACGGTTTACAGACTGATGAACTGTGCCCTTGTAACCGTGCACTGGGCGGCGACACGCTTTAATCGGTGTCTATTTCTCAAAAGTAAGCGCTGATGGCAACGCTATCGGCGCCCACTAGGCACTTTTACAGTATTTCAGGAGTTAAGCATGGCAATTGCAGACTACAAACAGTTACTGGGTGATCACAGCAAAGACACCAAACTTAACCTGTCGAGCTTGTTCTCAAACGTTGAGCAGTCAGGTCTAACAAATGACCAGTTCTATGGCACAGCACTTTCGCTGGTTTACACCTTGTCGAACGACGAGCTGACTCAGGCAGTAGAAGAAGAAGCCGAAGGCAAAATTGAAGAAAACGTTAAGACCGCCGCAAAAACGGCAGCGTCATTAATGGCAATGAACAACGTTTATTATCGCTTCCTGCATTTATCAAGCGATAAACAGTTTTCTAAGCTTCCTGCGGGACTCCGCATGAACGCAATGGCTAACCCGGGTGTGGATAAAGCCGACTTTGAGTTGTTCTCACTGGCGGTATCGGCACTGAATGGTTGTGGTATGTGCATTGACTCGCATGTGCAAACCTTGCTGAAGCACGAGGTTTCGGCACAAGCAATACAATCGTCAATTAAGTTGGCGGCGGTACTTAATGCAGCCTTAACTGCACGCAAACTGTCGTAAACCCTCTAGGGGCTCCCCTTTGCCCCGTGCAACCTTTGCCCGTACCTTTTGGTGCGGGCTTTTTTTTGCGCTTTTGGCGCTCCTTAGTTTATGTCCTACGCTTAATAATAAATGTAAAGGAGGTGACTATGCTGAGCATTAATGCTGACCGCTTAAAAAAATCCGTGCTGGAGCTATCCAAAATTGGTTATAACGAAACTGATCATGGTATGTACCGCTGGGGTTTTACCGATGCTGATATGGAAGCCCGCCGCTGGATGCTGGAGCAAGCTAAAGCCGAAGGTTTTGAAACCTTCATGGATGGTGCCGGTAATGTGTTTTTTGGTATTGGTGACTACTGCAAAAAACCAGCTATTCTTACCGGTTCACATCTCGATACTGTTCCCGCCGGAGGGATATTCGATGGCGCACTCGGGGTTTTAGCAGGCTTCGAAGTTTTGCGCTCGATCAAAGAAAATGACGTGAAATTAGCGCATCCTGTATGGGTGGTTGGTACAGCCGAAGAAGAAGGTCGATTCGGTGGCATGATGGGGTCTCAGGCTATTGCGGGTGTGCTGAATCCGGACTGGCTTATGTCAGCTCACGATGCCGATAATGTGTATTTAAAGGACGCGATGGCTACCCATGGCATGGACGTTATGGATGCGCTGGACGCTGCATGGCCTCCGGAGCGATTGAAAGCTTTTTATGAACTGCACATTGAACAAGGGCCGGTGCTGTTCCAGAAAGAGATAACCATTGGTGCCGTGGAAGGTATTTCCGGGGTGTTCAAATGGATAGTTCACTTAAAAGGCAAAGCCGACCATGCCGGTACAGCACCAATGAATATGCGCAGTGACGCCTTTATGGGACTGGCAGATTTTGCTCACGAAATTGAGCGCATTATTGCCGAAGATGGCACCGATAAAACGCGCATTACCGTGGGCAAGGTGGACTTGAAACCTGGTAGCCCGCATACCGTGCCGGGTGAAGCGGTGTTTACTATTGTTGGCCGAGACATGAACCTTGATGTAATGAAAGAGCTGGCAGACTCCTGCAACAAGGCATTGTCAGCAATAGCGCGTAAGCATCGGTTGAAGTTTGAATACGAACAAGTGAGCTGGCTGAACCCTCAGGCCTGTTCAGAAAAGCTGACGAAACAAATAGAAGAGAAAGCCAAAGCTCGAAATTACTCGTGTCTGAAAATGCCCAGTGGTGCAGGACACGATGCTCAATTTTTTACAGAGATTACGGAATCCGGGCTAATATTTATCCCGTCTGTAAATGGGGTCAGTCACGCGCCCGATGAGTGGTCGCACTGGCATGACGTGGAAGCTGGTTGTAACATACTTTTAGATTGCATTATTAATTCAGCCCAGTGAGCTGCGCAAACAGTTAAGATCCGTTATACTGTGCGCACCTCGCCGTGACACTATGTGGTATTGCTCATGGAACAAAAAATAACGGTTCAGTCCGCCGATAAAGTCAAAATTCAGCGTCCAGACGGACAGAAACACAACGATAACTACTCCCCTCGCAGCCGCATTTATGTGCGCGATACTAAAGGTGCCATGGAGTATTTTAGACGCGGTTTTGGTTTTTTGCTGCTGGCCGTCTTTGCTCTCATTCCCTGGTTGACTTACCAGGGCGAACAAGCGGTTCTGCTTGATATTATGGAGCAGCGCTTCCGAATTTACGGTTTAACCTTATGGCCGCAGGACTTCACTGTAGTTGCCTGGTTTGCGATTGTGGCAGCCGTTGCGTTATTTTTTGTGACGACGGTTTTTGGTCGGGTCTGGTGCGGGTTTATGTGTCCACAAACCACCTGGACCTTTATTTTTATGTGGTTTGAGAAAAAGTTCGAAGGCCCGCGTAACAAGCGTATTAAGCTGGACGAACGCAAAATGGACTTTGACAAGTTCTGGCGTAAAGCGGGTAAACAAAGTGGTTGGATACTGGTGTCTTTATTAACCGCGATGACCTTTGTGGGTTACTTTACCGACATACGCGAACTGTTCCTGAACTTCTTCACCCTGGACGCCGGTTTCTGGGCAACCTTTAGTGTTCTCTTTTTTGCATTCTGTACCTATGGCAACGCCGGTTATATGCGGGAAATTATGTGTACGCACATGTGTCCTTACGCGCGTTTCCAGTCAGCTATGTTCGATAAAGACACTTACACCGTGTCTTATGATGCTGAACGAGGCGAGCCTCGCGGTCCTCGTTCGCGCAAGGCCGACCCTGCTGAAAAAGGCTTAGGTCACTGCATTGACTGCTATATGTGCGTGCAGGTATGCCCAACCGGTATCGATATCCGAAACGGTCTGCAATATGAGTGCATTGACTGTGGTGCCTGTATTGATGCCTGTAATGACGTTATGGATAAAATGAATTATCCAAAAGGACTTATCCGCTTTACTACCGAACGTAACTTAGCGGCTAAAAACAAAAAAGAGAAAACCAATCCGTGGCGGATGAAGAGTATCGGCTACTTTATTATGGTTCTGGTGGTGAGTAGCGTGCTGGTATGGGACGTCGCAACTCGTGTGCCTCTTGAGGTCGATGTATTACGTGATCGTAACCAGCTGTTCAGAGAAAACATTGAAGGACAAATTGAAAACGTCTTTACCTTAAAGCTGGTCAATAAGTCACAACAGGACATGACTTACCGCGTGGAGGTTAAAGGCTTTGACGAGTTCGAGTTAATTGGCGATTCCACAAAACAGGTTTCTGCGGGGGAAGTTGGAACCTTGCCGGTAACGGTAGCAGTTCCACCATCATTGTTAGAAGGTCAGGTCACAGAGTTTTACTTCGTGGTCACAGCGGTTGATAATGCGGATATAACTAATACGCATCAGAGCCGCTTTTTATATGAATGATTCTACAGAGAACGCGTCGGACTTTGCTTTTCAGGGACTGACGCCGGATCTGGTTGTTAATGCCTTAGAAAGTGTCGGTTTGTATCCCGCCTCGGGCTTGCTGGCACTTAACAGCTACGAAAACCGGGTTTATCAGTTTGCTGACGATGATCGCAAACGTTACGTGGCAAAATTCTATCGCCCGCAGCGCTGGCGCACAGAACAAATTAACGAAGAACTTGAGTTTGTTGAGGAACTGGCGCAAGCCGAAGTTCCGGCAGTTTCGGCTCTGGAGCTTCAGGGTAAGCGTCTGCACGAGTTTGAAGGCTACCGCTTTTGTGTGTATACGAGCATTGGCGGCAGAGCCTTTGAGCCGAATGATCTGGACGAACTGGAGCGGCTGGGACGTCAAATAGGCCGTATGCACGCGGTAGCTCAGGCGGGCAAGTTTAAAGTCCGGGAAACCATTGACTATGAAGGTTTTGTGGAACAGTCCGTGGCCGAGCTACACCAGTCCGCTTTATTACCCGCTGAATTAAAAGACGCCTTTTTTGCCATTCTTGATCCCTTAAGTGAGCGCTTACGTTCTACACCTTTGCAGGACTTCGAGTATCAGCGCCTGCACGGTGACTGCCATATTGGTAATATTCTGCAGTATGAAGAGCAACTGACTTTTGTCGATTTTGATGATTGTCGCTCTGGGCCTGCGATTCAGGACTTATGGATGATGCTGAACGGGTCGCATCAGGAGCAAACCTTACAGATGGATGCCCTGCTGACCGGCTACGAAGATTTCTGCGAATTTGATACGGCGCAATTGATATTAATTGAACCTTTGCGCAGTTTCAGAATCATTCAATATATGGCATGGTTATCACGCCGGTGGCAAGACAGTGCCTTTCAGCGAGCGTTTCCCTGGTTTGCAGAAAGCCGATATTGGGAGCAGCAGATTCTGGCACTGAAAGAACAATTGGCGGGGCTGGATGAAGCGCCGCTGAACCTTGGCTTTAATGGCTAATTTGAATAGATAGTTTTAACAGATAACAGGAAATGATAATGAAAAAGTGGTTAATGGGTTTTGCCGGAGCATTAATAGTCGCAGCGGGTTTTGCTCAGGCTCAGAATTTTGAAGAGGGTGTTCACTACGAAGTGATAGCCGATGAAGCGACCAGTAAACCGGAAATTACCGAGTTCTTTTCGTTTTACTGTGTCCATTGCTACCGCTTTGAACCTATTGCAAAAGAAATGAAGTCAGAATACCCGGATGCCTTTAAAAAGGCGCATGTGTCGTTTCTGGGGCCTCGTAACATGGGTGAAACCATGACTCAGGCTTTTGTGGCTGCGCAAAAACTGAATAAAGAAGAAGAAATTGCTGCGGCTATTTTTGATTACAACTTCAACAAAAACAGCATGCTGACGAGTAAAGAAGACATTCGTAATGTGTTTATTGTAAACGATGTATCCGGCGATGAGTTCGATAAAGCCATGGCGAGCTTCACTGTTCGCGCTGCGGCTTCCAAAATGGATCGTCGGGCAAGTAAATTAGGAGTTAACGCAACACCAAGTTTTATTGTTAATGGTAAATACAAAATGCTGCCACAGGGTTTCCGTGACAGCGACAATTTCCAGGAAGACTTTTCTGACTTAGCTGGTTATCTGCTGGAAAAATAACTCAGTGCCCTGAATTACTTTGAGAATGTGTGCCTTTTCCGCTTTGCTCGGAGAAGGCCTGATTATTGTTCATATACTGGTAATTTTTCAGTTCAAAGTCCGCCATAACACTGTATAAGTACTCCAGAATAGAGCTTTGTATCGCCTCATATTTTGTCCATTCGGTTTCTTTAGCGAACGCATAAATCTCTAATGGTATGCCGGCGGCGGTTGGCTGCATCAGACGTGCCATGTGCAGGAGATCTTCCCTCACCTGCTTGTGATTTTTCAGATAGTTATTAGCAAAGACACGAAATACCGTTAAATTACTAACGGGCTTTTGCAGTTCGTTTTCTCTCAGCCAATCCTCAGTCGATTGATCAAAGTGCTTTTCGGCAATTTCTTTCAGTTCCTCATCGGATAAAATCCGGGAACTGTCCAGGTCAATCATTAATGACCGACGCATGCGGCGTCCACCGGTATTAACCATGCCTTGCCAGTTTTTAAATGATTCGTGAATCAATATATAGGTGGGTAAGAAAACAATGGTTTTATCCCAGTTCTGAACTTTTACGGAAATGAGCCCTACTTCCTGCACGGTGCCATCAACGCCATGGTCGGACAGCTCTATCCAGTCACCAATGGCGACCATACGGTTGGTTGCCAGTTGTACCCCGGCAACAAATCCCATTAAGGTGTCTCTGAAAACCACCATGAGAATGGCTGTCATTGCCCCAAAGCCGCTGAGTAAATACATGGGGGATTTGTTCATAATAATGGCGACGGTAATGATAATGGCCATTAATACCAGAATTAACTTTGCCACCTGTATTACACCGGTAATGGGCACTTCTCTAGCTTTATAAGAGTAGTCGTAGGCAATGGAAACGACGTTCGCTAAAGCCGTGAGAATACTGGTAATAACCCAGGTGAGGTAAACACCAACAACGGTGCGCAGCGGCGACTGCCAACTCTCAAAGTCATCAATAAAAAGAATCGGGATGAAATTGTGAATGACGATAATAGGAGCCAGGTTGGCACAGCGCTTGAAGAAACCACTGTTGACCAAAGAGTTATACCACCGCTCCGGTGCTTTGCTTAACACTCGGTCGATGGCATGATTGATAACCCAGCGCGCGACAACATAGGCAAGGTAACAGCCAATTAAAACCAATAATGAACTAACAATCAGATCAAGCTCTGGTAATTTCCCTTCAATGCCGAGCTTTTCTAGCCATTCTTTTACGAACTCAAAGTTCATTATAAAACTCCCTTATCGGGTGCTGTGAATTTCCTTACGCATTTCGTCAATGGTTTCGTCTTTTTCCTGCCAGCGTTGATTGAGCCATTGCTGGAAATAAGCCCTAAAAGCTTCATCACTGGCATAGTCGCCGATTAAATCATCTGTAATAGGCCGTGTCTTTATATCAACATAGACGTTTTTTAATTTTCCGCTTAGTAAATGCCAGACTACCGGGCGTTTATCGGTTCCCGGATAGACAATGGTAATATCCAAAATGGCCTCAAACTGACCACCCATAATTTGCAAAGAGAAAGCCGTACCGCCTGCCTTAGGTGGCAGCAGGTTGCGAAAAGGGCTCTGTTTTTTCGCGTGCTTTTCTGGGGTAAAGCGCGTGCCTTCACAGAAATTCACCACAGTTGTAGGAATGTGGCGGAATTTGGCGCAAGAACGTGTCGTCGTTGCAATGTCTTTGCCTTTTAAGTGCGGCTTTTTCTCCAGCAACTCTTTTGAGTAGCGTTTCATAAAAGGCATATCCAGTACCCAGCAACCCCAGCCAATAATGGGGATCCACATAAGTTGTGACTTTAAAAAGAAGCGCGGCATAGGCATGTGGCGACGAGTCAAATGCATTAGCACCAGCACATCGACCCAGCTACGATGGTTAGCCATAACCATGTACCAGCCTTTTTCGTGGATATCGAGGTCACCTTTAATGTGCCATTCCATGCGTTGAGTCAGCTGAAACATCAGCGACATGCAGTATGCCCAGATTCGGAATAAAGCGTTTCCCAAAAAAGAACAGATGCGCTGAGGTCTTTTAAAAGGCAGTAACACTTTAAAAATACCAATACTAATAATCGAAACACCAATAATAGCGGTGGTGATTAATCCCCATGAAAAGTTAATAATGACTCTGAAGGGAATGAGTATTGATGTCAGCATGCTGCCCTATCCTAATTAGAAACAATGAGATAAATAATAACTGAAGCCAGTAATGATGTCTGTTGGTAACGAGTAAAAATTAATGGTACTGTATATATGTACAGTATTCGGAGGTTTTATGCAGACAAAGCTTCAGACTCTTATTCAGCAAGGGCTTGTTTGGCATGGTCAGGTTACCGACAGTCAGGCAGCTACCTTAAGCTCTGGTTTTTCGTCGCTAGATACTGCGCTGGGCGGTGGCTGGCAATACCCGGGGTTGCATGAGTGGCAGTTGCAAACCTCGTTTTCCGAGCAGGCACTATTGTTGCCATTAATACAGCATGCGGTGCAACAAAAGCAGTCGGTGTTCTGGGTAAACCCTCCGGCCTGGTTATCGGCTGCTGGCTTACACCATTATGGGCTTAATGAGTCTATGCAGGTGGTTATTCAGACCAATGCAGAGAAAGCCGCCTGGGCGTTTGAGCAGATATTGCAGACAAAAAATGCGCTGGCGTTAGGTTGGTTTGCACAAAAAGAAACGACAGCTAAATCTGTTCGGCGTTGGTATAAAGCGGCCCAAACCGGGCAAATGGGCGTGGTATTGAGCGAACCTGCTTTAAATGAAGAAGCGCGGGCTTATTCGAACCGCGTACGGTTAAAGCTTGATGAAGCGGGAGTTACGCTCGACATACTAAAACGCAAAGTTGGCTGGCCACTGGAAAGCGTTGTTCTGAACTAATGTGGTTATATTGTCATTTTTCCCAATTGCTACTGGATAACCGGGGGCGCTTACAGCCTGACAGCAACACCCAGCCGTTGGCACTTTACCAGTTACAGGGTAACCAGTCGGTTATAGTGCAGTGCAACACCCTGGCTCGGGAGGCTGGGGTAAAACCCTCTATCCAGACGGTTATGGCAATATCGCTTTGTGAGCAACTGCAACTCGTTGAATATATTCCGGAGCGGGAACAGCAGGTATTGCAGCAATTAGCCACCCGACTTTACCAGTGGGCAGCTAAGTTAGTTCTGTATCCACCCAAAGGTCTGGTAATTGAGTTGAGTAGTCTGGTGCAGCTGTATGGCGGGATGAGTGCGGCATTTAATACTCTATCCCGCGAGGTTCATGCGCTGCCAATTAAGGCTCAGTTGGCAGTCGCGGATAACCCCTTAGCAGCTCGGTTATTAGCGGAATATGATTGCCCGGTTTCGTTAAACCCCCAAGAGTCCGCACAACTGCTGGCTCAGCTACCGATTAGTGCTGCCGGTTTAGGAACAAAAATACAGAAGCATTGTAAAGCCGCCGGTTTTCGTCAGTTGGGAGAGCTCATACAGTTATCGGGAGATGAAGTCGGCCGGCAGTTGGGCCTGGAAACACAGTTATATCTGGAGCAGCTTCAGGGTCGCCAGCAGCAAAGTTATCATTTTTTCACGCCACCGGAAAGGTTCCGACAAAGCCTGGATCTGGTCACAGAAATTCCTCACTGGCAAGGCTTGCTGTTTCCGTTAAAGCGCTTGTTTGGTGAGCTGGAAGACTTTCTCTACCAGCGACAAAAGATAACCCAGCAGGTCAGTATTGAACTGCATCACCGATATGAGTCTCCTTCTGTTGTTCCCGTCGCTTTAGCTGAACCCGGCTGGCGGGGGCAGAGCTTTTTGTCGTTACTGCAGTTGAAAATGGAGTCCATACCTTTACCGGAAGCGGTTATAGAAATTACGCTGGTGGCCAATGAACTATTGCCGTCTGAACAGCACAACAGTCACTTTTTTGGAGGGGAGCAACACCGGCATGAAACACTGCAGCTCATTGGCCGGTTACAGGCGAAGCTCGGCAACAATGCCGTGTTCTCGCCGGCTATTAATGATGACCCACGTCCAGGTCATAACGAATTTCGACGCCCCGCAGGGGAAAAGTCCCAAGTGTTATCTGCGGCGCCTAAGCGGCCTCTTTGGCTGTTACAGCCTCCACAGCTAACTTCAATCGATTTATGGCAGCTATGGCACGGGCCGGAACGCAAAGTCTGTGGCTGGTGGGACGCCGGCGACATAGCCCGCGATTACTGGATTGCCCGGGACAAATTTCAGCGTGTGGGCTGGCTCTATTTTGAGTCCGGACAGTGGTATTTACATGGCTGGTTCAGCTGATATGCCTAAAGGTTCCAGTACAGCGTCCTTTGCTGAGCTACACAGCTTAAGCCACTACAGCTTTTTGCGTTCGGCCGCTTCGCCGGAAGAGCTAGTGATGCGCGCAGATGAGTTAGGCTATAACGCCATAGCAATAACTGACGAATGCTCTGTGGCAGGTATTGTAAAAGCCTATCAGGAGTCAAAAGCTCGGGGTATAAAACTCATTGTAGGTAGTGAATTCAGGGTGGCTGAAGTGGGTACACTGGTTGTGTTGGCGCCAACCAGAGAGGCTTACGCGGAGCTTTGTAAAAAAATCACACTGTTTCGTAGTCGCAGTGAAAAAGGCCATTATCAGGCCAACATCGATGATTTTTTCGAAGGATTCTCTCAGTGTCTTTTATTGTGGCAGCCGGACTTTTCTCAGACTCAGCTTCTGGCTATTGGTGAAAAGTTGAAGTTGGTATGGCAGCAGCGGTTTTGGTTGCTATACGAGCGGCACTATCAGGCTGACGACGAAAGAGCTTTTCAGGCTATGGTTGAGCTACAACAGGCCGTAAAAGTGAAAGTCGCCTGCGCTGGTGGCGTTCGCATGGCAACCACTGAACAACAGCCGCTGTATGATATTCTGAACGCGATCCAACATGGTGGCTCTTTAGCGCATCACCCCGGCTTAGCCAGTAACAACGCGGAGCATCATCTACGAAGCCTGAGTGAGTTGCAACAGTGCTACCCACAAAAGTGGCTAGGCGAAACACTGGCTATTGCTCAGCGGTGTCAGTTTTGTCTATCTGAACTTCGTTACGAATATCCGGCTGAACTGGTTCCTGAAGGCATGAGTGCCTCCGGCTACTTAAAGCAGTTAACTGAGCAAGGTGCTCGCTGGCGTTATCCGCAAGGTGTGCCCGAGTCGGTAAAAGCACTTTACTTAAAAGAACTTAGCCTGATAAAAGAGCAAAGCTACGAGCCTTTCTTTTTAACCATTCATGACTTAGTTTGTTTTGCCCGTGAGCAAGGGATCTTATTTCAAGGACGTGGTTCAGCAGCAAATTCGGTGGTTTGTTATTGTCTGGGCATTACCGCGGTTAATCCGGCGCAGATTCAGGTGTTGTTTGAACGTTTTATTTCTAAGGAACGGAACGAGCCACCGGATATTGATGTGGATTTTGAGCACGAGCGCCGAGAAGAAGTCATTCAGTACATTTACCGCAAATACGGTCGGCAGCGCGCAGCGTTGGCTGCAACGGTGATCACCTACCGTTTTAAAAGTGCTTTTCGCGATGTTGGCAAAGCTCTGGGTTTTAGTGAACAGCAAATGCAGTATTTCCGCCGCAATTTAGACCGGCGCGACAAAGAGCAAAGTTGGCAGCAACAGCTAGCACAGCAGCACCCCGAAATCACAAATTCGTTAAGGGGTCAGCACCTTTTACGGTTCACTGAGCAATTGATGGGTACTCCCCGGCATTTGTCGCAGCATGTCGGTGGTTTTGTTATTGCTGCCGATGACTTGTCACGGCTGGTTCCGGTAGAAAATGCCTCAATGACGGACCGAACGGTTATTCAGTGGGACAAGACGGATCTCGAAAGCCTGGGCTTATTAAAAGTGGACGTGCTGGCGCTGGGTATGCTGACGGCCTTACGAAAAATGCTGGCGCTTATCAATTCGCGCTATGGCCAGCAACTGACCATGGCAACCATTCCGCAGGAGGATAGTCGGGTTTATCAACAGCTACAAGCCGCTGACTCTATGGGGATTTTTCAAATAGAGTCGCGTGCGCAAATGAATATGTTGCCGCGATTAAAACCCAAAACTTTCTATGATCTGGTTATTCAGATTGCGATAGTCCGGCCCGGCCCCATACAAGGCGACATGGTACATCCCTTTTTACGTCGTCGTGCAGGTCTGGAAGAAGTTGATTACCCTAGTGACGAAGTAAAGTTGGTATTAAAAAGAACACTGGGCGTACCTATTTTTCAGGAGCAGGTTATTAAGCTGGCTATGGTCGCGGCTGGCTTTAGCGGTGGCGAGGCGGACCAGCTTCGTCGGGCTATGGCGTCGTGGGGGCAAAACGGGCATTTAACCCGTTTTGAAGACAAGCTTATTAACGGCATGCTGGAGCGGGGTTATAAACAGGAGTTTGCCGAACGGTTGTTCCGGCAAATTTGTGGTTTTGGACAATATGGTTTTCCTGAGTCGCATTCTGCCAGCTTTGCCAATCTGGCTTATGCGTCTTCCTGGTTTAAGACCTACCACCCGGCTGCTTTTTATGTGGGCTTGCTGAATAGTTTACCTATGGGGTTTTACTCGGCATCGCAGTTGGTACAGGACGCACAACGCCACGACGTAAAGTTTTTAGCCGCGGATATTAACGACAGCGACTGGGACTATTATTGGTTACTTAAAGAAGATACGAAGTCCAATGAGACTGTACGAATGGGCTTACGGCAAATTCAGGGCTTATCTGAAAGCAGAATAAAGCATACGTTGGCGCAAAGGCCGGAGGACGGTTTCACTAGCATGCATGAGTTGCGACAAAGTGGATTGCGGGACTCCGATATCAACGCCCTCGCCCGCGCCGATGCGTTAAAGAGTGTTGCTGGGCATCGGCATCAGGCACATTGGCAAAGCTTGTCTATAAGTGATCAGCAAATGCCGTTGTTTGAGCATGTTAAGGATCGCCCTGCCCGCCAACTGCCAGCGCCTGATGAGCCGGACAACATAAAAGCAGATTATGAATCGACCGGGTTGACCTTAGGCCGCCACCCATTAGCTTTACTGAGAAATAACTCCGAATTAAAAAACTGCGTAATGGCTCGCGACCTCATAACCTGTCGCTCAGGGCAAGTACTGACTCTGGCCGGCTTAGTCACCTGCCGGCAAAGGCCCGGCACCCGTAGCGGCGTCACTTTTTTAACTTTGGAAGATGAAAGCGGAAACAGCAATGTGGTGGTCTGGGCGAATACTGCCCGCCAATTTCGACAATGCTTCCTGACCAGCAATCTACTTTGGGTAAAAGGCATTGTCGAAATTCACGACGGTGTGGTGCATGTTATTGCAGGCCGGTTAAAGGACTTATCCGGCCTGTTAAGTTTCTCTCGACTGGAAAGCCGTCGTTTCCACTAAGCTTCCATTAACTTAAGAAACTGGACTCACCTGTAAAAGGTAGTCGTCTTTTAAATCGACGTAGTTTTGTGCCGATTGGCTTAAAAAGTTCGCCTCACCGCTATTAAGGCGTCTTTTCTTTTCAACTGGGCTGCCGACATATAAGTAGCCACTTTCTAAGCGTTTGCCCGGAGGAACCAGACTACCGGCTCCAATAATGACATCATCTTCTATGACGACATCATCCATTATAACGGCTGACATGCCTACTAATATGCGGTTACCCAGTTTGCAACCATGCAACATACAATGGTGGCCTACGGTAACTTCGTCCCCAATAACTAAGGGATGCCCATCAGGGTTGGCTTTGGATTTACGCGTAACATGAAGAACGGTTCCATCCTGAATGTTGCTACGCTTACCAATAGTAATACGGTTAACATCGCCTCTTGCTGCGACCATAGGCCATACGCTGCTGTCATCGCCTATTGTAATATTACCGACAATGACCGAGCTGGGGTCCAGGTAAACGCGTTCACCGATAACTGGTTCATATTCACAGTAACTACGGATATCTGCCATAAGTGTGCTCCTGAGTTAAAAGCTGTTACAACCTTTATAGCAGATAGAGGTAAATAGGTCATGTCTGGCCTAAGTTTGGCGAGAAAAGCAGCGTGTTGCTGAAACTTTACGCAGTCAGTAAAAAAACAGTTAGAAAGGTGATAAAAGCGCTTGACGGGACGAGTTAAATCTC